>DASZQT010000179.1:0-1626 GCA_035549515.1 Pseudolabrys sp. | reverse complement strand
ATCACGCCTCGCCCCCCTTCTTCTTTTGCTTGGCGGCCTTCTCGGCCGCCTTGAGGGCGGCGTCGCGCGCGGCGAAAGCGGCATCCGACTGGCGCACGGTGACGCGATCGGACAGCCGCAGATCGACGGCGACGATGTCGCGCGACAAAAGTTTCTTGGCGCGGTCGAGATCGACCAATTGGCGCAGGGCCTGCTCCGGCTCGCTCTCCGGCAGCAGCACTTCCACGCCCGTCTTCAGGTGCAGATTCCAGCGCCGCTCCGCCACCAGCACCAAGGCTTCGACCTGACGCGCGATCACCGGATAGCGGGCGACCAGCGCCAGCATCTCGGCGCCCTGCCGCTCGGCGCCCTTGCCGACCAGCAAAGGCAGCGCGGTGAGGCTCGCCGGCACCTGGGTATCGAGCACGGTGCCGTCATGCGCGATCACCGAGACCTGGCCGTCCTTCTGCCAGAGCGCGAAGGGCTGGCGCTCCTTGATCTGGATGGTCAGCCGGCTCGGATAGAGCTTGAGCACGGTGGCGCTGGCGATCCAGGGATTGGCCATCAGCCGCGCGCGCACCGCGCCGGCGTCGAGAAACAACAACGAGGAACGGTCGGTGATGCCGGCAATCGCGAGCACCTGCGCGCGGCCGAGCGCGTGCTCGCCCGACAGCGCGACTTCGGAAATGCGGAAGCCGAGCACATTGGCGACGCCGTCGCAGAGGTCCTGCACATTGGCGGACAATTCCTGCTGATGCCCGCCGCGCACCACGCCATAGCTCACGCTCGCGAGCAGCAGGAGCGCGACTCCGGAGGCGCCCAGCCCGCGCGGCAGTTCGATGTCGTCGAGCATGACGCCCCAGCGCCGCACCGTGCGCTGCCAGCGCGCGATGACCGACGGCACGGCGAACGACGGCGAAGGCGGCGGCGCGGCGAAGGCGTGCCGTTCCGTCTGCCCTTTCAACACGCGTGCGAGGAAGCCTCGACCACCCATCGCGACCGGCTCTTCATCCCCTCTGCCCTCGATGCCGAGGGCCGCCAACGAAGCCATGAAAACGAAATGTCCTGCCCGGCATTGTCGCGGCATCGCCGCTGGACGCGCGCGGTGTGTGCGCGAGGCCGCTCGAAGCCGGGACACGGTGCAATTTGCGCGCACGATCATGGCAAGCATTGCGCGCATCGCGCCGCCATGCGCTAGTCTTCCGGCCTTTTGGTAAATGATTAGTAAAGTTTTAGGTAATCGAGGGGGCTTGGGGGTCACACGTGGGTCTGCGGACACATCGTGTCGTAGCGCCCCAAGCTACAGCCCATCAGAAAGCCTTCGGCAGTCCCGCCTGTCGCAGAATTGCATTCGCGGTGTGGCGGCTCGCGATGCCGATCGTAACCGGAAAATTTCGTTGGGTTATCGGACTATACCAAATTTCACGGCTGCCTTTGCCCTGGCGAACCATCGTGCACCCCGCAGCGCGGAGCAGATCCGCAATGCGCGGTCGAAATGCTGCGCCATCAAGCGGCCGGTTCGGCTTCACGTAAGGCGGTGAGTTGGAAATAGACCGAGCCCGGATCGACTTCTGGATGATTGTCCGGCAGCACATCGAGCGCCATCGCGGAAATCTTATCGAGCAACTCGTCGAGACTCGGTGCGTC
>DASZQT010000178.1:0-40926 GCA_035549515.1 Pseudolabrys sp. | reverse complement strand
CAGGAAATCTACAAGCCGCTCGAGCACTACAAGGTCTACCGCAACGAGATCGTCGCGGGCGACGTCAATCCGCACTACATCAACCCCAAGCAGGGCCTCGACCGTCTGCAGAAGCTGATGGACGAGTATTGCGGCGGCGTCACCGTCAGCTACATGACGAACGAGAAGCTCCTGAATATCGGTCTCAAGAAGCTCAAGATCATGGAAGAGGATCTCGAGTGCCTGGCGGCCAAGGATATCCACGAGCTGTTGCGCGCCTGGGAGCTCAAGCACCGCCATCGCGCCGCCGAGTGCGTGACCCAGCACACGCTGTTCCGCAAGGAAACGCGCTGGCCGGGCTACTACTACCGTGGCGACGCCATGAAGGTGGACGACGCCAACTGGCACGTCTTGACCGTGTCGCGCCGCGATCCGAAGACCGGCGAATACACCATGGAAAAGGCGCCCTGCTATCACCTGGTCGGCGCCGACGATAAGTAATGTCCCCGGGCGGGCGTTCGCGTTGAACGTCCGCCGGGCCACAAAAAAGACCGACATTCGCGTGTTGGTCTTTTTTTGATTGGCCCGCTGAAACCGATCTCTCAAAGGCTGCAGTAAACACGCGTGAACATTATCGAGAAATCCGACGAGGAAATCCGCGCCCTGGCCGAACCGTTGTGGCGCGATCTCCTGAAATTTTCGAACGAGGGCAAGTACGGAGACTTCGTCAAGAACTTCGCCCGCTCGTTCGCGCTCGCGATGAATCAGGTCACGGTGAACCATCAGTTCGCCAACAGCGAACTCGCCCGCAACCTGTCCGACAAGTTCGACTTTCTCGGCACCATCCGCCGCGGCGAGCACGTGACGGTGCTCTACCGGCAGCGGAGCACCAAGAAGGACGGCGAATGGCTGGGCCGGCTCGTCCTCGGTTATGAGAACGACGAGGTCAAAATTTTCGCGGCTTCCATCTTCTGAGTAGCTGGATTCGACATGAGCGACACCATCCAGGACGGCAAGTTCGTCGAGCTCACCTACAAGGTGACCGACAAGAAGACCGGCCGCGTGCTCACCATGATCGAATTTCCGCTCGGCTATGTGCACGGCCACAACGAAATCCTGGCGCCGTCCGTCCATATGCAGCTCGAGGGCAAGGCCGCCGGCGACGTGATCGAGGTGCCGATCGACGGCAACGAGATCTTCGGCCCGCGCGACGAGTCGCTGGTCTTCACCGACGACATCGACAACGTGCCGGAGGAATACCGCGAAGTCGGCACCTCCATCCTGATGGAGAACGACCGCGGCGAGACGCGCAGTTTCCTGGTGACGCGGATCGACGACGAGACGCTCACCGTCGACGGCAACAACCCGCTGTGCGGGCGCGATGTCGTGTTCACGCTCAAGATTTTGACGGTGCGCGACGCGACCGAGGAAGAGATGAGAGCGGGCGGGGCGGTCGGCGCGCAGCCGAATATCGATCCGTCGCGCCTGCGGCCCCTATGAGTTCCGACACGTACCATTCCGCCTCACGACAAAAGGTGACCTATGAGCGATGCGAAACCCAACACGAAAGTGCCCGACGGCAAGTCGCGCTTCCTGACCACGCGCCAGATGCAGCCGAATGAGAAGGGCTTTGTCGGCTACGAGACCGTCTGGGAGCCGATGCAGAAGGAAGTCGAGTACAAGACCCCGAAGAAGCCGTAGACCGGTTTGCATTTAGACGGAATTGCCCAGTTCACCGCTCATTCCCGCGAAAGCGGGAATCCAGTACTGAGTTCGAGCTGGGTCCCCGCTTTCGCGGGGACGAGCGGAGATTGAGGCGATCCCAATCGAAACTCGCACTAAGCGTTTCGGCGATCTCTCGGGTCGCGCGATCACGATCGATCTCACGAAGGAATTGTCATGCCGCAACTCGTGCCGCCGCATCACTCGCAGGAGCTCAAGCCGCTGCTGCTGCTGGAGTCCGAGCGGGCCGAGGAACGCAAGCGCGCCGAAAAGCTGCGCAAGGTGCCGCTCGACTCGCGCGCGGTCTCCGACGTGGCGATGCTCGCCATGGGCGCCTACACGCCGCTCGACGGCTTCATGGGTTACGAAGACTGGCGCGGTACCTGCGTCGACATGAAGCTCGCCAATGGCGTGTTCTGGCCGATCCCGATCACGCTGTCGGTGTCGCAGGAGCTCGGCGACAGCATTCATGCCGAAGAGGAAGTCGCGCTCGCCGACGAGGAGAGCGGCGAAATCCTCGCCATCATGCAGGTGCGTGAGATATACGCGATCGACAAGAAACTCGAGGCCGAGCACGTCTATCGCACCACCGACCCCAAGCATCCCGGCGTCGCCAAGGTCTATGCGCAGGGCGAGGTCAATCTCGCCGGGCCGGTGATGGTGCTGAGCGAAGGTGAATATCCGCACAAATACCCCGACCTCTATATCCGCCCGGCGCAGGCGCGCGCGATGTTCCTCGAGCGCGGCTGGTCGACGGTCGCCGCCTTCCAGACGCGCAACCCGATGCACCGCAGCCACGAATACCTGGTGAAGATCGCGGCGGAAGTCTCCGACGGCGTGTTCATCCATCAGGTGCTCGGCAAGCTGAAGGAAGGCGACATCCCGGCCGAGGTGCGCACCCAGGCGATCCAGGCGATGATCGACAATTATTTCCGGCCGCGCACGGTGATCCAGGCCGGCTATCCGATCGAGATGCGCTATGCGGGCCCGCGCGAGGCGCTGCTGCATGCGCTGATCCGGCAGAATTTCGGCTGCTCGCATCTGATCGTCGGGCGCGACCATGCCGGCGTCGGCAGCTATTACGGCCCGTTCGACGCGCATCACATCTTCGATCAGCTCTGGCCGGGCGCGCTCCTGTGCAAGCCGCTGAAGATCGACGTCACCTTCTACTGCCGCAAATGCTACGGCATGGCGACCGCCAAGACCTGCCCGCACGACCCGAAGGATCACATCTCGATCTCGGGCACGCAGCAGCGCGAGATGCTGTCGAGCGGCGCCGAAGTGCCGCCCGAGTTCAGCCGGCCGGAAGTGGTGGATATTTTGCGCAAGTACTACGCCAGCCTGAAGAAGGCGGGGTAGTGCGCCTTCCGGATTGAGTGGCTCGTCATGGCCGGGCAAAGCCCGTCGAAGACGGGCGTAAACGCCCTTATGTCCCGGCCATCCCGCTTAGGAGGGCACGACGTCCCTAAACGGGACCCGCGGGACAAGCCCGCGGGTGACACCGATAGGGATGCGTCAAACGAAATGGAATCCGCTCCAGCGGCCGCATACATGATCATTGCGCAGATTTCCGATACCCACATCGCGCTCGACACGCCCGACAGCGACCGCAGAATCGGCGATTTCGAGCGCACCATCGCCGCCATCAATGCGCTCGATCCGGCGCCCGATCTCATCTTCCACACCGGCGACATCGTCCATAACGGCCGCGCGGACGAATACGCCACCGCAGCGGCCATCCTCGGCCAAGCGCGCGCGCCGGTCTATGTGATCCCCGGCAACAAGGACGACCGCGGGCACTTGCGCGCGGCGTTCGCGCGCCGCGGCTACATTTCCCCCGATTCTCCCTTCATCGACTATGCGGTCGAGGACTTCCCCGTCCGGCTGATCGCGCTCGATACGCTGTCCACGCAGAGCAACAAGGGCAACTTCTGCGCCGAGCGCGCCCGGCGTCTGATTGAGATGATCGATGCCGAGACCACGAAGCCGATCGCGGTGTTCGCGCATCATCCGCCCTTCGTGGTTCCGGTCGGTCCCGACCCGATCCATTTCGAGCCGCAGGAAGCGATGACGCGGCTGGCCGAGACCTTGCAGCATTCGGACCGGATCGTCGGCCTGTTCAGCGGCCATGTTCATCGCGCGGCCGAAGGCCGCGTCGGCAAGGTTCCGGCCGTCGTGATGCCCTGCATCGCGACCACGCTGCGCAAGGGCGACTATCCCGCCGCCATGCAGACGCGGCCGATCTATTACCTGCACCGCTACGAGCCGGCCTGGGGCTTCATCACCGAAGCGCGCGTGGTGTGATTTCCAGGGCCGTCATCGCCGGGCGTTAACGCCCTTGCGTCCCGGCGATCTCGCTTAGGAACGGAGAGTGCCCCGCCTAGGCGGGATGGCCGGGACAAGCCCGGCCATGACGACGAGGCGGATCGTCGACAAGCGCCGCTCCCATGAGCGGCGAGCTTGCGCGCGCCGGCCAGTCGCCACTCAATCCTTGCGGAATATGATCGAGGCCATCCAGCCCATCATCAGCGCGGCCATCGTCGTCGCCAGTCCGTACAGCAGGCTGTAGTCGGTCGCCGCCTTGATGACGAATTCCTCGATGCCGACCTTGGCGACGTGGAAGGCCGACACCCTTTGCACCAGCGGCACACCGTCCGAGAACACCTTGAACTCGACCTTGTATTCGCCGATCAGCACGCTTTGCGGCAGCGGAATATCGACGCGGAACGCGGTCGGGCTTAAGAAAGTCACGCCCTTGGGTTGCTCGGTATAGAGCTTTTCCTCGGTCCTGATCTTGATCAGGTTTTCCATGAAGGGATCGCTCTGGTCGGCCGTGCTTTCGGCGAACAGCGCGCGCTCGAGGCCGATGCGATGCTTGCGCAGCGCCTCCGCGCTGGCGATGTCCTCGAACGGGCGATTGGCGAACACGCCCAGAAAGGACGGGATGTCGGTGAAGGTCTGGCTGCTCTTGTTGAGCCAGACGCCGGCGATGCGCTCCTTGCGGCGGGTCACCACCGATTGGCGCGGGCCGCTCACCGTGACGATGACGTCGTAGGGGTGCGCGCGCGGCTTGTCGGCCTGGATCGCGCCGAAGGCCACCACCGAACTGCCGCTATAGCTCGACGAGATCGAGATCAATTCCGGCGCGATGGTCGAGACCAGTTCCTCCGCCGTCACCGGAGCCGCCTGTAGCGCGAGCGCCGCCAGTCCGAGCAAGGAGGGACGCAGGAGCGCGATCACGATTCGGTTCCCAGCGGGCGGATCGAATAGAGGTTTTCAGGCCGGGTGAGCAGGTCGTAGCCGAACCGGAAACCGACCGCGAGGATGAGCAGGCCGAGCAAGAGGCGCAGCCGCTCCGCCGGCATGTTCTGCGCGGTGCGGGCGCCGAACTGCGCGCCGACCACGCCGCCGACCATCAGGATGACCGACAGCACCGCGTCGACCAAATGGTTCGAGACGGCGTGCATCACGGTCGCCATGGCCATGGTCGCGGTGGTCAAAACGGTCGAGGTGCCGATCACGGTGTTGGTCGGCATGCGCAGGAAGTAGATCAGCATCGGCACCAGCACGAAGCCGCCGCCGATGCCCATGACCGCGCCGAGCACGCCGATGATGTAGCCGATGCCGCAGACCGGAATGACCGAGACATAGATCTTCGAGCGCTTGAAACGGAACTTGAACGGCAGCCCGTGCACCCAGGTGTGCGCGCCGGAGCGGCGCAGCACGCTCGGCTTGTTCTGGCGCTTGCGCAGGATGCTGCGCACGCTTTCGCTCACCATCAGCCCGCCGATCGCCGAGAGCATCAGGAGGTAGGAGAAGGCGATCACGACATCGAGCTGGCCGACCGTGCGCAGCGTGGTGAACAGCCAGACCCCGCTCCAGGTGCCGAGCAGGCCGCCGGCGAGCAGCGCGGCCGCCATCTGCAGGTCGATGGTGCGCCGGCGCCAATAGCTGAGCGCGCCAGAGAACGAGGAGGCCGCCATGTGGCTGGAGACGCTGGCGACCGCCACGCCGGGCGAGATGCCGAGAAAGATCAGAAGCGGCGTCATCAGGAAGCCGCCGCCGACGCCGAACATGCCCGACACGAAGCCGACCGCAAGCCCGGTCGCCAGCAGGACGAAGATGTTGAGGGGCAGGTCCGCGATGGGCAGATAAATCAGCATCGGTGCGGTGCGCCTTCGCGAACCATCGATTCGAACGGTGGTTTGTGGGCTTCGGGAATTGGCAAGAGACATATTCCAGCCGTTGAATTAATTCCATAGGGAAAGCGCCGGATTGGCGACTTTGAGCGGGAACTGTTGCAGCGGGACCGCCCGCGCGGCGCGGACATGCGCGGTCTCGCCTGCTAAGAAAGAATCGCCCGCACGACGCGCGGGCGCGATGGAGTTTCTCATGCGGCTGATGCTGTCTCTCCTGCTGCTGTTAACCGTGGCCGCGCGCGCCGAGGCGCAGGAGCCCGCCCGTCACGGCCGCGCGCTGGTCCAGGAGTTCTGCGCGCGCTGCCACGCCATCGGCGTGACCGGCAAGAGCCCGCATGTGGGCGCGCCGCCGTTCCGCACGCTCGGCCGCAGCTTCGATCTCGACGAGCTGCCGCGCCGGCTCGAGCGCGGCATCTCTTCCGGGCACCCCGACATGCCGGAGTTCAAGTTCAGCGATCAGGACGCGCGCGACGTCGCCGCCTATTTGCGCGCGATCCAGCGCTAGGGCGCGAACGGCCGCGCGCTCAAATCTGGCGGATCGAGCCGAAGTCGAATGTGGAGTTCGCCGGATTCTCGCCGATGCGGATCGTCGTGTCGCTGATGTAGCGATAGGGCGGCACCGGCAGATTGTAGGGCGCCGGCACGCCTTTGAAGACGCGGCCCGCCAGGTCGTATTTCGAGCCGTGGCACGGGCAGAAATAGCCGCCCGGCCAGTCGGCGGCCGGCTGGCTCGCGTTCGGCTGCGGATAGAACAGCGGGATGCAGCCGAGATGCGTGCAGATGCCGACCAGCACGCCAAATTCCGGCTTCACCGAGCGGTGCCAATTGTCCGCATAGGGTGGCTGCTGCACCTCGCTCGACTTGGGATCGGCGAGCCGGTCGATGAGCGCGGGCGATTGCAGTTCCTTGAGCAGCGCGTCGGTGCGGTGGGTGACGAAAATCGGGCGGCTGCGCCAGCGCACCACCACCTGCTGGCCGGGCGCCACTTTGCTCAGGTCGAAATCGACCGGTCCGCCGGCGGCGAGCGTCGCGGCATCGGGATTCATCTGCGCGATCAGCGGCACCAAAGTGATGGCGGCGCCGATACCGGCGACGGTGGCGGTCGCCACGTAGAGAAAATCGCGGCGGTTGGGCTGCGAAGCGGCGGGCGAGGAATGAACGGTGTCGGTCATAATGTATCGCGGCTTTCGTCGCCCCGTCCGGTGACGGTCATGGAACGCGCGGACTGTGGCCGAAGTTCGCCGCCGCCCGTCACGATTCCCTGATTGCCGGGACCGGGGCCGGGGCGCCGGCGTTTCGTTTCGCGCGGCGGCGGCGGTAATCGGTTCGATCGTTGGGCAGCGTCCACGCGACTCGCGGATGCGCCTGGCGTAAGGCCCACGAGACGGGGAGGGTTCGGTCTCACCCCGTGAGTTTTTCGCCAGCCGAACATTGCGAACGTCGCGCAACGCGCGCCGGTCGGCCGCGTGGCGCATGGCTGTTTCCATTTCGCTTGACTTCGAGCCCGCCGGGCAGAAGTGTTGCGGCGCGCCCCGACACCAGTTCGGGGAAGTGGACGGCGTGTTCCCAGGGAGTGATAGCCAATGACCTCGACGCGGACCGGCGAGGCCTTTGCGATTGCCGCGGACAATGCGAGCAAACTTTTTCTCGACGGCACCGTCGTCGCGTTCCACCAGCTCACGCTCGGCGTGCATAATCAGGAAATTCTCTGCGTCGTTGGTCCGAGCGGCTGCGGCAAGACCACATTGCTGCGCTGCATTGCGGGCCTGACCGACATCAGCGACGGCAAACTCCTGGTTAACGGCAAGCCGGTCACCGGCCCGCCCGAAGGCGTGGCCATGGTGTTCCAGCACTTCGGGCTGCTGCCGTGGAAGACCGTGTATGACAACGCCGCCTTCGGCCTCGCCATGGCGGGCGCGCCGGCCGCGCGCATCAAGGAGCGGGTCGGGCATTATCTCGATCTCGCCGGCTTGAGCGGTTTCGAAAAGCACTATCCCTATCAGTTGTCGGGCGGCATGCAGCAGCGCGTCGGCTTGGTGCGCGCGCTCGCGATCAACCCGTCGATCCTGTTGATGGACGAGCCGTTCGCCGCGCTCGACGCGCAGACGCGCGAAATCCTGCAGGAGGAGCTGTTGAATCTGATGGAGCGCCCGGAAGAGCGCAAGACCATGGTGTTCATCACCCATTCGATCGACGAGGCGCTTCTGCTCGGCGACCGGGTCGCGGTGATGAGCGCGCGGCCCGGCCGCATCAAGGAGATGATCGACGTGCCGTTCGAGCATCCGCGCGATGTCGAGACGGTTCGTTCCGATCCGCGCTTCGCGGAAATGCGGGCGCATATCTGGCGGCAGCTTCATCACGCGCGGCCGCAGCGCGCGGGCGCAAGGCAGGCGGTGGGCGCATGAGTGTCGGGGTGGACGAGCCAGGCATGACGGCGGTCGGCCTGCGCAGCGAGGCCGACGACCGCGCGCGCGCCAAGCAGGTGGCGATCGCGCGCCGGCGGCGGGCCTTTTTGATCAATGTGGCGATCCGGCTCGTGTCGCTCGTGAGCGTGCTGACGCTCTGGCAGATATTGGGCGCCAAGGTCGATCAGACCCTGTTCACGACGCCGATTGCCGTCGCCAAGGCCGCCGTCGTCATGATCGGGTCGGGCGAGTTGTGGACCTATCTGGCGCCGAGCCTGTTCGTTCTCGTCGTCGGCCTGAGCATCGCCGTGGTGGTCGGCGTGGCGGTCGGCCTCGTTTTGGCGCGCTTTTGGGTCGCGGATATCGCCTTCGGCGTCTATATCACCTTCCTCTATTCGATCCCGAGCGTCGCGCTGGTGCCGCTGATCGTTTTGTGGGCGGGCTTCGAGTCGTCGGCGAAGATCATCATTCTGTTCCTGTTCGCCTTCTTCCCGATGGCCATCAACACCTACCAGGGCGTCAAGAACGTCGACCGTAAGCTGCTCGAAGTGGGGCGTTCGTTCCGCTTGAGCGAGCGACAATTGTGGATGAACATCGTGCTGCCGGGCGCGCTGCCCTTCATCGTCACGGGCCTCAGGCTCGCGGTCGGGCGCGGATTGATCGGCATGGTGCTCGCCGACCTCTACACGTCGATTTCCGGCATCGGCTATCTCATCGTGCGCACGGCCTCGACCTACGAAGTCGACAAGATGTTCGTGCCGATCGTCGTGCTCGGCATCCTCGGCGTTTCACTGACCGCACTGGTCCGTGTGCTCGAGGTTTACGTCGCGCCATGGACGCGGGCCGGCAACCAGGAGTAATCCGCCAATACGACCGGCGCATCAAAAGCCGGCATAAACGCACAATCGACCACAGCAGATTGAACGGGAGGAGTTCTCATGCACAAATCACATTGGCAACGCCGCGCGCTCGGCCTCGTCGTACTCGCCGGCGCCCTGGTGGCGGCGGACGCCGCCTCGGCCGCGTGCTCGTCGATGCGGAAGATCAACATCGGCGTCTCGGTGGCCCCGCCGAACGTGGTGCACACCTCGCCCTACGTGGCCAAGGAGCTCGGCTTCTTCGAAAAGCACTGCATCGACGCCACCATCATTCAGTTCGACGGCGGCGGCTCGGCGGCATCGAAAGCCGCGGCGGCGCAGGGCACGGCGCTGGTGTCGGTGCAGGCGATCGCGGTCGGCAACGGCGTCAAGGTCAGGCAAATCTGGGGTCTGGCACCCCGGCTGCCGCAATCCTATGAGGTCGCGGCCGACGTCAAGACCGTCAAGGATCTTAAGGGAAAGCGGCTGAGTGCGTCCGGCGGCGGTGTCGGCGGCCTCAACTGGCTCATGGGCCGCGAGGTGCTGCATACGGTCGGGCTCACGGTCAATGACGTCCAGTTCATTGCCGGCGGCACCGCCGGGCGGCTGCCTGGCCTGGTGTCGGGCCAGGTCGACGCCGTCATGCTGCATCCGGAAGACGTCTATCTCGCGGAGAAGAAAAAGCCCGGCCTGCACGCGCTTGTCGATTTCTCCGAGCTGCTGCCGAAATACATGTTCAACGCCTATGGCGCCGCGACCGCATGGATCGAGAAGGACCGGCCGCTGATGGTCGATGCCGCCGCGGCCATGATCGAGGCCAATCGCGCGATGTATCGCGACAAGGCCAAGGTCGTGCCGATCATCATGAAGGCGACCGGCAAGCCGAAGGAAGCGGTCGAATTCGCCATCGACGACCTGACCAAGAATTGCGTGTGGTCGGTGAATGAAGGGCTCGACAAGGAACGCACGCAGTGGAGCATCGATAACGACGTCAAGAACGGGTACATCAAGCCCGACAAAAAGCCGACCGTCGACCAAGTCGCCGATTTTGCGCTCGCCTCCGACGCCGTCAAAGCCGCCGGCGGCAGGGTGACCATCGGCAAATGCACCGAATGAGTCATTGAACGGCGCGGTCGGAAAAGACCGCGCCGTTTTCTTATGTAAACCCGAGGTCCCTCCCATGAATATCCAGACGCCCCGCGCTCCGCTCGGCCCGCAGCCGTGGGAGGTCGTCCGTTCCAAGCTCGATCAGGCGCTGCCCTTCGCCAATATGCGCGGCACGCCCTATTACCGCGACGCCGTCTACGAGCAGTTCTCCGAAAAGGAGTATGCGAGGCGCTACGCCGCGCTGCGCGACAAGATGCGCGAGCACAAGCTCGACGCCGTGATCGCCGCCGGTGGGCCGAGCCACTGGAGCTTCGGCGCGGGCATGCTGTGGCTGACCGGCCATGTCGAATGGCACGCGCTCTGCTGTTACGTCGTGGTGCCGCTCGATGGCGAGCCGACCATGATCTATTCGATGGGCGGCACCCACGCGGAAGCCGTGCGCCGCATCGTCGAGGTCGCGGTCAAGGACGTGCGCCACAGCCGTAACGGGCACTATGCCGACGTGATGGTCGAGCGGCTGAAGGAATTGAAGCTCGAGCGCGGCCGTATCGGTCTGATGGAGATCGACCCCCGCCACGAAGACTACATGCCGGTCAACCAGTACAACACGCTGCGCGCCGGATTGCCGGACGCCGAGCTGGTGTTCACCAAGGATTTCCTGCACGAGCTGCTGGTGATCCACAGCCAGGAAGAGCTCGACTGCGTGCGCAAGGCCGGCGTGCTGTGCCAGAAGGCCATGGAGGCCATGGTCTCTATCGCGAGGCCCGGCATAAAGGAATACGAACTGCGCGGCGCCGCCGGCTCCGCCATTCTGCAAGGCGGCGGCGACATCGACTTCCTCATCATCGGCTCCACGCCGATGGACAATCCGGCGATGATCTTCGGCAATCCGCGGCCCTCGCACCGCGTGCTGCAGAAGGGCGACATCATCAATATGGAGCTCGCCGCCGGCTATCGCGGCTATACCGCGCAGGTCGGCTCGCCGATCACGGTCGGTCCGCCCAACGAAATGGTGCGCAAGTTCTGGAACGAGATCACGCTGCCCGGCTATCACAAAATTGTCGCAGAAATCGCGCCCGGCAAGCCGACCGAAGCCATGCGCACCGCCAGCCGCTTCTTCCGCGACAACGGCGTGCAGTCGCGCCCGACCCAGTGTCACGGCATCGATCTGGTCACCGACAATCCGCACGTCTCGGCCGAGCATGTGCGCGGGCTCGATGTCGATATGGTGCTGAAGCCCGGCATGATCATCATGGCCGAACCCAACCCGATCACCGCCGACGGCCTATTCGGCATCTTCCTCGGGCACACCTTTATCGTGAACGACACCGGGCACGAGGTGGTCGACAAGTTCCCGCTCGAGATCGCGGTGGCCGGATAGGCTCGCGTCGCCACGTCGCGGCCTCAATTCCGCCACCCGGGCCGGGTGGGAGCGGCGCTGCGCCCCACTCGCGCGGCACCATGAGTTCTGCTAGTGGGTCGAGCCCAAGCGCGTTGCGGTAACGCGCGGGCGCCGCTTGAGGGCTCGTGTGCCCGGGTGCCGGTCCGGAGGAACGATGGTGCATTCGCTGCGCGCGGTGGCGCGTTTTTTCCAGGAGCGGATCGGCTGGAATCGCCTGGGCGTCGCGCTCAGCCTCGTGATCATCGCCATCGCGGTGGTGGTGCTGTTCCACATGCTGCGCGACATCAAGGTCGACGAGGTGATGCGCGCGCTCAAGGCGATCGCGCCGCACCATATCGCCGCCGCCGCGCTGTTCGTGGCCGGCGGCTATTTCACGCTCACCTTCTATGACTGGTTCGCGCTGCGCACGATCGGACATCCGGAAATTCCCTATCGCATCGCGGCGCTGTCGGGCTTCACCAGCTATTCGGTCGGTCACAATGTCGGCGCCACGGTGTTCACCGGCGGCGCGGTGCGCTATCGCATCTATTCCGGCTACGGTCTCGACGCGGTCGATGTTGCCAAGATCTGCTTCGTCGCCGGCCTGACTTTCTGGCTCGGCAATGCCACGGTGCTGGGCTTGAGCGTGCTTTATCTGCCGGGAGCGGCGAGCCCGATCGACCAGTTGCCGCCCTTCGCCAATCGCCTCATCGCGCTCGGCCTTCTGGCCGCGCTCATCTCCTACATCGCCTGGGTGTGGAGCGCGCCGCGCGAGATCGGCAAGGGCGGCTGGAAGGTCAGGCTGCCGAACGGGCCGTCGACCCTGCTGCAGGTCCTTATCGGCATTCTCGATCTGACCTGCTGCGCGCTCGCGATGTACATGCTGCTGCCGTCCGTGCCGGGCGTGGGCTTCGTGGGCATCCTCGTGGTGTTCGTGTCGGCGACGCTCTTAGGCTTCGCCAGCCACGCCCCCGGCGGCCTCGGCGTGTTCGACGCCGCCATGCTGCTGGCGCTCTGGCAGTTCGACAAGGAAGACGTGCTGGCCGGCCTGCTGATTTTCCGCGTGCTTTACTATCTGGTGCCTTTCGCCATCGCGCTCACCATCCTCGGGATACGCGAAATCTGGCTCAACATGCATGGCGCTCGCGTGCGCCAGCCGATCAAGCGGTTGCATGCGGCCGAGCCGCTGCGCAGCGAACTCGAGGACGATATCGGACGAACCGGTACCGGCTGATCATGGCGACGCAGGACGACCGCCCCGGGGCAATGCCGGCAACCGATTGGCCGCAGCGGCTGCGCGGTGCCTGGCGCGTGCTCACCGGCGAGCCGGTTTCGGGCCTGTCGTCCGGGGGGGCGGCGCCGGCGCCCGCGCGCGCCTCCGCTCATCCGCAGGCCTCGCTGATCGAAAGCGTGATTGCCGGTCTGCCGAGCCCCGCCATCGTGCTCGACCGCGACGGGCGGATCGTCGCCTTCAATGCCGCCGCCACCACCATCGCGCCGGCCATGCGGCCGGGCGAGCCGGCGCTGATCGCGCTGCGCATGCCGGAGCTGGTCGATGCCATCCGGCGCGCCGGCAAACGGCGCGAGCCACAGCAGGTGGAATTCTTCCAACGGGTGCCGGTCGACCGCTGGTTCGAAGCCTTCGTGACGCCGGTCAAGCTCGCCGGCGGCGACGGCCAGTCCGACATCCTGGTGCTCACCTTCAACGACCTCACCCCGCTGCGCCGGGTCGAGGAAATGCGCGCCGATTTCGTCGCCAATGCCAGCCACGAATTGCGCACCCCGCTCGCCGCGCTGTCCGGTTTCATCGAGACCTTGCAGGGTCCGGCCAGGAACGATCCGGCCGCGCGCGAGAAATTCCTCGGCATCATGCAGGCGCAGGCCACCCGCATGGCGCGCCTGATCGACGACCTGTTGTCGTTGTCGCGCATCGAGCTCAATGCGCATCTGCAGCCGAACACGCCGGTCGAGCTGGCGCCGATCGTGCGTCAGGTCGTCGACGGACTGCAGACACTGGCGCGCGATCGCGATGTCGACATCAAGGTGGCGATGCCGCAAGGCTCGGCGAGCACGCTCGGCGACCGCGACGAGCTGATTCGCGCGCTCGAGAACCTGGTCGAGAACGCGCTCAAATACGGCGCCGCCGGCAAGCGGGTCGACATCACGCTCACGCGCGGGCAGACGCGGGCGGGCGCGCCGGAAGCGCGCATCGCGGTGCGCGACTTCGGCCCCGGCATCGCGCCGGAACATCTGCCGCGCCTGACCGAACGTTTCTATCGCGTCGACGTTGCCGACAGCCGGGCGCAGGGCGGCACCGGATTGGGGCTCGCGCTGGTCAAACATGTGCTCAATCGGCACGGTGGCAGGCTGACCATCGACAGCACGCCGGGGCAGGGCGCCACCTTCACAATGCATTTGCCGCTACGCACCGGGCTGCCCGGGAGCAAAGAAGAATTGCCTGCAAAAGCAGATACTTAATTAGTCATCTGTCTGTCACATGAAATTCATAGAACGGTGACGGGCCAAGCCTAAGGCTGGCCACGCCTTCGGACCGGCTGAGCTGACGCAAACCACCGACAACGGTCCGAAACGCAATTTGGAGTGCGTCATTCTAGAGCAACAGCGGCCGCCCGAACGCTGGGCGCGAGGACGAAGCGATCGTGGGTCGTGCATGACCCGCGTTTGTTTCGGGCCGCAAAAACATGGAGAGAGCCCGTGAAACATTGGACCGCATTGGCAGCAGCCGTCGGCTTTATGGCTGCCGCTTCCGTTCCGGCCATCGCCGCCGACATCTCGGGTGCCGGCGCGACCTTCCCCTATCCGATCTACGCCAAATGGGCCGATGCCTATAAGAAAGAGACCGGCAACGGGCTGAACTATCAGTCGATCGGTTCCGGCGGCGGCATCAAGCAGATCAAGGCCAAGACCGTGACCTTCGGCGCGTCCGACGCCCCGCTCCCGGGCAAGGAACTCGACGAAGTCGGTCTCGCCCAGTTCCCGATGGTGATGGGCGGCATCGTGCCGGTCGTCAACCTCGACGGCATCAAGCCGGGTGACCTGGTCATCGACGGCCCCACGCTCGCCAAGATCTTCATGGGCGACATCAAGAAGTGGGACGACGCGGCGATCAAGAAGCTCAACCCGAAGGCCAAGCTGCCGAGCCAGGCGATTGCCGTTGTGCACCGCTCGGACGGATCGGGCACCACCTTCAACTTCGCCTACTACCTGTCGGACGTGAGCGCGGAGTGGAAGTCGAAGGTCGGCTTCAACACCTCGGTGCAGTGGCCGGTTGGCATCGGCGCCAAGGGTAACGAAGGCGTCGCCAACAATGTCGGTCAGACCAAGGGCTCGATCGGCTATGTCGAGTACGCCTACGCCCTGCAGAACAAGCTGACCTTCACCAAGATGATGAACAAGGCCGGCAAGACCGTTGCTCCGACCTCGGAAGCGTTCCAGGCCGCGGCGGCCAACGCCAACTGGAAGTCGCAGCCGGGCTACGGCGTCATCCTCGCCAACCAGCCGGGCGACAAGTCGTGGCCGATGACGGCGGCGACCTGGATCCTCGTCTACAAGAAGCCGGTCGATCCGGCCGCCACCGGCGAAGCGCTCAAGTTCTTCGCTTGGGCCTACAAGAACGGCGGCAAGATGGCCGAGAGCCTCGACTACGTTCCGATGCCGCAGAATGTCGTGGGCGACATCGAGAACTACTGGAAGGCCGAGGTTAAGGGCGCCGACGGCAAGCCCGTCTACAGCGCGATGTAACGCCTGCCCCGAAAGCGGAAAGGGCGCCGCGCGGCGCCCTTTCCTTGTCCACTGCCGCCGAATGGGCGGCTTGTGCGAGGACGGTAAACTCGCGTTAAGTGGCTCCCCGAGCGCTGCGAGGCCGAAGGAGAGCCGGATGTCATCTTCCCGGAGGCGAACCGTGGCTGACGTTGCGTTGCAGGGCGAGGCCGTGCCGGTGCCCGAGCGGATGGACCGTGCCAAAGTCCTCCAGCGCCTGCGGGTGGGCGATATTTCCTTCCGCTGGCTGACGCGGCTCGCCGCCATCGTGGTGCTCGTCATCCTGGGCGGTATCATCATCTCGCTGATCCATGGCTCCTGGCCGGCGCTGCGCACCTTCGGCTTCGGCTTTCTGGTCGACGAAACCTGGAATCCGGTGACCGAGAAGTTCGGCGCCATCGCGCCGGTCTACGGCACGCTGGTCACCTCCATCATCGCCATGCTGATCGCGGTGCCGGTCGGCCTGTTCATCGCGATGTTCTTGACCGAGCTGTGCCCGATGTGGCTGCGCCGTCCGATCGGCATCGCCATCGAGCTGCTCGCGGGCATTCCTTCGATCATTTACGGCATTTGGGGCTTGTTCGTTTTCGCGCCGTTCCTGCAGCAATATGTGCAGCCGTTCCTGATCGACGTGTTCGGCAATATCCCGGTGCTCTCGAGCCTGTTCGAAGGCCCGCCCTACGGCATCGGCGTGCTCACCGCCGGGCTCATCCTGGCCGTGATGGTGCTGCCCTTCATCACCTCGATCTCACGCGACGTGTTCGACGCCGTGCCGCCGGTGCTCAAGGAAGCCGCCTACGGACTCGGCTGCACGACCTGGGAAGTGGCGCGCTATGTGGTGCTGCCTTACACGCGCGTCGGCGTGATCGGCGGCGTGATGCTTGGCCTCGGCCGCGCGCTCGGCGAGACCATGGCGGTCACCTTCGTGATCGGCAACGCGCACCGCATCTCGGCCTCGATCCTGGCGCCCGGCACCACCATTTCCGCGACCATCGCCAACGAGTTCACCGAGGCGGTGGGCGACCTCTACACCTCCTCGCTGATCGCGCTCGGCCTCATCCTGTTCGTCATCACCTTCATCGTGCTGGCTTGCGCCCGCCTGATGCTGATGCGCCTCAACGCGCGGATCGGAGGCTGACCATGGCGCTTTACGACACTCGCCGCCGCCGCAATCACCTCGCCGTCGGCCTCGCCATCGGGGCCACCCTGTTCGGGCTTGCCTGGCTGGTGCTGATCCTGGCCGTGCTGCTGTGGGAAGGCTTCAGCGGCCTGTCGCTCTCGGTCTTCACCCAGATGACCCCGCCGCCCGGCTCGGCCGGCGGCCTGCTCAATCCGATCGTCGGCAGCCTGATCATGACGGTGGTCGCGGTCGCGATCGGCACGCCGCTCGGCATGCTGGCCGGCACCTATATGGCGGAATATGGCCGCTATGACCGGCTCACCTCGGTCGTGCGCTTCATCAACGACATTCTCTTGAGCGCGCCCTCGATCGTGATCGGCCTGTTCATCTACGAGATCGTGGTGGCGCAGGTCGGGCACTTCTCCGGCTGGGCCGGCGCGATCGCGCTCGCCGTGATCGTGGTGCCGGTGGTGGTGCGCACCACCGAGGACATGCTGATCCTGGTGCCCGACACGCTGCGCGAGGCGGCGGCCTCGATCGGCCTGCCGCGCTCGCTGATGATCCGCAAAGTGGCTTACCGCGCGGCGCGCGCCGGCATGGTGACCGGCGTGCTGCTGGCGGTTGCGCGCATCTCCGGCGAAACGGCGCCCTTGCTGTTCACCGCGCTCAACAACCAGTTCTGGAGCCTCGACATGAATGCGCCGGTGTCGAGCCTGCCGGTCGTCATCTTCCAGTTCGCCTTGAGCCCCTACAAGGACTGGCAGGCGCTTGCCTGGACCGGCGCCTTGATCATCACCCTGGCGGTGCTTGCCCTGAGCATCGTCGCACGAGCTCTCGCCGCACAGAGAAAAACGTCATGAGCGTAACCCCGATCGTCACGACTCCGACCGTCAATAACGCCGCCATCGATACCGAGGGGCTGACCGAGAAGGTGTCGGTCCGCAATCTCGACTTTTTCTACGGCGACAATCGCGCGTTGAAGACCATCAATGTCCCGCTCTATCAGGGCAAGGTGACGGCCTTCATCGGCCCGTCGGGCTGCGGCAAGTCCACGCTGCTGCGCATCCTCAACCGGATGTACGACCTCTACCCGAACCAGCGCGCCACCGGCGAGGTGCTGCTCGACAAGCACAACATCCTGTCGGGCTCGCAGGACCTCAACTTGCTGCGCGCCAAAGTCGGCATGGTGTTCCAGAAGCCGACGCCGTTCCCGATGACGATCTACGAGAACATCGCCTTCGGCATCCGGCTCTATGAGAAGCTGCCGAAGTCGGAACTGGACGACCGCGTCAAGCACGCGCTCGACCGCGCCGCGCTCTGGAACGAGGTGAAGGACAAGCTCGGCGCCAACGGCCAGTCGCTCTCGGGCGGCCAGCAGCAGCGCCTCTGCATCGCGCGCACCGTGGCGGTGCGCCCGGAAGTGATCCTGTTCGACGAACCCTGCTCGGCGCTCGATCCGATTTCGACCGCCAAGATCGAAGAACTGATCGACGAATTGAAGGACGACTACACGATCGCCATCGTTACCCACAACATGCAGCAGGCGGCGCGCGTCTCCGATTTCACCGCCTTCATGTATCTCGGCGAACTGGTCGAGTTCGGGGAAACCACCCGCATCTTCACCACCCCTAACGATCGCCGCACTCAGGATTATATCACCGGACGCTTCGGCTAGAGGCCGATCGGAACGCCGGCCAAGCTCCGGATCGAAGGACAAAAGCGATGACCGACCACACCATGAAGGCGTTCGATAGCGACCTGCAGGACTTGTCCCGCATGGTCGCCGAGATGGGGGGCCTCGCCGAGAAGCAGGTCGCCGATTCCGTCGATGCGCTCGCCAAGCGCGACACCACGCTGGCCCAGCGCGTCACCGCCGCCGATGCCAATATCGACGCGCTGCAGCGCGAGATCGAGGAAAAGTCGGTGCTGACCATCGCGCGCCGCCAGCCGATGGCGGTCGACCTGCGCGAAGTCGTCGGCGCGCTGCGGCTTGCCAACGATCTCGAGCGCATCGGCGATCTCGCCAAGAATATCGCCAAGCGCGTGATCGCGCTCAACGGCGAGTTCCCGCCGCCGAAGCTGATCCGCGGGGTCGAGCACATGACCGACCTCCTGCTCGAGCAGCTCAAGAGCGTGCTCGACGCCTATGCGCGGCGCGACATCACCCAGGCCATGGCGGTCTGGCGTGGCGACGAGGAGATCGACGCGGTCTGCACCTCGGTGTTCCGCGAGCTGCTCACTTATATGATGGAAGACCCGCGCAACATCACCTTCTGCATCCATCTCCTGTTCTGCGCCAAGAACATCGAGCGCATGGGCGACCACGCCACCAATATCGCCGAGACCGTGCATTACATCATCGAAGGTCGTCCGATCGCCGATCAGCGGCCGAAGGGCGACACCACGACCCTGTCGGCGCTTAGGGTCGGCGACAACCGGTAACGAGATATCTTAATGAGTGCACGCATCCTGATCGTGGAGGACGAGGAGCCGCTGACGATGCTGCTCCGCTACAATCTCGAGGCCGAAGGCTACGACGTCGAGACGGCGGCGCGCGGCGACGAGGCGGACACAAGGCTCAAGGAGTCGACCCCCGACCTCGTCGTGCTCGACTGGATGCTGCCCGGCCTCTCGGGCATCGAACTGTGCCGGCGCCTGCGCGCGCGGCCCGAGACGCGTCAGCTCCCGATCATCATGCTGACCGCGCGCGGCGAGGAAAGCGAGAAGGTGCGCGGGCTCGCCACCGGCGCGGACGACTACATCGTCAAGCCGTTCTCGCTGCCGGAATTGCTGGCGCGCGTGCGCGCGCTGCTGCGCCGCGCCAATCCGGAGCGGGTCGCGACCGTGCTGACGATCGGCGATATCGAGCTCGACCGCGAAAAGAAGCGCGTCGTGCGCAGCGGCCGCCCGATCGATCTCGGGCCGACCGAATACCGTCTGCTCGAATTTCTGATGGAGCGTCCGGGCCGGGTGTTCTCGCGCGAGCAGTTGCTCGACGGCGTCTGGGGCTCCGACATCTATATCGACGAGCGCACCGTCGACGTGCATGTCGGCCGCCTGCGCAAGGCGATCAACCGCGGCAATGCCGCCGACCCGATCCGCACCGTGCGCGGCGCCGGCTATGCGCTCGACGACCGCTTCGGCCGGGCGAATTGAGCGGCCTTATTTGCGACAAGCACTGCTTTTTATCCCTCCCCTGACAGGGGAGGGTGGATCCGCGCGAAGCGCGGAGCCGGGTGGGGTTAGTTTGCGTATCGGAAGCGCCCCCACCCGGCTCGCTATCGCTCGCCACCCTCCCCCGCACGCGGGGGAGGGATAAGAGAGACTGACGCCGGCTTGGCTCCTACCCCCTGAACGCCCGCTTCTCGCGCCGGCGATCTGTCGCCGGCTGGTAGGCGATGCGCGAGTGGTAGGAGCAATAGGGCAGGTCGGTGGCGGTTTCGCCGCCGCAGAAATAGAAGTCCGGGCTGCCCGGATCGCCCACCGGCCAATGGCAGGTCTTCTCGCTGAGCTGCAGCAGGGTCTTGCGCTGTTCGACCGGGATCTCGGCCAGTTCCGGCTCCGGCTCCGGTTCGTATTCGAAAGCGAGCGCGGTATTGCCGCGCATGGTGGGGCGCGCCACCCGCAACATATGGCCGGAGGAGCGCGCCTTGCGTGGGCGGGGCGCCGCCGACGACGGGCTCTTGGCGCGGCCCGACAGGCCCAGGCGATGTACCTTGCCGATCACCGCATTGCGGCTGATCCCGCCCAATTCGGCCGCGATCTGGCTGGCTGACAGGCCGTCCGCCCACAATTTCTTCAAGAGTTCGACGCGCTCGTCGGTCCAGCCCATGACCTCTCCCCGGCACGCGGTGCCTTGGTTAGAATCCACCCCCGTGCGCCGGGCGTCATTTTTCGACGCCTGAACGTGATACACGCCAGGGATGCACCAGAATTCGCCCCTCAGTACGAGATGTCGTACTAGGTATCGAAAAAACTACACTAGCGGTTGACTCGCGCGCAAGCATTTGCAACGGGCCGCAAGCGCCCGATTCACAGTTTTCCCTTAGAATCCGCGCTTGTGGCGGAAGTGAGTCGCGAATCGCTTGCTCGCGCGCCCGTTGACCGCGCGGCCTCGCCCAAATAGAATGCTCAGAGTGCCGCCCGGCGAGGCGGCACATTTCATTTTCGGCTCGCGCACGATCCCGAAAAGCAGGTCCCGCCACTTCATCGGGGCTGGAAACCGGTTTTCCGATCCGATCATGCGCCAGCGTCAATTCGCGATGAAAAGAGACTGGCCGTGAGCTCGCACATTTTGCCGACCTATGCCCGGGTCGACCTCGCTTTCGAGCGGGGCGAGGGCGCTTGGCTTTATACGGCGTCGGGTGAGCGCTATCTCGACTTCACCTCGGGCGTTGCGGTCAACGCGCTCGGCCACGCGCATCCCAAGCTGATCGCGGCGCTGACCGAGCAGGCGCACAAGGTCTGGCACGTCTCGAATTTGTATCGCGTGCCGGGCGCCGAGCGGCTGGCCGACCGGCTGTGCGCGGCCTCGTTCGCGGACCTGGTGTTCTTCTGCAATTCCGGCACCGAAGCGATGGAAGGCGCCATCAAGATGGCGCGCAAGTATCACGCCGTCTCCGGCCGGCCCGAACGCTTCCGCATCATCACCTTCGAAGGCGCGTTCCACGGCCGCACGCTGGCCGCGCTCGCCGCCACCGGCAACAAGAAGTATCTCGACGGCTTCGGGCCGCCGGTCGAAGGCTTCGACCAGGTGCCCTACAACGATCTCGACGCCGTGAAGAAGGCCATCGGTCCGGCGACCGCCGCCATCCTGATCGAGCCGGTGATGGGCGAGGGCGGTGTACGCGTGGTGCCGCACTCGTTCCTGCGGGCCTTGCGCGACTTGTGCGACCAGCACGGCCTCTTGTTGATCTTCGACGAGATCCAGACCGGCATCGGCCGCAGCGGTGAACTGTTCGCCTATCAGCTCTCCGGTGTCGAGCCCGACATCATGACGCTGGCGAAGGCGCTCGGTGGCGGTTTCCCGATCGGCGCCTTTCTCGGCACCGCGGAAGCGGCCAAGGGCATGACGCCGGGCACGCATGGCTCCACCTTCGGCGGCAATCCGCTGGCGGTCGCTGTCGCCAATGCGGTGCTCGACGAAGTGATGGCGGACGGCTTTCTCGACAAGGTGCGCAAGAACGCGCTGCTGCTCAAGCAGCGGCTGGCCGAATTGAAGGATCGTCATCCATCGGTGATCGCCGAGGTGCGCAACGAGGGCCTGCTCATGGGCCTGCGTCTGGTGCCGCCGGTCGGCGAGATGGTCGACGAATTGCGCGCCGAAAAGATGGTGGTGCCGGCCGCCGGCGACAATGTCGTGCGGTTGCTGCCGCCGCTCATCATCGGCGAGGAAGAGATCGCTTATGCGGTCAACGCCATCGATCGCGCCTGCGCGCGGCTGGCGCAGGCCCATGCGCGTCCGGTAAAGCAGGAGGCCGCGTCATGAGCGGCGATAACGTGCGGCATTTCCTCGACCTCATCGACATCCCGAAGCCGGTGCTGGCTTCGCTGATCGAAAAGAGCCGCGCCATGAAAGCCGCGCGCGCGCGCGGGGAGGCGAGCGCGCCGCTCGCCGGCAAGACGCTGGCGATGATCTTCGACAAGCCGTCGACGCGCACGCGCGTCTCCTTCGACGTCGCCATGCGCCAGCTCGGCGGCGAGGCCATCGTGCTCACCGCGCAGGAAATGCAGCTCGGCCGCGGCGAGACATTGGCCGATACCGCGCGCGTGCTGTCGCGCTTCGTCGACGCCATCATGATCCGCATCCTCGATCACGAGGCGGTGGCCGAGCTCGCGCGCAATGCCACCGTGCCGGTGATCAACGGGCTGACGCGGCGCTCGCACCCCTGCCAGGTGCTGGCCGACGTGATGACCTTCGAGGAACATCGCGGTCCGATCCGCGGCCGCACCGTGGCCTGGTCGGGCGACGCCAACAATGTGCTGGCGTCCTGGATGCACGCGGCCGAGCGCTTCGATTTCCGCCTGCGGGTGGCGACGCCGACCGAGCTCAAGCCGAAGAAGTGGCTGATGGACTGGGTGAAGTCTTCCGGCGCGGCCATCGACGTGGGCGATGACCCGGAGAAGGCGGTCAAGGATGCCGATTGCGTGGTCACGGACACTTGGGTGTCGATGGGCGACCGCGACGGCAAGCTGCGCCACAACGTGCTCAAGCGCTATCAGGTCAATCGCGCGCTGATGGCCAAGGCCAGGCCCGATGCCATCTTCATGCACTGCCTGCCGGCGCATCGCGGCGAGGAAGTCACCGACGAGGTGATGGACGGCCCGCAGTCGGTCGTGTTCGACGAGGCGGAAAACCGCCTGCACGCGCAGAAGGGCCTGCTCGCCTGGTGTCTGCACGCGGACGCTTAGTTCCGACTCATCGCACGCGTATCCTCGCTCGGCGGACCCCCTCCCCAACCCTCCCCCTTTCAGGGGGAGGGAGGACGATGCCGCAATGTCATCCTCCCCCTGAAAGGGGGAGGAATGTGGAGGGGGTCAGATCGGCACGGATTGCGACCCTCGAATTCCGAGCTTCGAAAACTACATAAGCCTCATGACCGACATGTCCCCCACCGCCATTCCCTCGCGCGCGCCGTCGGCGACCGCCGTCGACGACATCGTGCTGCCGTTTGAAGTTTCCTCGCTCGACCTGCGCGGCCGCGTGGTGCGGCTCGGGCCGGTGGTCGATGAGATCCTGGAAAAGCACGCCTATCCGCAGCCGGTGGCGAAGCTCCTGGGCGAAGCGGTGGTGCTCACCGTGATGCTCGGCTCGGCCCTCAAGTTCGATGGCCGCTTCATTTTGCAGACGCAGACCGACGGTCCCGTGCGCATGCTGGTGGTCGACTTCATGACGCCCGACCGCGTGCGCGCCTGCGCGCGCTTCGACAAGAACCGCGTCGCCGAGGCGATCGCGGCGGGCGAGGCCAGTTCCGGCGCGCTCATGGGCAAGGGCCATCTGGCGATGACCATCGACCAGGGTCCCGACATGAGCCGCTATCAGGGCCTGGTGGCGCTCGAGGGCGGCACGCTGGAAGACGCCGCGCACGAGTATTTCCTGCGCTCCGAGCAGATCCCGACCCGGGTGCGGCTCGCGGTCGCCGAGGAACTGCGCGCCGGGCAAGGCGGTGCCAGCCATCGCTGGCGCGCCGGCGGCATCATGCTGCAATTCCTGCCCAAGTCGCCGGAGCGCGCGCGGGTGGCCGATTTGCATCCGGGCGATGCGCCGGAAGGCGTCACGCCGCATGTCGTGGCGGAGGACGAAGCCTGGGTGGAAGGCCGCGCGCTGGTCTCCACCGTCGAGGATGTCGAACTGATCGATCCGTCGCTGTCGAGCGAGCGGCTGGTCTACCGTCTGTTCCACGAGCCGGGCGTGCGCGTATTCAAGGCTGTTCCGGTGCGCGCGCAGTGCTCGTGCTCGCGCGAGAGCGTCGAGGCCATGCTCAAGAGCTTCTCGCAGGACGACCGCGACCACATGGTCGAGGACGGCCGCATTTCGGTGACCTGCGAATTCTGCAGCGCCACTTATCAGTTCGCGCCCGGCGAGGTCGACGCAAAGGAAGGCTGAGCGTGCTTTCCCTCTCCCCGTTCTTCACGGGGAGAGGGTGGCGAGCGCCGGAAGGCGCGAGCCGGGTGAGGGGCTGTGCACGGCCCCTCACCCGACGCGCCTTCGCTGTCGCTCCGGCGCGTCGACCTCTCCCCGCATCGCGGGGAGAGGTGAAGCGCGTCCTTGGCTGCACATCAAGACATTCAATGCAGCATCAATTTTGCTATGAACAGCGCATGAAGCGACTCGCTTTCATCGCTTTTCTATTCATCGCGCCGGTTTCCGCGAATGCCCAAAGCTGTCCGCAGCCGCTCAACGACGCGCGCCGGCTCGTGCTGGTCGTTGCCGACAAGATGGATAGCCGCGTCGCGAGCGTGCAGCGCTTTACGCGCGCCTCGCCTGCGATGCCATGGCAGGCCGACGGCGGACCGACCAGCGCGCTGATCGGGCTGAAAGGCGTGGGCTGGGCGCGCACATTCCGAGCCTTGGCACGCAATGGCGAGCCGATCAAAGTCGACGGCGACAAGCGCGCGCCGGCCGGCTTCTTTCGCATCGGGCGGCCGTTCGGCCTCAGCCCTTCGCATCTGCCGCGCTATTTGCACCTCGCGCAGGGCACGGTCTGCGTCGACGATCCGCAATCGCCGGCCTACAACGCCATCACCACGCGCGCCGCGGTCGGCTGGACCGTGCACGGCGAGAACATGTGGCGCGTGCGCGAATATCGCCGCGGGCTGCTGGTCGATTATCCGACCGACGCCAAAGCGCGCGCCGGCTCCTGCATCTTCATCCATGTGCGGCGGCCGGGCGGCAAAGGGACGGCGGGCTGCGTCGCCTTGGAGGAGCCGGAGGTCGCCGCCTTGCAGGACTTCGCGCAGGACGGCGCCGTGCTGGCGATCCTGCCGCGCGCGGCGTTGCCGCGTTTCAAGGGGTGCTTGCCCTAACCCGTCATCACCGGGCCGGCGCGTCAGCGCCGAGACCCGGTGATCCGCGATGGCGTTGCCCGCAAATATTGTTCGCAAGGTCTTCCGGGCACCTCATCATGGATGCGCGGGTCAAGCCCGCGTATGACCGGGCTGCTGCGCCGCGCCCGGGACAAGCCTCAATTAATCGTCCGCTCGGCGAAGCTCGAATCGAGCGAGAAGGCCGGGATATCGATGTCGAAATGCTCGCCCTCGGGCGTGGTGATCATGCCGTAGCTGCCGACCATGAAGCCGGAGGGCGTGGGTAGCGGAACACCGCTCGTGTAATTAAACGTTTCGCCCGGCTTGAGCACCGGTTCTTCGCCGACAACGCCCGGGCCCTTCACTTCCTGCAGTCGGCCCAACGCATCGGTGATGCGCCAGTGCCGCGTCTTGAGCTGGACGGTTTCCGCGCCGAGATTGGTGATGTCGATGGTGTAGGCCCAGAAATAATAGCCGTTCGTCGGCGAGGACCGCTCGGAGACGAAGCGGGGGGTCACCGTGACCTCGATCTTGCGGGTGACCGTGCGGTACATCTATATGCCCTGTGGTGCGCGCCCTTGGAGAGGGGCGTTACTGTGTTTGCCCAATTATGGCCGAAACGCCGCATGAAAGAAAAGCCATTCATGGCCCCCGTTTCGACCGAGCGCGATCTGCGGCTTGATCTGTTCCGCGGTCTCGCCCTCTGGCTCATTTTCCTCGACCACATTCCGTCGAATGCGGTGAGCTGGGTCACCATTCGCAATTACGGCTTTTCCGACGCCACCGAAATCTTCGTCTTCATCTCCGGCTATACCGCGGCCTTCGTCTATGGCCGCGCCATGCAGGAGCACGGTTTCATCGTCGCCTCCGCCCGCCTGCTCAAGCGCTCCTGGCAGATCTATGTCGCGCATGTGTTTTTGTTCGCGATCTATCTCGCCGAGATCGCCTATGTCGCGCATTCCTTCGACAATCCGCTTTATTCCGAGGAAATGGGCGTGCTCGATTTCCTCAAGAATCCGGACGTCACGATCATCCAGGCGCTGTTGTTGAAATTCAAGCCTGTGAACATGGACGTGCTGCCGCTCTATATCGTGCTGCTGGCCGGCTTTGCACCGATGTTGTGGCTGCTCCTGCGCGCGCCTTCGCTCGCGCTGATCGCGTCGGCCGTCCTCTATGCGCTGATGTGGGGCTTCGAGTGGAATCTGCCCGCTTATCCGAGCGGCGACTGGGTGTTCAATCCGTTCGCCTGGCAATTGTTGTTCGTGTTCGGCGCCTGGTGCGCGCTCGGCGGCGCGCGCAATCTGTCGCGCTTCCTGCATTCGCGCGTGCTGGTCAGCTTGGCGGCCGGCTATCTCGTGTTCGCCTTCTGCATCGCCATGACCTGGTATTTCCCGCGGCTCGGCGCGCTGGTGCCGAAATTCGTCGGCGAGATGCTCTATCCGATCGACAAGACCAATCTCGACGTGTTGCGCATCCTGCATTTCCTGTCGCTCGCGATCATCACCATCTATTTCATCCCGGCCGGCTGGCCTTACCTGCGCCTGCGCCTGTTCCGGCCGCTGATCATCTGCGGCCAGCATTCCCTCGAGGTGTTCTGTCTCGGCGTGTTCCTGTCCTTCGCCGGCCACTTCGTCTTCACCGAGGTGTCCAACCGCCTGCCGGTGCATATCCTGGTCAGCGTCGCCGGCATCGCCATCATGGTGGGCGCGGCCGCGCTGCTATCGTGGTATAAGCGCCTGGAGCGCAAAGGCCCGCGGCCGCCGGCGGCAAAACCGGCCGCGCCGGGCTATGCGGGGGGCGACGCATGATGGGGCGGTTATCACTCCTGCTGGCACTCACGGTGCTGGCCGGGCCGGCGTTTGCCGAGCATCCGGCCGAATGCCGTGTGGCCGAGCACCTGATCGAAAACTCTTTCCCGCTGCCGCAAGTGGCACGCGCCATCGCGGCCAAAAAGCTCGCGATTTTGGTGGTGGGCGCCGGTTCCTCCATGCTGCCCGGCCCGGGTGGCGTCAAAAATGCCTATCCGGCGCGATTGCAGGCGGCGCTCTCGCAAAAGCTGCCCGGCGTTACCGTCACCGTCACCACCGATGTGAAACTTCGCCGCACCGCAACACAGATGGCCGACGCGCTGCCGGCCGATCTCGCCGCCGCCAAGCCCGCTTTGCTGGTCTGGCAGACCGGGACGGTGGACGCCATGCAGGGCGTCGATCAGGACCAATTTGCGCAGGCGCTTGATAAAGGCATCAATATCGCCCGCTCGGCCGGAGCCGATGTCGTGCTCATCGATGCGCAGTACAGCCCGCGCACCGAATCCATGATCGCGCTCGCCAGCTATACCGAGAACATGCGTTGGGTTGCAGTGCAGCAAGAAGTGCCGCTGTTCGATCGTTTCAACATCATGAAGTTGTGGTCCGATCTCGGTACCTTCGATTTCTACGCAACCACGAAAAAACTTGACATGGCGGCGCGGGTCCATGATTGCATCGGGCGGCTGCTCGCCGATCTGGTGGTGGAGGCGGCCAGGCCGGAGGTTGCGACGCCGCCGGGCCTGCAATAAATGGGGCACTAGCGGGGGTAGGAGTCGTCCTTGCAGACCGATGCTTGCAATCGGTGCGCGCCGAAGACGCTGTTTGTTGCCGCGCTCGCCGCCGTCCTGTTTACACCGCTGGCCGCGCAGGCCGAGCCGGTCGTGCCGCCCTGCCGGGCCTCGCTCGATCAGGTGCGGCTCGCGCATCCGTTGCCGCGGCTGGCGCAGAAACTCGCGGCCCGGGAGCCAATCACCATCGTTGCCATCGGCTCGTCCTCGACCGCCGGCGCCGGTGCGAGTTCACCGGCCGCGAATTATCCGAGCCGGCTCGCCATTGAACTGGCGCGGAGCTTTCCGGAGCAGCGCATCACGGTGGTCAATCGGGGCGTCAACGGCGAGGAAACCGGCGACATGCTGCGCCGCTTCGACGCCGCCGTCATCGCCGCCAAGCCCGACCTGGTGATCTGGCAGCTCGGCACCAATTCGGTGCTGCGCGATCACGCCATCGGCGATCACGGTGCGCTGATCCGCACCGGCCTGAAGAAGATCCGCGCGACCGGCGCCGATGTCGTGCTGATCGATCCGCAGTTCGCGCCCAAGGTGATCGCGAAGCCGGAAGCCGAGCACATGGTCGAACTGATCTCGGCCACCGCCAAGCAGGAAGATGTCGACCTGTTCCGTCGCTACGCGGTGATGAAGCGCTGGAAAGAGGTCGATCATCTCGGCTTCGAGAAAATCGTGGCGCCCGATGGGCTGCACATGAACGACTGGAGCTATGCCTGCATGGCCAGGGGCCTCGGACTCGCCATTGCCGAAGCCGCGCGCCGGCCGGTGCTCTCGGCCACGGCAGCGCATTACATGGTGCCGTAAGGCCCACTTGTCTTGGGCGCAACGCGGCATGAAATGACGCGTTGCAGACCCGGGACCGTTACAAGCTCGGATTTTTGTAAGGTCCCGGTTCTGCAGCGCACCGTTCGTTGTTGCTCACGCTGCGCTGCGCCCGGGACACGCGCCTCTTAAACCTTCTCCAACGCCCCCAACACATCCGTGACAATGTCGTCGGCGTGCTCGAGCCCGACCGACAGCCGCACCAGGCCGTCGCCGATGCCAAGCTCCGCGCGCTGCTCCGGCGTCAGCCGTTGATGGGTGGTCGTGGTTGGATGCGTGATCAGGCTCTTGGCGTCGCCCAGATTGTTGGTGATGCCGATCAGCTTGAGCCCGTTGAGGAAGCGGAACGCGCCTTCCTTGCCGCCCTTGATCTCGAACGACACCAGGTTGGAGCCGCCGCGCATCTGCTTGGCGATGATGTCGGCCTGCGGGTGATCCTTGCGGCCGGGGTAGATCATTCGCGCGAGCTTGTCGTGGCCGGCGAGCCGGTCCGCCACCGTGCCGGCGCTCGCGGTCTGCCGCTCGACCCGCACCGCCAGAGTCTCAAGCCCCTTTAAAAGCACCCAGGCATTGAACGGCGACAGCGACGGCCCGGTCTGGCGGATCACGTTGTGCACGTGGTCCATGATGAACTTCTCCGAGGCGAGAATGCAGCCGCCGAGCACGCGGCCCTGGCCGTCGATGTGCTTGGTCGCCGAATAGACCACGCAGTCGGCCCCGAGCTTGAGCGGGCTCTGATAGAGCGGCGTGGCGAACACATTGTCGATCACCAGCTTGGCGCCGGCCTCGTGCGCGATCGCGGCGACCGCCGCGATGTCGTAGACCTCGAGCGTCGGGTTGGTCGGCGTCTCCATGAAGAAGAGCTTGGTGTTCGGCTGCACCGCGCGTTTCCAGGCCGCGAGGTCCTTGCCGTCGACCAGCGTGGAGGTGACGCCGAAGCGGCCGAGCCAATCCTCGATCACCCAACGGCAGGAGCCGAACAGGGCCTTGGCCGCGACGATGTGATCGCCCGCCTTCACCGGTCCCATCAGCGCGACGCTCACCGCCGCCATGCCGGTCGCGGTCGAGCGCGCGGCTTCCGCGCCCTCGAGCGAGGCCATGCGCTCCTCGAACATGGTCATGGTCGGGTTGGAGTAGCGCGAATAGACGTAACCCGGGATCTTGCCGGCAAAGCGCGCCTCGCAGGCCTCCGCGCTTTCGTAGATGTAGCCTTGCGTGAGGAACAGCGCCTCCGACATCTCGTTGAACTGCGAGCGCAGCGTGCCGGCATGGACCAGGCGGGTTTCGGGGCGGTAGTTTTCGCTTTCGGACGCGGACATCGTGCATCTCCCTTGTTGGCCTTGCACCACCTCTTCCGGAGGGCGCGCCTGGCAACAAAAAACCGGCCGGAGACATGGGTCTCGGCCGGGCACACGCGTCCCCGGCCTTTTAGCGATTTGTTTTACGTGGCTGCAAGCCGGCCGGCTCAAATGACCACGGGATAAGCCCGCTTGTAGCGGGGCGGGCGGCTTTCCGTCAAGGCGGGGGTCGGGTTAGATCGCGGGTCGTCACCCTGAGGCGCCCGCGCGTAGCGCGGGCCTCGAAGGGTCTCAGAGTTCGTGGCCGTTCATCCTTCGAGGCTCGCCCGGTCGGGGACCGGGCGCGCGCCTCAGGATGACGGATCGGGGTGTAGGCGTCTTGGCACTTTCATTCGCCATCGAGGACAAAGGCATTCTGCCGGACCGCCTGATCGCGCGGCTCGCGGCGGAGGGCGGGATTTTGCCCGCCTACGACTTCGCGCCCGACCAGATCCAGCCGGCCAGCCTCGACCTGCGCCTGGGCGACGTGGCCTATCGCGTGCGCGCCAGTTTCCTGCCCGGCTCGACCACGGTGGCGCAGCGCATCGACGAATTGAAGCTGCACGAATTCTCGCTCACCGACGGCGCGGTGCTGGAGACCGGCTGCGTCTATATCGTGCCGCTGTTGGAAAGCCTGGCGCTGCCCGACGACATCGCGGCGGCCGCCAATCCGAAAAGTTCGACCGGACGGCTCGACGTGTTCACACGCGTGATCGCTGACGAGACGCGCGGCTTCGACCGCATCGAACCCGGCTATCACGGGCCGCTCTACGCCGAGATTTCCCCGCGCACCTTCCCGGTGCTGGTGCGCGAAGGTTCGCGCCTGTCGCAGATCCGCTTCCGGCGCGGGCACGCGCTGCTCTCGTCCGACGCGCTGCGGGAATTGCACGCGCGCGAGCGGCTGGTCGATGCCGATGAAGCCGATGTCAGCGAAGGCGTCGCCGTGAGCGTCGATCTATCCGGCGAGCTGGTGTCGCCGGTCGCCGGCGATGGGGGTGGCGTGGTCGGCTATCGCGCCAAGCGCCACACCGGCCTCATCGATGTGGAGCGGCGCGCCGGCTATTCCGTGCTCGATTTCTGGGAGCCGATCCGGGCGCGCCCGGACAAGAGCCTGATCCTCGATCCGAACGAGTTCTACATCCTGGCCTCGAAAGAAGCCGTGCAGGTGCCGCCCGACTACGCCGCGGAGATGGTGCCGTTCGATCCGCTGGTGGGCGAGTTCCGCGTGCACTATGCCGGCTTCTTCGATCCCGGCTTCGGCTATGCCGGCGCCGGCGGCCACGGCTCGCGCGCGGTGCTGGAAGTGCGCTCGCGCGAGGTGCCGTTCATCCTGGAGCACGGACAGATCGTCGGCCGGCTCGTCTATGAGAGCATGCTGGCGCGGCCGGAGAAGCTGTACGGGCAGGGCATCGGCTCGAACTACCAGGCGCAGAGCCTGAAGCTGTCGAAGCATTTCAGGGCCTCCTCGGGATGAGGACGTCCCGCTTGCCGCCCGGCCCCCGCTTTCGCTATGGTCGGCCCGCGCGGGCGTAGTTCAATGGTAGAACGGCAGCTTCCCAAGCTGCATACGAGGGTTCGATTCCCTTCGCCCGCTCCAGCGCCCATTTCCCCTGCGAATGTACTCGCCGCGCGAACGGCCGGCGCAAGCGCGCGCGGCCGCGATCTCCAATCGGACGCTGCGTAATTTATCGGCACCCAGTCCCGCCCGCTATTCACGGAGAACGAACGGGATTGCGTCGGCCCAAAGGCCAGGCGTCGCATGCGTTTAGAAGCGCGCCATGCGGTCTTAATCGAGTTTATGGACCGACCAATCGGCGCGCGCCGGGCTGCAATTAAAGCGTTTGTTTACGCGGTGCATCTACGGTTTCTCTCACCGATAACGAGAAGCGCCCCGCGTCACGATTCCCTGCCCGTCGTTGCAGCCAAATTCAGGCCCGTCCGTTCCCGTCATCGAAAGCGAGAAGAGCAACAACATGCTTTCCCGGTTAGCCAATCTGCGCCTGCGCTGGAAAGTCCTCATCGCGCCGGCATTTCTCATCCTCGTCCTGGTCGGCGTCGGCGCCTATGCCTGGCACGAGCAACGCGCCAACCAGGACGCGGTCGATGCCCTCATGGTCGGTCCGGTGCGGCAGGCCGAGGTGGTCGCGGATTTCGTCAATTCGGCGCTGGTGTCGCAGGTGCAGCTCTATCGCCTGATGGCGACCGCGGCCAACGCCAACGATGCCAAGAAGGCCAAGGGCAACGCGGACGACGCAACGACCGCGCTGCAGACCCTGGCGGACAAGATGCGCGTGCTCGCTCTGTCCGAGTTTCAGGACAAGTCCGCGGCGAAAGACCTCCAACAGCTCAAGGCGACGACCGCCACCTATATCGAGCAGGGCAAGAGCGTCGTCGACAAGGCCGTTACCGATTCGGGCGCCGCCCTGACCTTGATGACGGGCGTGGCACGCAGCTACTCGGTCATCGACCGGTTGAGCGGCAATCTGTCGGACAGCGCCAACCTGCTGCGCGACGAGAGAATCGCGCTCAACAACGCCATGTTCGAGCGTCAGATGAAGATGCTCATTGGGATCATGGCGGCCATGATCGCGATCGGCTGCGCCGTCTCGCTGCTGATCGGCCGCGGCATCTCGCGCCCCGTGGTCGGCATCGCCAAGGCGATCCAGCGCATGGCCGAAGGCGATTTCGAGACGGCGCTGCCCGGGCTCGGCCGCAAGGATGAGATCGGCGAGATCGCCGCCGCCGTTGAGGGCATCAAGGTCACGGCGATGGAAAAGGCCCACCGCGAGGCCGAGGAGGCCGCCCAGCGGCAGGCGCTGGCCGCCGAGGAACAGGCGCGCCAGCAGCGCGCCGAAGCCGACCTGCAGGCCCGCGCCGCCGAAGAGAAGGCGCAAGCCGCCGAGCGGCAGGCGCGTTTCCTTGGCCTGCTTGCCGGCGGGCTGAAGGGTCTGGCGGAGGGCGACCTCACGGTCGCCGTCGACGAGACCGTTCCGGACGAGTACCGGCAGATCAAGGACGATTTCAACGCGGCGGTGGAGCGCCTGCGCGACACCATCGGCTCGATCACCGAGGCCGCGCGCGAAGTCTCCAGCGCGACCGCCGAAATCTCGACCAGCACCACCGATCTTTCGCAGCGCACCGAGGAACAGGCCGCCAGCCTGGAAGAGACCTCGGCCTCGATGGAAGAGATCGCCTCGATCGTGAAGAAGAACGCCGAGAACGCGCAGGAGGCCAACCGCTCGGCCGCCGCCACCCGCGGCGTCGCCGACCGCGGCGGCCAGGTGGTGGCGCAGGCGGTCGACGCCATGGCGCGCATCGAGCAATCCTCGCGGCAGATCTCCGACATCATCGGCGTGATCGACGAAATCGCGCGCCAGACCAATCTGCTCGCGCTTAACGCGGCGGTGGAAGCCGCGCGCGCCGGTGAGGCCGGTCGCGGCTTCGCGGTGGTGGCGACCGAAGTGCGCAGCCTGGCGCAGCGTTCCTCGCAGGCGGCCAAGGACATCAAGGATCTGATCGTGAGCTCGGGCGGGCAGGTCAAGGATGGCGTCGAGCTCGTCAACAAGGCGGGCGCGGCGTTGAGTGAGATCGTGGCCTCGATCAAGTCGGTGGCCGACATCGTGTCCGACATTGCGATGGCGAGCGCCGAGCAGTCGACCGGCATCGAGCAGGTCAACAAGGCGCTGACGCAGATGGACGAAGTCACGCAGCAGAACTCGGCGCTGGTCGAAGAGAATGCGGCCACCGCCAAGACGCTGGAGCAGCAGGCGGCCGCGATGAACGAACGCGTCTCATTCTTCCGGCTCGAGGCCGGCGAGGCGCGCGACGCCCACGAGCGGCACGACGACGAAGGCGAGGCCGCGCCGCGCCTGCGTGCGGTTACGCCAGCGGCCGTGAAGCCGGTGGCGGCGGCGCAGCCGAAGCGCGCGCCGGCGCCGCCCAAGCGCGGCGTGGTCGGCCGCATGCGCGCCGCCGTCGCCACCGCGTTCAAGGCCGACGACGACTGGTCGGAGTTTTAGAAGCTGCTTGAATTTGGGTGGAGTTGCCCTATCCACCGCTCATTCCCGCGACCCGTCTTCGCGAAGGCGCTTCGACGGGTTGATGCGTAAGCCCGCCGTAGCTTTAGCGAAGGTGGGACGCGGGAATCCAGCACTGACTCACGGCTGGGTCGCCGCTTTCGCGGGGACGAGCGGAGACTGGGTCGACTCGATCGCCATTCGCGCTGGGTTAAGCCGCCGCGGCGGCGATCTCGCCGATGCGCACCTGCGGCAGCAGGCGGCGCACGTCTTCCTCGTGGCACAGTTCGTTGCCGGGGGTGAGCGCCGCCGCCGTACCCGCCGCCACCGCCATGCGGAATGCCTGCGGCAAGCCGGCGCCGCTTGCGAGAGACGATACCAGGCCGCCGAGGAAACTGTCGCCGGCGCCCACCGTGCTGGCGACATCGATCGCCGGCGCCTGCGCGCGCCACGCCCGCCGTTCCGTCACCAAGAGCGCGCCGTCATCGCCGAGCGTGAGCGCGACGATCTCGGCGCCACCGTCGCTGGCGAGCGCGCGGCAGGCGGCGACGCGTTCGGCCTCGCTGTCGAGCGGCGCGGACATAAACTCCGTCAGCTCCATCAAATTCGGCTTGATCAGCGTCACGCCTTCTTCGAGCGCGGCTTTAAGCGCGAGGCCCGAGGTGTCGACCGCCGTGCGCGCGCCGAGCGCCTTGGCGCGCCGCACCGCCTGCGCGAAGAAATCCTCCGGCACGCCCGGCGGCACGCTGCCGCTCGCCACCACATAGCGCGGCGGCGTGGGCAGCGCGGACAGTTTGTCGAGGATCGCCTCCCATTCGGCGCGATGCAGGGCGGCGCCCGGCAGCACGAAGCGAAACTGCTCACCGCTCGCCTCCTCATAGGCGGTGAAATTCTCGCGCGTCTCGACGTGCGACGGCGTCACCACGCTATCGATCCCCTCGCGCTCCACCAGCTTGTGCAGCAGCTTGCCGATGGCGCCGCCGGTCGGATAGATCGCGACCACGTCGCTGCCCAAGCGATGGGCAGCGCGCGCTACGTTGATACCGCCGCCGCCTGGGTCGCGCCGGGGCGGTGAGCAGCGCAGCTTGTGGATGGGTTGGACGCGCTCGACATTGATGAAAATATCGATGGCGGGATTGACGGTCAGCGTCACGATGTCGGGCACGGGATCGCTTCCCTGGTATGTGGCTGCGGGGATCGAAGCTGCGCCAATTCCGAGGTCATATTTTGACGACAGGCCGTTTTTCAGCGAACAAACGTTGCCTGGCTTGCAGGTCGGGATGCCGCCCTCCTGCGCAACGCGAAGGCGGCGGCGAGAGTTCCGTCGCCGGACGGTATCCAAAGGCGGTGTCCGGGTTCACGACAGGCGACCTCGCCAACCTTAGTGCGCGTCGGTAGATTGCCCGTTCCGGCCTATCGGGCCTCCCCTTTGCAATGTGAGCCAGTCATGAGCAACGACCGCAGCCGCCGCGGAAGCGATCCGCGCAAGGCCGCCGAAGCCGCCTTCAAGGTCGCCACCACCAAGCCGGTCGAGGGGCCGGCCAAGGAGCGCGCTTTGCCGGGCGTCAAGGAGATGATCTCCCTGCGCGTCGACAAGGACGTGCTGGACTATTTCCAGGATGAAGGACCGGGTTGGCAGGACCGTATTAATGCTGCCTTGCGCAAGGCCGCGGGGCTTTAGCACTTCGGCGCGGCGTCCGGTGCCGAAGCAAGCGTGGCAACTGTTTGGAGCATGGAACCGCTAAAATTCGGCGGGTTGAGTTCCATCAACGCGGCGTTGCACGGCGGCGCTAGCCTGTGCAGAGTCTGAGTTGAGAGACCTGCGCGGAAACTCAAAGCGTGAGGGGAATTGTAGTGCGTAGCCACCCCATCGACGTTCATCCCAAATCCAATGCTCTCACCCGCCGCACTCTGATCGCCGGCCTGCCTTTGCTGGTGGCCGGCTGCGGCATGGGACCCGAGGGCTTCGAGGAATTCGGCGCCGGCGGCCGCTACGGTGCGCTCAGGGATGGCGACATCACCATCCCCGCGCTCGATCTCACCACGGTCGATCCGAGCCTGCTGCGCCAGCAGGTCGCCTGGCGTGGGCCGCACCGGCCAGGCCAGGTGGTCGTTCATATAGATGAGCGGCGGCTCTATTTCGTTTTGGATGGCGGTCGGGCCATGCGTTACGCGGTCGGCGTCGGTCGCGCCGAAGCATTGAACTTCCGCGGCAGCGCCGTGATCGGCCGCAAGGAGAAATGGCCGCATTGGACGCCGACAGCCACCATGATGGCGGCGATGCCGCGTTACCGCTCCTATGCCGGCGGCATGCCGGGCGGGCTGGGCAATCCGCTCGGCGCCCGCGCGCTTTATCTTTACCGCGACGGCCAGGACACTTATTTCCGCCTGCACGGCACCAACGAGCCCGACAGCATCGGCCATGCGGTATCGAGCGGCTGCATCCGCCTGTTCAATCAGGACATCGTCGATCTCTATAACCGCGTGCCGGTCGGCGCGTCGGTAATGGTTTTGCAGGCCTGAAAGCCGTTCGGATTTAAGTCGACCGCCATGCGTGATTTCACGGATTTCGGCGGGCGCCGCGCGCGGGCATGACGGAACGTCGCGGTTCGGCCGTCGCTCGATCACCCGCTTGGCCGCCGGGGAAGACGAAGTCAAGTTATGGCCAGCACCAGAAATCACAATGTGGGGGCCGTCTACCAGCGCGGCCTCGTGCATTGCGCAAAATGCGGCTCGGCGATTTACCTCCAGCGCCTGCAAGGGCTGGCCGACGAGTTCTCGGTGCGCTGCACGAACTGCGGCCATCGCGGCATCTATTCGCGACGCGCGATCGTCATCGTCGAATTGCCGGAGCGGCGGCGCAAGCCGCGATCGCGTTAGCCGTCGATACCGATGTGCCGCGTCAGCGCTTTGCGTCGCCGCCATAGCAGCCGGCGCCGCCCTTGACGCTCACGCGCATCGGCAGCTTTCCGGGCTGCAAGATGCTGAGCGAGCCGCCTTCGATCTCCACCGCCTCGCCTTCGATGTCGCCGAGCTTGAGCTCGAGCACGACGAAGCTGTGCTCGGCCTCCATGCGGTAAAGCTGATATTCGAACAGCTTGTAGCCGCCTTCCTTGCCGCCGGTCGCCACGCGCTTGAGGCGCAGCACGTCCTTGCCGATCTTGATGCGCGCCGGCTGGCGCGCTTGATTTCGGTCGAGGGCCTCGACGAAAACATAGGCAAATTTGTCGCGATCCGGATCGCGGTTGGCCTGCCAGAGCGCCACCGAGCAGCCTTTGGTGAGATCGATCTCCGCCTTGCCGAACAGCCGCAGGTCGATGTCCTCACTCTTGCCGTTCTGCGCGAGGGCGCCGCCGCCCGCGGCCAGACAAGCCACGGCTATTGTTGTTGCCAGCCGCCTCATCGTCGTCCCCCGTGCCGCGCCGAGAAAAATGGCGGCAACAAAAAACCGGCCGCGCAGGCTATGCGCGACCGGCTCGCAATCTTCGCGAAATGTCAGTTGCCGCTGATGGTCTTGATCACGCTCGACATCGGGCGGGCTTCTTCCATGCCGCCGCCGATCTCCTTGAGCACGGCGTCGACATATTCCTGCTTCGGCTCGGTCGGCGTCTTGCCGGTGATCTGCACGACCTTGTAGCCGCCGTCCTTAAGCCGCTTGAGCAGTTCGGGCAGCGCTTCCGAGGTGCCGTGCTGGAAGTCGTGCATCAGGATGATGCCCTTGCCGCGCTTGTCGAGCTTGGTCATCACCGATTTGATCACCTGATCCGGCTTGTGGATCTTGAAGTCGAAGGAGTCGAGGTCGGTCGAGAACACGCCGATATTGCGATCGCCCAGATATTTCATCATGTCCGGCGGATTGCGCAGCGCCGGGAAGCGGAAGAACGGCGCGAGCGGCCGGTTGCCGAGCGCGATGCTCACCGCGGCGATGCCCTTTTCGATCTCGGCGGTGGCTTCGTCGGAGGTCAGCTTCGAGAGATCCTTGTGCGACCAGGTGTGCGAGCCGACGGTGTGGCCCTGCGCCAGAACCTGCTTGAGGATCTCGGGATGCCAGCCGGCATGCTTGCCGATCGGGAAGAACAGCGCCTTGGTGCACTCATCGGCGAGCGCCTTGAGCACGCGCGGCGTGTTGCCCGGCCACGGACCGTCGTCGAAGGTGAGCACCACTTCGTGGTCCTTGAGAAAGTCGTAGGCCTTGAAGTGCTCGAAGCCGAAGCCCGGCCCGCCGGTGGTGTCGATTTCGACCACCCGCGACACGCCGAGGGCGTGCGGGTTGTTGCAGGCTTGCGTGCCGGCCATGGCGGCACCCGTTTCAGCCCGGGCGGTGGCGCCCGCCGAGATCGTGATCGCCAAAGCCATCATCACAGCGGCACGCATCGCAGTCTCCTCATGCGTCGCGATCGGCCCGAATCCGGGCCACAAATTGCGTCAGCATTCATCGGCACTCTCGCAATCGAAGTCAACGAAAGTCCCGGAATGGCCGGTATTATGCTTACTATGAATGGTAAAATAGTAAATTAACAAATGCGTGGCGCGCTCGACGCTGGGTTGCGTCTACGCGTTGCATCCGCGCACCGCCGGCTCTATTTGATGTGTCGGGGGAACGCTCCAAGGTTAGGCCATGCCAGCATCCGACGTCACGGCCATTTTGTCGCGCCCATTTGCCCTCATCGGTCTCTTCGGCGGCCTGCTGCTGATCGCCGCCTTGGCGCTTTGGGCGCATTACGGTACCGCCGTGTTCTTCGAAGTGATACGCGCCGGCTGGGTCGCCTGCTTCTGACGCGAAAGTTCCCATGACCAAGACACGCCCCGCCCACATCATGATCGTCATGGCGGCCTTCGTGGCCGGGCTGGCGATTTTCCTCGGCGCCTTCCTCTATGCCACCGGCCAGTTCGGCGGCGGCAACGGCGCGCCCGGCCCGTCCGCGATCGGCGGCCCGTTCAAGCTCACCGACCAGAACGGCAAGCCGGTGACCGATGCCGACATGAAGGGTCACCCGTTCCTGGTGTTTTTTGGTTACACCCATTGCCCGGACATCTGCCCGACCACGCTGTTCGAGGTGTCCGAGGTACTGCACGCGCTCGGACCGGATGCCAACCGCACCGGCGCCTTGTTCATCACGGTCGATCCCGAACGCGACACGGCGGCCGTGATGAAGGATTACTTGTCGAGCTTCGATCCGCATCTGCGCGGACTGACCGGGGACCGCCCCGCCATCGAGGCGGCGGAGAAGGCCTACCGGGTCTATGCCAAGAAGGTGCCGGGCGAGAACGGCGACTACAGCATGGACCATACCGCGCTGGTCTATCTGATGGACAAGCAGGGCCGCTTCGTCGCGCCGTTCAAGCTCAACCGCAAGCCGGAAGACGCCGCCGCCGATCTCAAGCGCTATCTCTGATCGCGCGTGGGCCGCGTCCCGCGTAATAATTCCCAGGCGAAGCCTCAACCGTCACCGAAACGCCGAAATCTAAAATTGTAACTGTTCGTCATGGGGCGGCCGGACCGGCGGTCTTGGCGTATTGCATATCGGCGCGGCGGATGTCCCCGATCGGACCTTGCTATTAACCCCTTGGAGCATGCGATGACGGCTCGCCGTTACACAAAACTTGTTTTGGCTGCTGCTTTCTCTTTGGTCGCCGGCGCCGCGATGGCGCAGGCGCCGCAAAACGCACAAACACCGCATGCGCAGGAAACGGCCCAGCCGCCCCGCGCCGGCTCCGGTCCGAACGCGAAGCTGGCGGTCCAACCGGGCATCGTCGCCGACGCGCCGAACGCGCGGCTCGCCGCCCTCGTGCGCCGCGATGTCGTGCTGGTCCGCAACAAGGGCGTGGCGTCGGTGAACCGGATCTCGACCGGGGTCTACTGCATCAGCCCGATGGGAAGCACCGGCATTACGCCGAGCACCGCCATCGTGATGCTCACGCCGGAATATTATTATAGCCGGCTCAACGAGATCAAAGTGCAGTGGGCCTCCGCCGGCAGCAATTGCGGCAGCAACCGCATTGCCGTCTATACGTTCGCCGACATCTATGCGAACGGCGTCTATCGGCTCTCCAATCTGGTGAGCTTCTCGATCGTCGTGCCGTAACGATCGCTGCGGCGCCGGCCGATCAACGCGATAGCGCGCGCTTTACCGCGTCGGGGTCGTTCTGCACGATCTTGAGCAGGATGCGCGCGCTACGCTCGCGACGCCCCGCAAGTTGGCCTTTGCCGGTTCCGGCAGACTAACGAAGAATGATTTTCAATCGGCGCTCGGCCGCCGATAGTTCGGATTCCAACATATAGTCGTCGAGTTCATAATCAGTGAGATCAAATCTCGCTTTGGTTCGTGGACTATAGAGGTATTTGATTGGATAAGTACCGCCAGGGGTAATCAGTTTCATCTGCGACGCGCGATACTCGCAGCCGTATATTTTTGCTTGAGCGATAACGTCGGCGACCCGAATTCGGCGGCCGCCTGACGTCGCCATTACGCCGCAACTTTATCGGCGATACGTAGCGTTGGAACGATCTTGGGAGCGTTTGGCACATCCAAGAGTCGAACGGGAACGACATCCGTTTCGACCCGCATCTCTGCGTCCTTGAACATATCCCAAAATCGATCTGGGGCCTTTCCCACACCGGCGAGTGGCGATTCATCGCCCAATTCGAGCGACATGGCCAGTTCCGCACCGACCTTCGCGTCGAAGTTCTTGGCGGCCTCTGTCGGGCTCTTACCGCGCGCTGTAATGTCGAATTGAAGTCCTTGCGCGATCCACATGCCGTTCTCCTGATAGAGAACGACGTCCACGGCGATGACTCCGGAGTCGAGGGCCCAATTCATAGGTTCCAATATACAATCCGCCCGGAGTCCTGACAATAAGCCGTAACGACGGGGCCTGTTTTGCGAACGCGTCCTCTGCCGGGGTTCGGCCGGACGTAATCCATTAACTCCTCCCTCGCGGCCGCGTTGCACTGTTGGCGCCTTCCCCGACGCTCGCCAGCTTGCCCGTCTGTTTCAGCCGCCCCAAATAGCGCTCGAGCTCGATGAGCGAGCGCGTCATGCGGGCGGCGAGCCGCGAGCTCTTGGCGAGCCCGTGCTCGG
>DASZQT010000177.1:0-6169 GCA_035549515.1 Pseudolabrys sp. | reverse complement strand
GCACCGCTACTTGCTCACGCGCCGCATCGAGCGTGCCGCGGCGCTGCTGCGCGACACGGACCTGCCCATCACCGAGATCGCATTTCAGACCGGCTGGAACAGCCTCGGAACTTTCGGGCGCACGTTCCGCGACGTCACGGGTGAAAGCCCGGGCGAACTGCGCGCGCGCGAGAAGGCCACGCCGCACCGGCACGAGCAGGTGCCGACCTGCTTCCTCAGCGCCGCCCACCGCCCCGACCTCACAACCGCAGTTTCGGAGAAGCGGCGGCAGGAGGCCTGCGCTAGGACAGGCGGGTCCGAAGAAGAAATGGAGGTCCCATGAGTCAGGGTGTCGGAGTGGTCGGCCTGTATGTCCGCGATCAGGACGAGGCGCTTCAATTCTATGTCGAGAAGCTCGGATTTCGTGTCCATACCGATGTGCGGAACGGCGACTATCGCTGGCTCACGGTGCAGCATCCCGACCAGCCGTCGTTTCAGCTCGGCCTGTTCAAGCCGCAGCCGCCCGCGCTCGACGCGGCGACCGCTCAGACCGTGCGCGAGATCGTGGCGAAAGGCGCCATGCCGCCGCTGGTGCTGATGGTGGACGACTGCCGCGCCGCCTATGAACGGATGCGCGCCCGCGGTGTCGAGTTCACGCAGGAGCCCGTCGACCGCTATGGCACCGTGGACGCGGGCTTCCGCGATCCCGCCGGCAATGGGTGGAAGATGATCGAGGCCGCGCCTGGCGCCAAGTGAGACTGCGCGGCGCGGTGAATGCCGTCGTCCCGGCCAAGCGAGCGAAGCGAGCGCGAGCCGGGACCCAGTACTCCGTGTGCTATCGATAGGTTGCGGTGTACTGGATGCCCGCTTTCGCGGGCATGACAGCAAAAAAATCCCGCGAGCCCTCAGCCCCGCAACACCCCACCGGTGCGCTTGCCGACCTCGGCCACGATCTTCGCGGCGAGCGCGTCGATCTCCGCGTCGGTCATGGTCTTCTCGCGCGGCTGCAAGGTGACCGCGATGGCGACCGACTTCTTGCCCGGCTCGATGCCCTTGCCTTCGTAGACGTCGAACACGTCGATATTGGTGATCAGCTTGCGGTCGACGGTCTGCGCGGCGCGCACGATGTCGGCGGCCTTCACGTTCGCATCCACCACGAAAGCGAAATCGCGCTCGACCGGCTGGAACGGCGACAGTTCGAGCATCGGCTTGGCGCGCGTCGCTTTCGGCTTGGCGGCGGGGATTTTCTCCAGCAGCACTTCGAACGCGACCAGCGGGCCTTCCGCCTTCAGCGCGGCAAGCGTGCGCGGATGCAGTTCGCCGAAATGGCCGAGCACGTTCTGCGGCCCCATTTGGATGGTCCCGCTGCGGCCCGGGTGGAACCAAGCCGGCCCGCCCGGCACCACTTGCAGCGCCTGCATCGGCGCGCCCGCGGCCGCCAGCACGGCAAGAGCGTCGGCCTTGGCGTCAAACGCATCGGCGGGGCCGCCGCCATACCAGTGACGGCCGACCTCGTTCGGATTGGCGAGGCCGCGGCGGAGCCCGCTGGCCGCAATGAATTGATCTTCCGGCCGGTCGCCCTTGAAGACCTGGCCGACCTCGAACAGCGCGACATCGCCATAGCCCCGGTCGGCGTTGCGCTGTGCCGCCATCGTGAGGCCCGGGATCAGGCTCGGCCGCATATCGGACAGTTCGGCCGCGATCGGATTGGCGAGCGCGAGTGCAGGTTGGCCGCCGCCGAAAAGCTGCGCCTCCTCCTTGGAGACGAACGACCACGTTACGGCCTCCCGCATGGCGCGCGCGGCGAGCGCGCGCTTGGCCCGGCGCGTGCGGTTCTGGATCGGCGTCAGCACAGGCTTGCGCGCATCCTCGCCGCGCGGGAACGGCGTCGGCGGCACTTTGTCGACGCCGACGATGCGCACCACTTCCTCGACGATGTCCGCCTTGCCGTGCACGTCCGGCCGCCACGACGGCACCGCGACCTTCACGCGCTCGCCCTGGCCGGCGGTGAAGAAGCCGAGTTTCTCGAGCACGCGCCGCACATCGGGCAGCGGCAGCTTGAGGCCGGCCAGCCGCGGCAGTTCGCTCAAGGGGAAGTCGATGACTTTTTCCTTCGGCGTCGGATCGCCGGCCAGCACGATCTCGGACGGCTCGCCGCCGCACAGATCGAGCACCATCTGCGTCGCCAGTTCGAGCCCCGGAAGCATGAAATTGGGATCGACGCCGCGCTCGAAACGGTAGCGCGCGTCGGTGTTGATGCCGAGCTTGCGCCCGGTCTGCGCAATGTTGAACTCGTCCCACAGCGCCGATTCGATCAGCACATCGGTGGTCGACTCGTCGCAGCCGGATTCCTCGCCGCCCATGATGCCGGCGAGCGATTCCACCGCGCGTTCGTCGGCGATCACGCACATGCCCTGATCGAGCGTGTAGCTCTTGCCGTCGAGCGCCAGCAGGGTCTCGCCGTTGTGGGCGCGGCGAATGGTGAGATTGCCGGCGACCTTTTTGGCGTCGAACACGTGCAGCGGCCGGCCACGATCGAAGGTGATGTAGTTGGTGATGTCGACCAGCGCGTTGATCGGACGCAGGCCGATGGCGGTGAGCCGCTTCTGCATCCACTCGGGTGACGGTCCGTTCTTCACGCCGCGCACCAGCCGCAGGCCAAAGGCCGGGCAAAGTTCCGGCGCGTCGATCTTCACCGTGACCGGGCAGGGGAACTTGCCGGCGATGCGCTTCGGTGCATTTTCCTTGTAATCGCCGATGAGCGTGGCGCCGAGATCGCGCGCGATGCCGTTGACGCTCGTGCAGTCGGAACGGTTGGGCGTGAGATTGATTTCGATGACCGGCTCGGCGAGCCCGAGCACTTCGGCGAACGGCTTGCCGATCGGCGCATCCTCCGGCATTTCGATGATGCCGCTGTGGTCGTCGTTGAGGCCGATCTCCGCCCCGGAGATCATCATGCCCTGGCTTTCGACGCCGCGGATCTTGCCGACCGACAAAGTGATGTCCTTGGCCGGAATATAGGTGCCGGGCAGGCCGAGCACGGTCTTGAGGCCGGCGCGTGCATTGGGCGCGCCGCACACGATCTGCAATGGTGCGCCGGTGCCGTTATCGACCTTGCAGACGCGCAACCGGTCGGCATTGGGGTGCTGCACGGCTTCGAGGATCTGCACGACCTTGAAAGGCGCGTATTCCGCGGCCTTGTCCTCGACCTTCTCGACTTCGAGCCCGATCATGGTGAGCTTGTCGACGATCTCGGCAAGCGAGGCCGTGGTGTCGAGATGGTCTTTCAGCCAGGAGAGAGTGAACTTCATTCGGTTACCAGATATAGAAAGCGGGAAGCGTCACGACCACGATCATCGTGAAGACGATGGCGACGCGGATGCTCACGCGGTAGAGCTCGCGTCGCAGCACCAATTCTCGTCCCAGGACATCCATCGAAAATATCGAATTGTCGTCGGGCTCGTCGGGATTGAACACGGTCAGACAGCGCAGGCAGGCGACGGCGAGCAGCAAGTAGACCGTCATCTCGAAGACGATCACCGCTTCCTCGAACTGATGATTCGCCACCAGCGGGGCGATCAGGCCGAGACCCGCGATCATCATTGAGACGTGCGTCAGCAGGCCGCTGGCTTTGGTGTCGAGGTTCTGGAAGTGCACGGCGATCGACGGCGGAATCGACTCCTGATTCCGACTCACGCGCTCCACGTAGCGCTTGACCGTGCCGTCGTCCCAGTCGCGCACGAGCGTGCGCATTATTGCTCCGTCGAACCACCACGCCATGACGGCGCTCCCCTCAACGAAATCACGTGCTCAATCCCCCCGCCAATGTCGGGAAATCGAGCGGACGGAAACCGTAATGCGACAGCCAGCGCACGTCGGCTTCGAAGAAGGCGCGCAGGTCGGGCATGCCGTATTTCAGCATGGCGATGCGGTCGATGCCCATGCCCCAGGCAAAGCCCTGGTACTCGTCGGGGTCGAGCCCGCAATTGCGCATTACGTTCGGATGCACCATGCCGCAGCCGAGGATTTCCAGCCAGTCCTCGCCCTCGCCGAAACGGATTTCGCCTTTGTCGCGCTTGCACTGGATGTCGACTTCCAGCGACGGCTCGGTGAACGGGAAGAACGACGGGCGGAACCGCATGTTGACGTTGTCCACCTCGAAGAAGGCCTTGCAGAACTCCTGCAGGATCCATTTCAGGTGGCCGAGATGCGAGCCCTTGTCGATCACCAGGCCTTCGACCTGGTGGAACATCGGCGTGTGGGTCTGGTCCGAGTCGCTGCGATAGGTGCGGCCGGGGATGATGACGCGGATCGGCGGCTTCTGGGACAGCATGGTGCGCACCTGCACCGGCGAGGTGTGCGTGCGCAGCAGGAGCCGCGAGCCGTCGGGCTTGGGATTGAAATAGAAGGTGTCGTGCATTTCCCGCGCCGGATGGCCTTCCGGGAAATTCAGCTTGGTGAAGTTGTAATCGTCGGTCTCGATGTCGGGACCTTCCGCCACGGCGAAACCCATGTCGGCAAAGATGGCGGTGAGCTCGTCGATCACCTGGCTGATCGGATGCACGCGGCCCAATTCGGCTGGCGCTTCGCGCACCGGCAGCGTGACGTCCACGGTCTCGCTGTTGAGACGGGCATCGAGGGCGGCGGCGGCGAGCGCTTCCTTGCGCGCCGCGATCGCAGCCGTGACTTTGTCCTTGAGGCCGTTGATCGCCGGTCCTTGCGCCTTGCGCTCGTCCGGCGTCATCGAGCCCAGCGTCTTCAAGAGCGCGGAGATCGAGCCGCTTTTGCCGAGCGCGGCAACGCGCACGGCTTCGAGCGCCGCCTCGTCGCGGGCGGCAGCGACTGCGGCGGTCAGGTCTTGTTCAAGCTGTGCGATGTCGGACATGGTCTCAGCCTGTCATGGCCGGCATAGCCGGTCGAAGAACGGCGTTCTTTCAGAACGCCTATGTCCCGGCCATCCCGATTCCATGGGCACTACCGTGCCTTCCTAAGCGGGATGCCCGGGTCAAGCCCGGGCATGACAAGGGAGAGGCGGTGCCCGCTCTCGGCTTAAGCCTGCGCCGGCAGCGCGGCCTTGGCCTTTTCCACGATCGCCTGGAAGGCGGCCGGCTCGCGGATCGCGAGGTCGGACAGCACCTTGCGGTCCACCATCAGGCCGGCCTTGGCCAGCCCGTCGATGAACTTCGAGTAGTTGAGGCCGAACGGACGCACGGCGGCGTTCAGGCGCTGGATCCAGAGCGCGCGGAAGGTGCGCTTGCGCCGCTTGCGGTCGCGGAAGGCGTACTGATTGGCCTTCTCGACCGCCTGCTTGGCGACGCGGATGGTGTTCTTGCGGCGGCCGTAATAGCCCTTGGCGGCTTTCAGAACTTTCTTGTGCTTGGCGTGGGCGGTGACGCCACGTTTAACGCGGGCCATGGGAAATACTCCTAGAAGCTAGATCGGCAAACGGGATGGGCGACGTTAAGAAATCCGGCTCAGCCGTTGGGCAGCCAGTATTTCTTGATGTTGTCGCCGTCGGTCTTGAACAGCACGTTGGTGCCGCGATGTTCGCGGATCTGCTTGGTGGTCCGCTTGATCATGCCGTGGCGTTTGCCGGACTGCTGGTATTTCACCTTGCCGGAGGCGGTGATCTTGAAGCGCTTTTTGGCGCCCGATTTGGTCTTCAGCTTGGGCATTTGGCTCTCCTGGTCGGCGCGTGAGCGGCGTGAAAGCCGCACGGCCGGAATAAGCCCGCAGGACAACGATCCTGGGGCGGGGTGCTCGGGATTGAGCGGGTATCGTCGCCACGGCAGCCCTTGATCAGCCGGGCGGCGAGAGGGCGGGGTTATGGCAGAGCCTTGCTTTACTTGCAACCGTGCAATGGGTTCCACGCGGGGCCGCATTCACCAACTGGCCAGAAAATCGGCTCAATTTGCTGGCCGAAGGGTATCTTATTGGGGACCGATTCCGGCCCAAGGATTCGACTTAAGCCGGGCTTGATGGGGCATTTCCATGCGACGGAGTGTGAATTCGTTCTTGTGTCCGGCGCTGCTGGCGGCGGCCTGTGTTGCCGGTGCAACCGGCGGTGCGCGTGCGGCCGTCTATGACGGGAGCTGGAGCGTGCTGATCGTCACGGAAAAGGGCGACTGCGATACCGCCTATCGCTATGCCGTGAGCGTGGCGGGCGGCAAGGTGCAATATGCCGGGACGA
>DASZQT010000176.1:0-10293 GCA_035549515.1 Pseudolabrys sp. | reverse complement strand
GCGACGTTGCGGTTGTCCTCGCCGGCCTGGTTCGCGCAGCCGAAATATACTTCGTCGACCTTCTCCCAGTCGACCTTCGGATTGCGCGCCTTCAGCGCCTTGAGCGGCACCGCGGCGAGGTCGTCGGTACGCACCTTGGCGAGCGAACCGGCATAGCGCCCGATCGGCGTGCGCACCGCGTCGCAGATGAAAGCATCACGCATGGTGTCAGTTCCTGTTCTGCCTTGATCCGTCACCCTGAGGAGCGAGCGACCCTAAGGTCGCGAGCCTCGAAGGGCGACGGCCCCTGATTTAGCGGCCGTTTATCCTTCGAGGGCCGGCTGCGCCGGCCACCTCAGGATGACGGGGAGAGCGTTACATACCATCACGCCGCCGCGGCATGCGCGCGATTGGTGCGGGCATGCAGTTCGCGCAAAACTTCCAATTCCTGCGCGGTCGGCGGCGCCGTCTCGCCCACCTGCGCCGCAAAGCGCACGGCCCAGCCGGTGCTTTCCGTGACCTGCTCGCGGGTGACGCCGGGATGCAGGGAGACCACGATCATCTCCTTGCTCTCCGGATCGGGCGCGAACATCGCCAGATCGGTGATCAGTTTGGTCGGCCCCTTGGTCTTGACGCCGAGCTTTTGCCGGCTGTCGCCGCCGGTGACATGACCGATCGAGGTGACGAAGTCGAGCTTGTCGACGAAGCTGCGCTTGCCTTGCGCCATGATGATGAAGATCTCGCCGCAGGACGTGGCGATTTCGGGCGCGCCGCCGCCGCCCGGCAGCCGCACCTTCGGCTTGTCATAGGGGCCGACCACCGTCGTGTTCAGATTGGCGAATTTGTCGATTTGCGCGCCGCCCAGGAAGCCGACCTTAATGCGCCCGCCCTGCAACCAATAGCGGAACATCTCCGGCACCGGCACCGTGGTGAGCGCGGTTTCGCACAATTCGCCGTCGCCGATCGAGAGCGGCAGCACGTTCGGCTTGGTGGCGAGTGTGCCGGATTCGTAGATCAGTACGATGTCAGGCGCGTGCGTGAGGCGGGCTAAATTGCAGGCGGCCGAGGGCTGGCCGATGCCGACGAAGCAGACGTCGTCGTTCTTCAGCAAACGCGCCGCGGCGATGGTCATCATCTCATTGGGTTTGTAATCGGGCATGACGATCCTCACTTCGCGCGCTTGCGCGCATATTGCGCGAAGGCCTCGGGGCCCTTGTTCAGCACGTTGTCCTTCATCCAGGCGAGGAAGCCGTCGCGGTCGCGCGCGATCTCGTCCCACTGCTTGTAGAAGCTGTTGTTGCGCGGATAGTAGCCTTGCGCATAGGACGGGAAAGCGCCACCCGGCACTTCGACCACGTGGCCCACGGTCCAGTGCGGCAGCACGATGGCGTTCAGACTGCGCTCGGGCAGTTCGTCGACGATCTCTTCCACCGTCACCACCGAGCGCTTGGACGCGAGCACCGCCTCCTTTTGCACGCCGAGCACACCCTCGATCATGACATTGCCGGCCTTGTCGGCGCGTTGGGCATGAATAACAGCGACATCAGGCCGGTGGGCAGGGATGGCGGCCAGTTCCTCGCCGGTGAAGGGGCAGGTGATCGTCTTGATCTTCGGATTCACTTTCGGGAGATCGGTGCCGATATAGCCGCGGAAGATCGCGCAGGGCAGGTTGGCGGCGCCCGCCTCATAGGCATTGGCCATGGCGGCGTGCGAATGTTCCTCGATCGCGAGCTTGTTCGGCCAGCCGTTCTCCACCGCGTCGCGGAAGCGGTGCAGCGAGCCGACGCCCGGATTGCCGCCCCAGGAGAACACCAGTCTGTCGACGCAGCCCATGCCGATCATCTGGTCGTAGATCAGGTCCGGCGTCATGCGGATCAGCGTCAGGTGCTTGCGCCCCTGCCGGATGATCTCGTGCCCGGCCGCGTGCGGAATGAGATGGGTGAAGCCCTCCACGGCCACCGTGTCGCCGTCACGGACGGCAGCGGCAATGGCTTCGGAAAGCGACGAAATCTGCGCCATGCGATTACTTCCTGTTTGCGGCCCCGTATTTACGGCCCGCCACCGAAAGGGTCAAATGGCGGACGGACTTAGGTGGGGCCCCAACAAATCGGAAGCCATGCTGTCGCGCGAACCCATTTTCACAATTCACGCCGAGCTCGAGTCCATTATGGACCTCGGGCGCACGCCCTACGGGCAGCGCCGTATCATCGGCATTCTCGGCGGAACCGTGGCGGGCCCGAAGTTTAAAGGCCGCGTCCTGCCAGGGGGCGCCGACTGGCAAATCGTCCGACCCGATGGGGCCGCCGACATCCAGGCGCGCTACACGCTCGAATCGGACGGGGGTGGCCATGTGATGGTCGACAGCGACGGCCTGAGGCACGGGCCGCCCGAGGTGCTGGAGCGGCTGGCGCGCGGCGAGGCGGTCGATCCCGCGCTCTATTATTTCCGCACCGCTATGCGGTTCGAGACCGCCGACCCCACGCTCGACTGGCTCAACCGCATCATCGCGATCGCCCACGGCGCGCGGCTCGCCCGCGCGGTCAAGCTCGACGTCTACGAGGTTCTGTAAAGCGCCACGCATATTGTTGTCCTGGACAACAATATTGACGCTTCCCGCCCGGGCTGACAACAATCCCCCGCGGCCGACGGCAAAATGGGTCGGCCCGCCGCGACTGCCCGGGACCACAGGAGACCGTTTTGAATTCCATCGATTCCTTGCGCGCCCGCCTGCCCGCCTCGCTGGAAGCCGAACAGCAGGGCGCGGTCGCCGTGCTGCGGCTCAAGCGCGCGCACAAGCGCAATGCGCTCGACGACGAAACGGTGCTTGGCATCGAGAGCTTCTTCATGTCGCTGCCGGAGGACGTCGCCTCGGTGCTGCTGTGCGGCGAAGGCGAGCATTTCTCGGCCGGCCTCGATCTCTCGGAACTCGAGGAACGCGACATTCGCCAGGGCATCGATCACTCGCGGCAGTGGCACCGCGCCTTCGACAAGATCCAGTTCGGCCGCGTGCCGGTGGTGGCGGTATTGCATGGCGCGGTCGTGGGCGGCGGGCTGGAACTGGCGGCCGCCGCGCATGTACGGGTAGCCGAGCGCTCGGCCTATTACGCGCTGCCCGAGGGCAGCCGCGGCATCTATGTCGGCGGCGGGGGGTCGGTGCGGCTGCCGCGTATCATCGGGGTGATGCGTATGATGGACATGATGCTGACCGGCCGCACCTATTCGGCCGAGGAGGGCCTCGCCATCGGCCTGACCACCTATCTGGTCGAGCCGGGCAAAGGCTTCGCGAAGGGCATGGAACTGGCCCAACGCATCGCCCAAAACGCGCCATTGACGAATTTCGCCGTCACCCAGGTGCTGCCGCGCATCGCCGAGATGGACCCCGGCAGCGGCTACGCCGTCGAGGCGCTGATGGCCTCGATCGCGCAGGCCGATCCGCTGGCCAAGAGCCGGCTCAAGGACTTCCTGGAAAAGCGCGGCCCCAAAGTGACGCGCGGCTGACCCGCACGCACGTTCGCGCCGCCGTGAAGCCGGCGCAAGCGCGGCTTGAGCAGTCGTGATCGCCGCCCGCATTTCCGGCGGGCGGCGGCGTGCTTATATTGCGCCTATCGATTGCAGGAGAACCAACCATGTTCGGATTCAAGAAGATTTCCATGCCCACCGCCACCGAGGCCCTGCCGGGCCGCGCCCACGCGATCCCGACCGCCGCCGAGCACTTCATCAATCACCACCCGCTCAAAGGCCCCTATCCGGAGGGAACCGAGAAGGCGATGTTCGGCCTCGGCTGCTTCTGGGGCGCCGAGCGCAAGTTCTGGGAGTTGGGCGACGGCATCTACGTCACCGCCGTCGGCTATGCCGGCGGGCTCACGCCCAATCCGCTGTACGAGGAAGTCTGCTCCGGCCGCACCGGCCACAACGAGGTGGTGCTGGTGGTCTACGACCCGAAGAAGATTTCCTACGACGCGCTGCTGAAGACCTTCTGGGAGAACCACGATCCCACCCAGGGCATGCGGCAGGGCAACGACATCGGCACGCAATACCGCTCCGGCATCTACGCCTTCACGCCGGCGCAGCGGCGGGCGGCCGAGGCCTCCAAGGCCATGTATGCGGCCGAACTGAAGAAAAAGGGCTACGGCGCGGTCACCACCGAGGTTATCGACGCGCCGGAGTTCTACTTCGCCGAGGATTATCACCAGCAGTATCTTGCCAAGAACCCGTTCGGCTATTGCGGGCTGGGCGGCACCGGCGTTTCCTGCCCGATCGGCACCGGCGCCAAGCTGCAGACGGCGTAGGCCTTTCTTTCGAACTGTGCGATCGCGCGAGTGCAAGGCCGCATACTCCCTCCCTCCCCCCGCGAAACGGTGGGGAGGATGGCGCTTCGTCTTCGCGCAGCGAAGGCGATGCGCCGGGTGGGGGGGCGCCCTATCTGAAAATCGTTTCGAAAAACGCCCCCCACCCCCACCCGCAACCCCTCCCCACCATTCGCTGCGCGAATGGTGGGGAGGGGAGTCGCCGGTGAGACTTTGTTAACCATATAAAGCGTTAATCGGACCGGATTCCTTTTAACCGGCCCGGATTCGTCTCGATGCGGGGATGTCGACTTTTGCTGGGGCTGGCGGTCGCACTCGCGGCGGCCGGATGCGCGCGCCAGCAGCCGACTTATTACGTCATGGACCCGCAGACCGGTCAGCCGGTGCCGGCCATCGCGCAACAGGCGCAGCCTTACGGCCAGGCCGCCCAACCCGCCTATACCCAGCAAGCCTATCAGCAATCGGCGGCCCAAAGCGACGACCGGCGCGGCCTGTTCGGCCTGTTCTCCTCGGGGCCGGCCTATACCCAGCCGAGTTACGCCCCGCAGACTTATCAGCCGCCGGCGACCGCGAACGACGATCGCCGCGGCTTGTTCTCGTCTTCGCCGGCCTATGCGCAGCAGAACTACGAGCAGCCGCCCGCCGCGCAGCCCGTCTACCAGGCGCCGGCCGAACAGCCGTCGGCGCAGAGCGGCGAGCGGGGCCTGTTCAGCACCTCCGGCATCTTCTCGCGCCGGCAAAGCGCGCCGGTCTATGCCGCGCAACCGGGCTATCCCGAGCAGCCCACATATGCCTCGGCGCCGCCCGAAAGCGTGCCGCAATATGCGCAGCCGCAATATGCCCCGCAGCCGGCCGCTCCCGCCCCGCGCTACACCGGTTCGGTTCGCCCGCGCTATGTGACGCCCGCCCCGGCGCCGGTCGTCGCGGCGGCGGGCCCCGTGCCCACTGGCGGCGCCTTGGTCCCGGTCATGGTGCCGGCCAGCTACCAGTCGGTCTATACGCTCGACTCGGGCGACCGGCTGCGCATCGTCGTCTATGGCCAGGAAGGCATTACCAGCAGTTATCTGGTCGGCGCCGACGGCAATGTTAACCTGCCGCTGATCGGCGCGGTGCCGGCGCGCGGTTTCACCACGCAGCAGCTTTCGCGCAATATCGCCGAGCGGCTCAAGCAGGGCTTTGTGCGCGAGCCGCATGTAAGCGTGGAGGTCGAGATTTATCGGCCGTTCTTCATCCTGGGCGAGGTGACCACGCCCGGGCAATATCCGTTCGTCGCCAACATGACCGCCGAGACGGCGGTGGCGATCGCCGGCGGCTTCACGCCGCGCGCGGACAAGCGCCAGATTGTCCTGACCCACAACTCGCCCGGTCCGCCGTTCCGCGGACCGGTGCCGCTGAACTATCCGGTGCGGCCGGGCGATACGATCCTGGTCAAGGAGCGCTGGTTCTAGGACGGCACCGCTCGCGCTCGCTCCAACACCCGGCTTACCGCGCTTCCGGCGGCTTGCGGTTGCAGAGATCGAGCGCGGTCGCAAGATAGATGCGCGACGCCGTCACGATGTCGTCGATCAATATGTGCTCGCCCAGCGCATGCATGGCGCCGCCGCGCGCATCCGGATGCATGCGGCCGCCCGGCCCGAAGATGACGCAAGGCACGCCGTAAACGGTGAAGTGCACGGCGTCGGCGCCGGGACGCCGGATGATCGAGGGTGTGCGCTCGCCCATCACGGCCGCCTGCCCGGCGCCGAGCGCTTGCACGACCGGCACATCGTCGTCGATCGCCGTTGCCGGATCGCTCACATAGACCCACAGGCGCGGCTCCGGAATCTTGTTGCGCCCGGCGAACCCACGCAGCACCGCGCGCAATTCCCGTTTGACGATGTCGACGGTCTGGCCCGGCACCGTGCGGATATCGAGATAGAGACTGCAGGTGGTCGGATTGCGCGACAGCCGCCACGGCGCGCCGCCGCGGATGCAGGCGATCGTCACGTTGGCATGCTCGTTCATGTAGGTGGTGCGGGCACGGTAGTCGGCCGCCCACTTGTTGATGTCATCGAGCAGCGCGTGCATCACCTCGATCGCATTCACGGTGCCGGGCCGGTCGGCGTGCGCGGAATGCGCGACGGTGCCGTCGACGTCGATGCGCAGCCAGATCGCGCCCATATTCGCGGTACAGATGCGCAGCCCGGTCGGCTCCATCAACAGCGCGTAGTCGGCGGTGACGCCATGCGTCACCATGTATTTGCTGCCGGTGCCATAACCGGAATATTCGATGCCTTGGAATTCCTCGACCGGCGCTTTTTCGATCTCGCCAACCACGCCGCCGAAGGAAATGTCGCCGTCGAGCGTGATGCCCGCCTTCATGATCGCCTCGATGGCCACCAGCGCCGCGGCCAGCCCGCTCTTCATGTTGTTGGCGCCGAGGCCCCACATCCAGCCGTCCTGCATCGTCGCCTTTGGCTTGAAGCCGGGGCCGACCAGATGCGCTTCCTCTCCGCTATAGGAAGTGTCCATGTGGCCGGTGAACAGGAGGTTGGCTCCGGTTCCGCGCCCGCGCAGATGGCCGACCACGTTCGGGCGATTTTCGTCGACGAACTGCAGATCGGCATCGAGGCCGGATTGCCGCATGCGCTGCTGCAGATATTGCGCGACGCCGAGTTCGCGCCCGGTCGGACTCGGAATGTCGACCAGATCAATCAGAAGATCGCGAATGAGATCGGCCGTGACATAGGACGCGGCCTTGGCGAAATCGGGATGACTCATCGGCGATCCTTTGCGCGAATGTTGATCGGATGACACGGCAGGCGGGAAAAGCGCGAAAAGTATATCGCCAGCAACGCGGACCGCAGCCATGCATTTATGCGGCGATGTTTGCACGCACGATCATGGCTACTGCAATGACCAACGCCACACGCTCAAATAGGCGCGCGGGATCGCGCGAAATGGCGGGTGCGCGACCGTTCTTGCATTCTTGCTTGCGGCTTGGGCAGCGCGCGCGAGCACGCTGCCGACCATTCAATCTTGTCACGCGCGCGACGGCATTTGTAGAATTTAAAAAGTTTTCCAAACGAAGGAATTGTCAATGCGCCGCACACTGGCCGTCATCCTCAGCCTATCGAGCCTCTTGGCAATCTCACTTACCGCGCTGTCGCCGGCGCGGGCGCAGACTTATCCGAACCGCAATATCACGATCGTGGTGCCGTTCCCGGCCGGCGGCCTGACCGACATTCCAGTGCGGCTGCTCGCGCAAATCATGCAGGACAAATTGAAGGTCAATGTCGTGGTCGAGAACAAGCCCGGCGGCTCGGGCGTGATCGGCGCGAGCTATGTGCTGCGGTCGGACCCTGACGGCTATACGCTGCTCGCCAACGCGGTCGCCGATACGCAGAACCTGTTCTACATGAAGATCCCCTACAACGCGGCGAAGGACTTCAAGCTCATCGCCAAGATCGTCGACGGTCCGCCCCTTGTGATGCTGGTCAATCGCAATTCGCCGTTCAAGACCGTGGCCGACGTCATCGCCGAGGCGAAGGCGCATCCCGAAAAGGTGAGCTTCGGAACCTCGGGCTATGCCACCTCGCCGTTCATCGCGCTGAACGAGATGAACATCCTCGCGGGCGTCAAGATTGAAGCGGTGCCGTTCCACAGCACCGGCGACGCCACGGCGGCGCTGATCAGCGGCGCCATTCAAGGCATGTTCACGGCCGCATCCACCGGCAGGTCAATGGTCGATGGCGGGCAGGTGCGCGCGCTCGCGGTGGCCGGCCCGACCCGGCTGACGATGTGGCCGGATGTTCCGACCATGCAGGAATCGGGCTTCGCGGACTTCAATTATAACGGCTTCGTCGGCCTGACCGCGCCGGCGAAGGTGTCGCCTGAGGTGGTCGCCGTGCTCAACAAAGCGGTCAATGACGCGATCCACTCCGAGCTTTTTGAGACGCGCATGGCGAAGTTCTCCATGACGGTGCCGGATACGGCGAAGAACAAGCCGGAGGATTACCAGGCCTTCTTCGAGGCGCTGACGGCGCGCCAAGGCACCCTCGCCAAGTCGATCCGCGCCATGGCCGCACGGCCGGCCGCGAAATAAGCCACTGGCTGCAATAAGGCGGGCACCAGTCGGAGGGCGCCCGCCTTCCATATTGAGTTTGCGATCGCGGTGCGAGCAGCCCGTGCCGCTAAGCCGCCGATCGGCCCGCTTCGAAATAGCCCGGCCGGTCGACGTCCGGTATCAGCCCTGGCCCGGTGGGCTGCCAGCCGAGCGCGGCGCGCGTCTTGATGCTCGATGCGTAGAGCTCCGCCGCGGCGAAATGCGCGAACCAGCCGAAGTGGGCGGCGGCATCTTCGCCGCTCTTTCCGACAACCGGCACGTTGAGCCGGCGGCCGATGACCTCGGCGATCTCCCGAAATGGCACGCCCTCTTCGGCGACGGCGTGATAAGTGCCGCCGATGGCGTTCTTTTCGAGTGCGAGACGATAAACACGCGCCGCATCGAGACGATGCACGGCGGCCCAGCGGTTGCGGCCCTCACCGACATAGGCCGACGCGCCCTTGGCGCGCGCCATGCCGATGAGGATGGGAACGAAGCCGTGATCGCCATCGCCGTGCACCGACGGCGGCAGGCGCACGGTCGAGGCGCGCACGCCACGTTCCGCCAGCGCAACCGCCGTCGGCTCCGACGCGCGTGGAAATGACGTCGCCACCGGCGGGTGCGGATCGTTCTCGGTCGCGCTGCGGCCCGTCACGCCCAGCATGAGCCCGCCCGTGACCAGCAGCGGACGATCGGAGCCGGCGAGCGCGCTCCCAAGCGCCTCGATCGCCTGCCGGTCGATCGCGCAGCATTCGGCGAAGCGCGCGAAGTCGTGCACGAAGCCGGTATGAATCACGCCATCCGCCTGCGCCGCACCGCGCCGCAGGCTTTCGAGATCGTCGAGCGAACCGCGATGAATCTCCGCCCCGGCCGCGGTGAGCGCGGCGGCGGCCGCGTCGGAGCGGGCAAGGCCGAGCACCTTGTGGTCGGCGCTGAGGAGTTCATTGACGACGGCGGAACCGACGAAGCCGGTGGCCCCGGTCACAAATACGCGCATGGATCGTCTCCAGGTTTGGATGGAGACCAATATGGGCGTATGACTATGCCGGTAAATGAGTGACTTTATACTGTTATAATCACTAACAGGACTCAGCATGCCGCAGCCAGGGACATCGCTGCTCGCTGCCTATCTGAAGGATCGGCGCGCAAAGCTCGATCCGGCGGCCTTCGGCCTGCCGCTCGGGCGGCGGCGCACGCCCGGTCTGCGGCGCGAGGAAGTGGCGCAACGCGCCAATGTCAGCGCCACCTGGTACACATGGCTCGAACAGGGGCGCGGCGGCGCGCCTTCCGCCGATGTGCTCGACCGCATCGCGCGCGCGCTGATGCTCACCGATGTCGAGCGCGAGCATCTGTTTCTCATTGGGCTGGGCCGGCCGCCCGAGGTCCGCTACCAGGCCGCAACCGAAGGCGTGACGCCGCGGCTGCAGCGCGTGCTCGATTCGCTGGAATTGAGCCCGGCGATTGTGAAGACCGCGACCTGGGATGTCGTTGCCTGGAATCGCGCCGCCGCCGCCGTGCTCACCGATTACGGCGCGCTGCCGCCCGAACGGCGCAACATCCTGCGCATGATATTCAGCGATGCGCGCGTTCGCGCCCGGCAGACCGACTGGGAAGGCCTCGCTCGCTTCGTGGTCGCGGCATTCCGCGCCGACGCGACCCGCGCCGGCGCCACGGAAAATGTGAAGGCATTGGTTGATGAGCTCAGCCGGCTCAGTCCGGAGTTCGCCGCGTTGTGGCGCGAGAATGACGTGCGCAGTTATGGCGAAGGCACCAAATCGATGCGGCACCCGCGCGCCGGCATGCTCGAATTCGAATTTTCCTCATTCGCGGTCGACGGCCGGCCCGATCTCGGCCTGGTGATCTACACGCCCGCAACGCCAGCGGTCGCCGCGCGTATCCGCGCGCTGCTCAAGCCGGGGCGAG
>DASZQT010000175.1:0-4501 GCA_035549515.1 Pseudolabrys sp. | reverse complement strand
GATTTTTTACGCGCGCGACGACAAGCACAAAGCCGAGCTGCTCAAGCGCGAGTTCAACGCCAACGCCAAGGTGGAAGTCTCGCGCTTCAAGGGCTTGGGCGAGATGATGGCCGCGCAGCTCAAAGAAACCACCATGGACCCCGGCAAACGCACCTTGCTCCGCGTGACGCTGGTCGAGGGCGAGGGCCAACCGACGAACGAAAGAACGGTCGACCGCCTGATGGGCAACAAGCCGGAAGCGCGCTTTGAGTTCATCCAGGAGAAGGCGGCGTTCGCGAGCGAGGCGATGTTGGATGTGTGACGGGATCGCTGTCGGCCCGCAGTCTGTAGGGTGGGTTAGGCGCGGCTTGTCCGCCGAAGCCCGAAGGGCGAAGGCGGAAGCGCCGTAACCCACCATTTGCCCCCTCACAACATGGCGGTGGGTTACGCGCCGGAGCCTGCGCCCGGACGGCGCGAAGCGCCGATCCGGGTGGCGCTAACCCATCCTACGAGCTACGACCCCCACGCATCGCAATCAAAAACGCCCAACAGATCAGTCATTTCCGCTTGCGCTAAAAAACTTATCCCCGGTCTGCCTGACAGGCTTATATTCCCTCCAGTCCGGCTCGACTGAGGGCGTCATCTAGAGGCGTCTAAATGATGGAGCCGCCTTAAGTGGGCCGATACCGGGTAAATCCGGCATCGGCGACGCGGCGCCCGCGGGCGAGGCCCTACGCAAGCCTCGCGCTCGGGCGGCGCCGGGGCTCCGCCCGGGGACACTATGACCCCCCGCCAGGAGCTGGCTGACGATGCGAGCCCTTGAGGCTCCTTCGGAAGCGCGGCCCGACGCCGAAAAATGCCGCGACGGAGCGCCGGGAGGCGCGCTTTCGCTTCCAAGCGAAAGCGACGCGCCTCGCAAGCGTGTCAGGGAGGCTCTCGCCAAGCCGCCCACGGAGCGCGATCGCAAGCGCTCCGCGTTTCCCGGCGCTCCGCTCCCTCAAGGGAGTGTTGAAAGGGACGATGGCCTGCCCGGGGCCGCGAACAATACGGGCGACGATGCACGGCTATTTGAAAATTGAATCGGTGCGTGGCGATGCTCTTGGCGCGCACGACGGGCATCCCGGTGGCGCACGCGACAAACGCCGTGGCACGCCAAACGTCTGCTCAACCCCTCGTCCGATCCGGCGCCGCTTTCGGCTCGCTCTCGATTGCCGCAGGCTCATGAACCCGCGCGAGCGCGCAGGCGCAGCGCAAGGCGCGCCACAAGCCCGACGCGATACCGCGCGGCGTCAGCCGCAACAGGTTCTCGTGATGGCGCATGCCCTTGCCGCCACGCACCAATCCGAGCGGCCTGACCAGGCAATAGTCGCCGTTCGCCATGCGCACGAGCTGTGCGCCCTTGAAATAAGCCCGCAACCCCATCCGGCCAGATTGCACCGGCACGCGATTCGTTCAAATCGGTACCCGGCGGCCGGGGCCGGCCTGTGGGTTCGTGCCGCGTGAACCGCCGGCTACTGCTTCGGCGGCTCGGCCTTGGCGGACTTGTGCGCCTTGACGGACTTGTGGCCCTTGGCGGGCGCGACGTCCTTCTTCTCGTCCTTGTTCATGTTGAAATAGACCGGCAACAGCCAGGACGGCAGAATGAGCGGCAGTCCGTTGCGCAGCAGCTTCAGCGTATTGGCGTGCTGCTGAGCGATGTCCGCCGCCTCGGCGGCCTGGGCCGCCTCTTTCGCTTTCTCAGCCTTGGTTTTGGCAACGGCCGGCGCAACAGCCAGCGCCGCGATGCCGAGAACGAGAACGATCTTCCTCATGATGCCCTCTTAGGTGCCCACTGTGATGAACGCTTCTTAAATGCTGCCTCTCCCCTCCACGCGTCCGCTAACCTAACGCGCGAAGCCCCGAAAACGTCATCCGCACAAATCCCTTCCGCAGCCGGCCGTACTATCGTGGTTCAGACGTCGCTTCAGCCGCGCCGCGGTGGCCTTCGCGGCCATCGACCGAGACGCTTGTTTGACCGAGGCGCTTGAGCCGCGCCGTCCGGACCGCTAATTCCTGTCCATGGCCTTCCCGCTCACCGTCACGCAAACCGTCTCCGCCTCGGCATCGCCCGTGCAAGTGTGGCGCGCCTTCGAGGCGGTCGCGCAATGGCCGACGGTGATGCGCGCGCTGGCCTCCGCCAAGCTCAAGCCGCCCGGCCCCCTCGCCGCAGGTCAGCGCATCCTGACCCGCGCGGTGGCGGGAAGCAATGCCGCCAACCGCGATTATCACGTGCTCAAGGCGGAGGCGCCGCACTGGCTGGTGCTGTCGGTCGAGGATGACGAATATCGTGCCCTCACCCGCTATGAGGTCGTCGCGCGCGGGACCCAGGACAGCGACATCGTGGCGACCGCCACGCTCGATGCCGTCGGCCTCATGCAGAGCCTGCGGCTCCTGGCCTGGCGCGCGCGCATCACGCCGGTGCTCAAGACAAACACGCGCGAGCGCGCGCAAGCCATTGCCGATCTGGCCGAGCGGCTCGCCGCCGCCTGACGCTATAGGGAGTGCCGAGCGATGTTCTATCTCGTCGTCAAGGCGGTACTGTCCGGAGTCATCGTCGCCGCCGCTTCGGAGACCGCGCGCCGCGCCCCGGCGCTGGGCGCGCTTATCCTCGCGCTGCCGCTCATTTCGCTGCTCGGTTTCGTCTGGCTCTGGTACGACACCGGTGATGACGCCCGCGTCGCGGCCCTTGCGCAGTCGACCTTCTGGTATGTGCTGCCGACGCTGCCGATGTTTCTTGTCGTCCCGGCACTGCTGCGCCACGGCGCCGGCTTTTGGCCCTCGCTGGTCGCGGGCTGCGCGCTGACCTTCGTGCTCTATCTCGTCACGATCTGGGTACTGACAAAATTCGGCGTCACACTGTGAGCACGCAACCGACCGGGCCGTCGAGGGCTCGACGTTCGGCTACCGAAGCACCTCAAGATTGAGCAAAACTGTGACGGGTTCGGTCACGCCAAACCCACCATGGCCGCAACGCTAGTGGATGTAATGGCCCGCCCAGCCAAGCACGGTCCGAATCCTGTCAGGATAGATGACGAAGTACATCAGCGCCGCAACGGGCGCCATCGGCAACAGCCAGTCTCGCATTGGCGATCCCCCCTTGCAATAATGCCGGAATTGTCGGCGTGGCGTCTTGAAAAGTGCCTACGCGAAACGCGACACTATGACGAAAAGTCGCCCGAGCCGACTAACGCGCAAACAATGCTTGCTGTCGTGGCGGGCGCAGGCGCGCTCGCCGTTATTCCTCCGGCTCGGTCGTGAAGAATAGCGGATAGCCCTTGCTCTTGCCGAGCTCGGTCGCTTCCTTGGCCTTGGTCTCGGCCACGTCGCGGGTATAGACCGCGATCACGCAGGCGCCTTTCTGGTGCGCGGTCAGCATCACGCGGAAGGCCGTGCTCTCGTTCATGCGGAACACGGCCTTGAGTACCAGCACGACGAATTCGCGCGGCGTGAAGTCGTCGTTGAGCAGGATGACCTTGTAGAGCTTGGGCCGCTCGGTCTTCGGCTTGGTCTTGGTTTTGGCGCGCGGCGCGACGACGGTCTGGCTCATCGGCAGCCTCCTGCCCGCCGCGGCGGCGGGGACAGCTTTATGATTCACCAGCAGGCGCCCGCGCCGCAAGATGGCCGGTCCACCGGTTCCGCTCAGGCCCGGGCGCTTCTGCGCATGATCGCATCGAGGCTCAACGGCCCCGGCCCGGCAAAGACGAGATAGAGAAACACAAAGCAATAGAGGATCGCGCCATCGCCGCGATTGAGGATCGGAAAAAAGCCGTGCGGGGCATGGCTGATGAAATAGGCAAATGCCATCTCGCCCGAAGCGATGAAGGCGGCCGCTCGCGTGAACAGCCCGAGCACAAGCAACGCGCCGCCGACGAGTTCGATCGCACCGGCAAACCAGTACATCGTGAACAGCGGCGGGGTCGGCAGCGGCGAGGGAAATCCGAACAGCCGCGAGGTCCCATGTTCAAGGAATAGAAGCGCCGTCGCGATCCGCAGGACGCTCAGCACATAAGGCGCCAGCCGCGAGGCCACATTGTCGAATTGCAAGCAAATTTCTCCGCGTTGGGAGGCGCCGTTTAGCAAGTGCAGCGATGACGGCGAATTCAAATTTCCGTAAAGTGCGCGCGGCGTCGGCTGCGACAGCTTGTCGCTCTGCGCCCGCGCGGTAGGATAAGACCGTGATCGACATCATGGACGCGAGCGACGGCGCGGAGGACACCGGCAAATTCAACATTCTTGTGCCGTTTGGTTGAGAAATTTAGTTGAATGAGTAGCAGCGAGAATGAAGCGAACTTCTGAACCACGACACTAGCCGTCAACCGCAGTGGGTGCATGCATGCTCGATTTCCCTGTCGCTCCGCCGATCTTCGTCAAGGACACGCCGCACAAGCGCAAAATCGCCACCCTCACCGAGGCGCGCGCCTTTGTTGACGAAATGCTGCATGTGCGCCGGCTTTCCACGCTGCGCGAGATCAAGGCGCAGCTC
>DASZQT010000174.1:0-43862 GCA_035549515.1 Pseudolabrys sp. | reverse complement strand
ACAACTACCGCAAGTCGGGCTTTCGGCTCGCGCACCGCAATATCCGCTATGGCGGCGTGCCGACGGGTCTCGCCGCACGAACGCCGGCCGCGCCGCTTGCGGATGTGCCCTTCGCGCTGGTGGCCGAACAGGACGCCCAGGTGTTCCCAGCCGAGCGGCCCGCGTTCCTGCGCGCGTGGCTGTCGGCGCCCGGCCATGTCGGCCGCGCCGTGCTGCGCGACGGCAGGCTCGCGGCCTGGGGCGTGATCCGCCCCTGCCGCCAGGGCCGCAAGATCGGCCCGCTCGTTGCCGAGGATCGTGCCGCCGCCGAGACCCTGTTTTCGGCGCTGGTCGGCGCGGAAGAGGGCGAAGTCTTCCTCGACGTGCCGCAGCCCAACCGCGAAGCGGTGGCGCTCGCCCGCTCGCATGGCCTAGCGCCCGTATTCGAGACCGCGCGCATGTACACGGGCGCGCTTCCGCCGCTCGCGCTCGAGCGCGTGTTCGGGGTGACGAGCTTCGAACTCGGCTAGAGCATGTTGCGTTTGGCTCGACGCAACTTCCGCTCGTCCCCGCGAAAGCGGGGACCCAGCGCGGCGCGGCCCAACTGGATTCCCGCTTACGCGGGAATGAGCGGCGGACTGGGAGATTCCATTCAGTCGCAATGTGCTCTAGCCGCGCGAATTCAAGTTCGCGCGCTGCGCCTCACACCGCGCGCGGCTTGTCGGGTTCACCCAGCGCGCATTCCAGCGCCTTGCGCTCCCAGTGACCCAAATCGGCCGCCGCGTCATAGGTGCTTTGCAGGAAAGCAAGCAGCGCCGCGTCGGGATCGGCCGCCGTGCGCATCGCTTCATAGGGCAACAGGAATTCGCCCAGGTCCTTGGAGAAGAAAGCCTGCGCCGGCTTCACCGGCGCCTCGGCAAAGCCGTCCGGCGCCGGATAGGCATAGGAATAGAACGCCGCCTCGTTATACGGGCCCCCGCCCCCCGGCCAGAAGCCAGCGCTCGACACCTCATGCGAATAGGCCTCGCGCGCGACCGCATTGGGCAGATGCGGCACCCCGCCGGGATGCAGCGGCGCCTTGCGTCCGGAAAAGCGCGTCACCGCCAGGTCGAAGCTGCCCCAGAAGAAATGCACCGGGCTCGCCTTGCCGATGAAGCCGGTGCGGAATTGCGACAGCACCTCATGGGTCGCGAGCAAAACGCGCCAGAACCGGTTGGCGTAATCGGGATCGTAGGCGGCATGCGCCGTGTCGCGTTCGAACGGCACCGCGTCGACGATCTCGCAGGGCATGGTCTTGATGCGCGCCGCGATGCCCAATTGGTCGAGCGCCGCCATCACCTCGGCATAGAACTCGCTCACCGCAACCGGACGCAGCATCACTTGACGATAGTGGCCGTCGCTGGTGCGCAGCCACAGCACGTGATCGATGAAGTCGAAGTCGAGCTGGAAGCTGCGCCCCGCGAACGGAATGGGCGAGGTGGTCAGCCCGCGCGCCGTGACATAGAGCGCGACATGCCAGGAATGGTTCTGCCAGGGCGTCAGCGCGAGTCTTATCTTGCCGGCGATCTGCGTCCACAGATGCAGGGTGTCGCGCGTGTCCTTCCAGGCGGCCAGTGGAAGCTCGGGCCAGCGGTCGAGGTTAGATGCGTGCGCCATGGCTGTCCCTTCCGGTTCCTGCGGGCGGATCATGGACGCGCCGCGCGGGCGCGGCAATGCCGCCGGTCGGGAAACTTGGCAAGGAACTTGGGATCGGGCTTTCCGTTCCCTATGCTGGGACGGGGCAACGCGCGGGGACTGTCATAAGTGGGCGAGACGGCAAAGGCGCAACCGCAACAGGCGGGCGCCATCGAGACTCTGGTGCCGGCGCGGCTCGACCGCCTGCCCTGGACCCGCTTTCACACCATGCTCGTGGTGGCGCTCGGCGTGACCTGGGTGCTCGACGGGCTCGAGGTCACGCTCAAGGGTGCGGTCAGCGGCGTGCTGCAGGAGCCGCGGACGCTGCATTTTTCGAGCGCCGAGATCGGGCTGATCGCCTCGTTCTATCTGACCGGGGCGGTGATCGGCTCGCTGGTGTTCGGCTATCTGACCGACCGCTTCGGACGCCGGCTGTTCTTCTTCGTGACGCTGGCCACCTATCTCACCGGCGCGCTGCTCACCGCGTTTTCTTGGGACCTGGCAAGCTTCATTCTTTTTCGTTTCATTACTGGTGCTGGCATTGGCGGCGAATATGCCGCCATCAATTCGGCCATCGACGAGATGATCCCGGCGCGGCTGCGCGGGCGCATCGACATATACATCAACGGCTCCTATTGGATCGGCGCGGCGGTTGGGGCTGGCTCAACATTGGTCTTTCTCGATCCGAGGCTGTTTTCGGTCGACGTCGGCTGGCGCATCGGCTTCGGAATCGGCGCCGTCCTCGGGCTCGGCATTTTACTGGTACGCCGCTTCGTGCCCGAAAGCCCGCGCTGGCTGATCACGCGCGGCTATGCCGAGCAGGCCGAAGCCACCACCCAGGAAATCGAGGCGCTGGTCGACTCGGAGACCGGGCATCACCTGCCGCGGGTCGATCCTGCTAATGCCATCGTGCTGCATCCGCGCCGCTCGTTCGGTTTCGGCGTGGTGATTTCGACCATGTTCGGGCGTTATTGGCGGCGCGCGCTCACCGGCTTCGCGCTCATGGTGTCGCAGGCCTTCCTCTACAATGCGATCTTCTTCACCTATGCGCTGGTGCTCACGCGCTTCTATCAGGTGCCGTCCAGCAGTACCGGGCTTTTTCTGCTGCCTTTCGCGGTGGGCAACTTTCTCGGCGTCATATCGCTGGGCGCGCTGTTCGACACCGTGGGCCGCGTCAAGATGATCGCCGGAACCTACGCGGTCTCGGCCCTGCTGCTGGCCCTGACAGGGCTCCTGTTTGCGCAAGGCCAACTGACGGCCGTCACCCAGACGGCCCTTTGGACCGCGATTTTCTTCATCGCCTCGCCGGCGGCGAGCTCGGCCTATCTGACGGTGAGCGAGATCTTCCCGCTGGAGACGCGGGCGCTGGCCATCGCCTTCTTCTATTCGCTGGGCACGGCGGCGGGCGGTATCGCGGCGCCCTGGCTGTTCGGGGTCTTGATCGGCACCGGCTCGCCCTGGGCGGTCTGCTACGGCTATTGGGCCGCTGCCCTGCTGATGCTGGCCGCGGCTTTCATCGAGATCGTCTTCGGCATTGCGGCCGAGCGCGTGTCGTTGGAGAAGCTGGCCGAGCCCTTGGCCGCCGCTCCAAGGGACAGGGCGCAATGAGCGGTTGCAGGCACCGCCCGCGCGGCATGCTTTATGCCTGTTATCCCCTGAATTTATTGACGCAAGCGCGCGCATCTGGCATTTGCGCCCTCTTGTTCGCACTGAAAACATCGCATGGCACGACGACCCTTCCGCCTCGGCCGTTCGCTCACCGGCCTCGGCCTGTTCGCCACAAGGCCCATCAAGAAGCGCACGCGCATCGCCGAATACAAAGGCCCGCTGCTGGGCGTGAAAGAGGCCGAAAAGGCCGAGCGCAGCGGCAACCGCTACCTCTATGAGGTCAATTCGCGCTGGACCATCGACGGCAAGGCGCGTAGCAACATCGCCCGCTATTTCAATCATTCCTGCAATCCGAACACCGAATCCTATACGATCGGTCGGCGCGTGTTCGTGCGCACTCTGCGCAATATCAAGCCGGGCGAGGAGCTCACCTACGACTACGGAATCGACTATCTGCGCAACGTCATCGGCAAGTCGCGTTGCAAGTGCTCGCGTTGCCGCAAGCGCCGCGCCAAGCGCGCGCGCGAATTGCGGCTCGTGCGCGAGCGACGCGCGGCCCGCGCAGCGGCAAAGCGCAGAAAGGCGCGCGTAAGCCGTGCCGGCTAGCAACGGCAAGCCCTATCGCGTCGGCCGCTCGGACACCGGGCTCGGCCTGTTCGCGACCGAGCCGATCAAGAAGCGCACGCTTATCATCGAATATCGCGGCCGCCGCATTTCGAACAAGCGCGCGGCGGAGTTGGAGTGGATCCGTTCCAACAAATACCTGTTCGAACTCAATTCGCGCTGGACCATCGACGGCAAGGCGCGCAGCAACATCGCCCGCTACGTCAACCATTCCTGCAAGCCGAACGCGGAAGCCGAGTTGATCCGCGGCCGCATGATGTTCCGCGCCGTCAAGAACATCGCGGCGGGCGCCGAGATCACCATCGATTACGGCGAGGAATATGTCGACCTGTTCTTCGCCAAGCACGGCTGCCTGTGCGAGCCCTGCCGAAAGGGCAAGCGGAAGAAAGGCGCGGCAAAGAAACGCGCGAAGAAGCAGGCGAAATAGCGTCGGCGCTTCACTTTTGTCGTCCCCGCGCAGGCGGGGACCCGGTACGCCCCAGCCTATCGAGGGCACGCGGCGCACTGGATTCCGGTTCACGCGCGCGGCCGGTGTGACAGCCGCCCCGCCACGACGACAGTCCAGGCGCATCCCCGCCATTCGGATTTGCCCCTGCCCCGCGCAACGCGGGCGTGCTAGCAAGCCTCCCGTTCCCGCCACCCGTGAGGCCTTTTGCCGGTGACCTCCGATAGTCTCGAACAGAAGATCGAGCGCGTGCGCACCGACCATGTGCCGCTCGGCATCCTGTTCATGACGCTGGCGACGCTGGTGTTCTCGATTTCCAGCGCGCTCTCCAAATGGCAGGTGTCGCATTATTCCTTCGCCCAGGTGCTGTTCTTCCGCGCCATCGGCTCACTCATCACCTGCAGCCTGCTGATCCTGCCACGCACCGGGCTGATGGTGTTCCGCACCCATCGCCTGCGCGATCATATCGGCCGCAGCACTACGCAAGGCGTCGCGCAGAGCCTCATCGTCATCGCCTTCGGCCTGATGCCGCTCGCCGGCGCGGTCGCCATTAATTTTTCCTCGCCGCTGTTCGCCGCGCTGTTTGCAATGCTGTGGCTGAAGGAAAGCGTGGGGCTGGCACGCGCCGCCGCGCTCGTGGTGGGCTTTCTCGGCGTGCTCCTGGTGGCAGCGCCCGGCGCCGACAGTTTCCGCGTCGGCGCTTTGTTCGCGCTCGGCAATGCGGTGCTGCTCGGCAGCGTCACCGCCGCGGTGCGCGGCATGACCACGACCGAAACGGTCGAAACGCTCACCATGTATCAGATGGTGTTCCTGCTCACGCTGTTCACGCTCGGCCTGCCGATCTTCGGCTTTACAATGCCTAGCGGCAGCGATCTCGGCTACATGCTGATCAATGGCGTATTCAACGGCCTCGGGCAATACTGGTGGACGCGCTCGCTGTCGTTGGCGCCCGCTTCCGCGGTCGGGCCGTTCTACTATTTCGCGCTGGTGTGGGCGCTCATAATCGGCTTCGTGTTCTGGGGTGACGTGCCGACGCTGCCGCTGCTGGGCGGCTCAGCCATTGTGGTGGCCTCGGGAATGTTCCTGCTCTGGCACGAGAAGAAACAAAAGCCGGCCGCCACGCGTTAAGGGCCGATCGCTTTCGCGGCGGCAATAGGGGGCCGCCTACGCGTCCAACTCCGGATAATGCCGAAATATCCCCGACTCGTTGAACGCAATGCGCCGCTCCGACGCCAGGTAAGCCTTGAGGCGCGGGCGCTGCGCGACGCGATCGTGCAGCGCGACTAAGCCGGGGATGGCGCGCTCGATCCGCGTCATGCCGTTGGGAAAGGCATAGCGCAGGCCGGCAATGAGCTGGAACATCGACAGGTCGGCATAGGTGAATCTGCGACCGAGCATGTTCGGCCCGGCGCTGCCAGCGAGCACGCGCTCGAAATAGCCGAGATATTTCGGCGCGCGCTCTTTCAGGAAGCCCTGCGCATAGCGCTTGGCTTCCGGCTTCTGGTCCTCGTAATAGAGCCCGCCGCCGACCGGATGATGCGTATCGTGAATCTCCTTCACAAAGTCCGTCACCGTGAGTTGCAATTGATGGAGCCAGAGCCGGCCCGCCCCGTCGGCGGGCGCGAGCCTCAAGTGCGGCCCGAGATAGAATAGAATTTCGGCGACCTGCGCGACGGTGAACCGCCCGGCCTTCAGGATGGGCGGCGCGAAGGGCGGGCGCTTCTCGTCCTTCATCAGCGCCATCATGCGGCTCACACCGCCCGGCGCGCGCGCGACGTCGTCGTAAGTTGCGCCGGCGTCTTCGAGCGCCAGCCGCACGAATTCGCCGCGGCCCTGGATCTCCGGCCAGTAGAACAATTGGTAGCGCATGGGGGCGTCTCCTTGTCATTGCCGCGACGCGCGCCAGTCTGTCTCGCGCGCGACAATGTCCGCAAGTGGGATGAAGGCTAACCGGCCGCCAGCCGCACCGGTTTGTCGGGCGCCGGGGGCCGCTCGCCGACCACGCAATCTCGACCGGCGCCCTTGGCCTGATAGAGTCGCTTGTCGGCGGCCTCGAACAGCGCGTCGTAGTCGGTGGCATCGCGCGGACAGGTGGCGATGCCGATGCTCACCGTCACGCGCGAGTCCGGGTCGCTGACGGCCGGCGCCAGCGCCACGCGCCGGCGGATGCGTTCACCGAGCGCCAATGCGTCGTCCGCATTCACACCGTCGGCGATGACGACGAATTCCTCGCCGCCGTAACGATAGGTCGAATCCGACATGCGCGCCGCCGCCATGATGTCGAGTACGATACGCTTGAGCGCCTTGTCGCCGGCGGCGTGGCCGAAGCGATCGTTGAAGCCCTTGAAATGATCGATGTCGATCAGGATCAGCGCCAACGGCCGATGCGCGGCGGCGGCGTGCTCGACCGCGCGGCGGCCATGCGCCTCCAGCGAATGGCGGTCGAGCGCGCCGGTGAGCGCGTCACAGCCGGTACGCGCCAACAAATCCTCGTAGCGTTCGCGATAGGTCAGCGTATCGAAAATATCCCAGATGCGCGGCGCGTCGGTGCGGCGGCCGATCGGGCGCTCGAAGCGCAACAGATAGACGGCCGCCAAGCCGCTATAGAGCGCGACCGCGCCCATCTTGGCAATCCAGCCGCCGACCAGGACGGAGAAGCTCGCGCCCGTAAGCACATGCAGACCGGCGAAAAACGCCACCTGATCGAACGATAGCACCAGCGCCCCGCTCAACAAGAGGCGCGGCCAGACATGATTGCCGAGCCAGACGCGCGAGCGTTCGTAGACGAGGATGATGATGATGCAATCGAGATAGAGGATCGCCGTGCCCCACACCATCAGCGCGCCCATCTGGTCGAGGAAGCCGAAATCGGGCGCGCGCCCGTCCGGCAACGGCACGGCATGGTACTGCCGCATCACGAAGCCGAGCGCGAACAACAGCAGGTTGCCGATCAAGAGTCCGTAGATCGGCTGGCGCACCACCACCGCATCCTCGCGGATGTAGAGCAACAGCAGCAGCATCAGCTTGCCGGTGAACAGCACGATCGAGCCGGGCGAGGCGACGATGCCGAACGGCAGCGCGACATAGAGGATGCTGGCGAGATAGGTCTCGAGGAAATGCATCACCCCGAGCGCGCAAAAGAAGGCGCCGAGGCCGATGCGGGTGCGCGCGCGCAACAGCGCGCCGAGCGCGGTGAAGTAGATAAGGGCGACGCCCACAAGCAGCAGCAGGTTATCGATTTCGGGCATCATCTGGTACGCCACCGCGCACGACGGCGCGACATTCTGGAGTCCGGTCCCTGCGAGGGCAGAACGCCGTATGACGTTCCGCCCCCCATTGCGAGGTACATTTTACCGTCGCCCCGTGCAATTTACCAGGGGACCGAACGACGCGGGCGGCGAATTGAGGCGTTTTGAGCTAGTTCACGGCGAAGCAGTAAAGCAATCCGTCGCCGCCGGTGCTGCGCAGGTCGGCCTGCGAACAGCCGCCGTCCGGTCCGCGCGAGGGATGCGACGAATTCCACGAATGCGACGGTGCATCGTCGCGCAGGCCCTGCCGGTCGGCATGGCCGAGCATGGCCGAGCCTTGCGTGCTGCTCGTCCAGTTCTTGCAGGTCATATCCTTGTCGGCGGCAAAGGCCGTGCCGTCGGGCTGCGAGCCGGTGAGGATGTCGTGCCGGTTCGGCTTGTCGCCGCGCCCGTTGATGATCTCGCCTTTTTCCGACAGAGCGGTCTGCTTGGTGAGATTGTTGGCGCCGTGCAGGTCGGCGACGTCCTTGGCGATGACCACACCCTTGGCATTCGTCCACGGCCCCTTGCCGATGCGATCACGCGCATTGACCGCGCCGGCGCCTTGCGTCGACAGATAGGCGTGCCAGGTCTTGGCCCCCGCCCCGACCGACGCGGCGATCTGCTGGCAATGGGCGTCCGCGCCGGCGAGCCCGCCGAGATCGGCGCCCTTGCCCGGCCCGTGGCCGGTCACAAAGAATGTCATCGTCGTCTGTTGCGCTTGCGCCATGGGCGCGCCAAGCAAAGCGAGGCACGCCACCAGCGCGCCCCTCCACACAAAGGTCATCGATTCCTCCCGTCATAAGGCGGTTCCGACATCCGCCGCCGGCACAGCATAACCCCGCAAGCGGGCCGCTATTCCAGAGGGCCATTGTCGCACCGGCAACCATCCTTACAATGGCTGACCAGAACACCGCGTTACCCTCCATGAGCGGAAAAACGGTTCTGATCTCGGGCCTGGGAATCGCCGGGCCGACGCTCGCCTTCTGGCTGAAGTCGGCCGGCTTCAGGCCGACGCTGGTCGAGCACGCCTCGGCGCCACGCGGTGGCGGCTATGTCATTGATTTCTGGGGCCTCGGCTACGACATCGCCGAGCGCATGGGCCTGCGCGAGGAGATCGATTGCATCGGCTACCATTTCAAGGAGCTCAGGGTCGTCGATCGCCGTGGCCGGCGCGTTAGCGGCTTCGGCACCCGCGTGTTCCAGGAATTGACCGGCGGCCGTTATGTGACCATCGCGCGCAGCAGGCTGTCGCGATTGCTGGTCGACCGCATCGCGGACAGCACGGAAATAATTTTCAGCGATGAGGTCGAGGCCTTGCGCGAACACGCCGATGGCGTCGAGGCCAGGCTGAGGCGCGGCGGGACGCGCGAGTTCGACCTCGTCATTGGCGCCGATGGCCTGCATTCGAAGGTTCGCCGGCTGATCTTCGGACCGCAGCCGCAGTTCGAGAAACACCTCGGCTATGTCGTGGCCGCCTTCGAGACGACCGGCTATCGGCCGCGCACCGAAGACACCTATGTGATGTTCAGCGAGCCCGGCCGCATGGTTGGCCGCGTCGCCTTGCGCGACGACCGCACGCTGTTCCTGTTCGTGTTTACCTCTGACCTTGCCGCGGGCGCCGATCTCGGCGACTTGGCCAATCAGAACTTGGCCAGTCAGAAAGCGATGCTGCGCGCGCGGTTTGCCGACGGGGGCTGGGAATGCCGGCAAATTCTCGACGCGCTCGAGGGCAGCCACGATCTCTACTTCGATCGCGTCAGCCAGATCCGGATGCCGAAATGGTCGCAAGGACGCATCGCGCTGGTCGGCGATGCCGCCTATTGCGTGTCGCTGCTGGCCGGCCAGGGTTCGGCGCTGGCGATGACCGGCGCCTATGTGCTGGCCGGCGAACTGGCACGCGCGAACGGCCGTCACGCCGAAGCCTTTGCCAATTATGAGAACCGCCTGCGCGCCTTCATGGAAAGCAAGCAGCAGGCGGCCGAGCGCTTTGCCGGCGCCTTTGCACCGAAAACGCACTGGGGTCTGTTCGTGCGCAATCTGGTGATCAAAGCCGCGGCGATTCCCGGCGTCGCCCGGCTCACCTTCGGCCGTGACATTCTCGACCGGTTGACGCTGCCGGACTATCGCTGGGAAGCGTAATCGCGATCGGGGTCGAGTCGTGCTTTTAACGCACCCCGCGATTGCCACCGCGAGGGTTGCCCGGGTCCCGCTTGTACCGGCGCCAATATGAATAACCGCGACGTCAGCTCCCAAGCGCCGTATTGAACCTTTGCTCGATTCCGGCGTAGAGTTCCTTTTGAACTGGGGATGCTCTCGGCGCGAGCGCAGTTGTTCTCAATTCAGAAATCCGGCTGCGTCTCCGATTAAGATTGCTCCGCAACGGAGCAGCAATTTATTGAATCATTGCGGAGCCGTTCGATGAAACGAATCGTGCTTATTGTCGGACTTGCCGTCACCGTCAACGCGATCCCTGCGCACGCCGAAACGCGGCCAAACATAGTCAGTTGCAAGCAGATCAAGACCCCGGCGCAATTGGCTGCGATCGGCACCAATGCCACGACATTGGCCGCAAGCTATTGCCTCGGAGGCGACATCGACCTGAGCGCGGTGCCGAACTGGAGCCCGATCGGCAGCACCAACATCACCGGCGGCGGGCCGTTCTTCACGGGCCAGTTTTACGGCAACGGCCATGTCATTAGAAATCTGACGATCCTGACCTCAGGCGACAGCGCGGCGTTCGGACTTTTCAGCGTGCTGGCGGGCGGACTCGTTCAGGATGTGGGCATTGTCAATGCGAAAGTGACTGTCACGACAACGACGGGCGCATATGCCGGCGCCCTCGCCGGCGCCGTCGCTCCGTTGGCAACGGGCATCGCACCGCCGACAGTATCGAACGTCTATTCAACCGGTATGGTCAGCTGCAATGGTTCAAATTGCGCCGCCGGCGGCCTGCTTGGCGTGGTGTCAAACGCAACCGTGCAGGACGCCTGGAGCTCGGCAGCAGCCACCTCGGATTACGGCGCAGGCGGCCTGGTCGGCGTCTTTAGCGGCTCCACTTCGGGGACCTATCGGCGACTTTATGCGACAGGGAACGTGACCGGCGCCTCGACCGCCGTGGCCGTCGGCGGACTTTCCGCCGGATTTACCAGTTGCACCAACGGCTGCGTGCTCGAACAGGTCTACGCGACCGGAAAAGTCAGGGGCGGCACCGGTACCTTCGTCGGCGGGCTGCTCGGGGAACTAACCGGCTCGACAAACCTAGCGAGCGGGGTCTACGCGACCGGTCCGGTGGTCGGTGGCGCATCGGCGAAGGTTGGTGGACTAATCGGCTTGCTGACGGATGCGACCCTCACGCAGGCCTTCTCCGCCGGCAAGGTGACCGGCGGCACGATGCGCGGCGGCCTGATCGGCCAGACCACCGGCACGCCAACGGTCGCCGACGCCTATTGGGACAGCGTGACCAGCGGGCAGGCGACGAGCGCCGGTAGTGAAGTCGGCAAGAGCACGACGCAGCTTCGCTCGGCATTGCCGACCGGTTTTACAGGCGCCTGGGGCATCACCGCTTCCGAGAGCTATCCATTCCTCAACCTCCCGGGGAATTTCAGTTCAACCCTGGCGACGCTGGCGGTATCCGGCAAGGTTTTCGCATTCCTGCCGATCAGCCAGCTCGATAAGTCGCAATACCATAGCAATCCGGCCCACGCCGATCAGGCATCGCTCGCCGCGGTGTACACCATGATCGGCCGTGCGGTTGGCATCACCGACAACGTCTCGACCTTGATCAACGTGAAGATCGACAAGTACTTCTGGCATGACTCGAGCCAGACGACGACGTTCAGCCCGAGTCCGCTCACCTCGCACGCGACGCTCGGCGCGATGAAGACCATTGCGGCGGCGACGCACCTCAACAACACCAACGTGATCGGCCAGATGAATGTCCACCGGCCCGTGATCTTGCGTGGCACATACACAAAGCCGGGCGGTGGCACGGCGACGCACTACATGCTGGGCACGCTCTATACGAAGTCCGGCACGGCAGTCCTCAGCGTCGTCGCCGATGACCCGTGGACCGGCACCCAAGTGGAGATCAGCCCGGCGACCAAGAAGGTGATTACGGCGAGTTTCCCGCTCGCCAATTTCAAGGTGGATGGGTTCCAGGCTGTGACCGGGCTGAATTAGAGTCGCAAAGTCTCGCGCCAGGTTATTGCCCGCTCAGCCCTCCACCGCACCGCCATATTGCGCGTCGGTCACTGGCTCGAGCCAGGTGACATGCTCGCCATTGAGCGCCTCTTGCATGGCAAGGTGCTCCATCGCGTGCTCGGACGCCGCGCCATGCCAATGCTTTTCACCGGGCGGAATCCAAACCGTATCGCCGGCGCGGATTTCGCGGATCGGTCCGCCCCAGGTCTGCACCCGGCCGAGCCCGGAAACCACATGCAGGGTCTGGCCGAGCGGATGGGTATGCCATGCCGTGCGTGCGCCCGGCTCGAACCGCACCCAGGCGGCGCGGATGCGCGCCGGCTCGGGCGCCTGAACGATCGGGTCCTGCCACACCGTGCCGGTGAAGCTCGGCGGACCGACCTGGCGCGACGGCCGCGAACCGCAAGCGATAATGTCCATGCGCAACTCCTCCCGAAGCAGTTTGTCGTGTTGGCTCCTCGCCGGTTGCGCATTGTATACCATTCGCGTCCGTCATGTCGGCGCAAACACGGCGCGCCGGCGGACCCAATAAAAAAGCCCGGCGTCACCGCCGGGCCTCGAAAAATCAATTCCGACCGTCGGGTCGCTCAGGCCGGCTGCAGATTGCCCGCCGCCTGCTTGCCGCGCTCGGTCACGATCTCGTAGCTGATCTTCTGACCTTCGACCAGCGAGCGCATGCCAGCGCGCTCCACCGCGGTGATGTGCACGAACACATCCTTCGAGCCGTCATCCGGGCGGATGAAGCCGTAGCCTTTCTGGGTATTGAAGAACTTTACAGTTCCGACGGGCATCAGATTTCCTTTCACGTCTCTCTTGCTCGCGCCCATGCAACATCGCGCGGGCGGCAACAATCCGAGTTTTGGGGAGTTCACTTGGATAGCGCCGCCCATGCCGGGAGCGTAGCAAGATGAGGCCGAAAACCAGGTTGCGGGCGGCCAAATAAACGGATTTGGCCATCCGGTCAACGGGTATGCAGATGCGGCGTCGTCGTATCTCGCTTTATGAATTAGTAACGGGCTGCCGATAGAGTCGCTTGGCTTCCGCCGCGACCATTAACAGGCGGTAAAGAGCGCTCCGCGAGGCGGCGGCGGCACGACATGACCAAAGACAAACGCAAATCGCGGCGGCGACCGATCCGTTATGTGGCCTGGGCCACATCGGATTCGGGCGAGCGGCAAAGCTGCCTGTTGTCCGACATGTCGGAGACCGGCGCGCGCATCGACGTTGAGAACGCCGGACAGGTGCCAGAACAGTTCATGCTGCTATTGTCGGCCAATGGCGCGGCGCGCCGCGCCTGCCGCGTGGTCTGGCGTACCTCGAATCAAATCGGTGTAAGGTTCGAGCTAGCCGCCGGCGCGGGGCAGAATGCCTCGCTCGTGCCGGGAGCCGCCGGCGTGATCGAAGCGCCGGCTTCCGCACAAGCTGCCGCAAGCCGATAGCGGTCCAAATAACACGTCGCCCCGCGATTTAGGTCTGCTGGATGGCCGAGAGCAGCCAGTGGCCCGGGCGCGCGCGCATGAAGGTCCACAATTCCGTGACCTCTTCCGGCCGGCCGCCTTCCACCAGGCGGCCGGTCCTGCGTTCCACCAAACTATCGGTGAGCGCAAACCGCATGGCGACGGTGGCGTATTCGGTGTCGCCCTCGCGCCAGGCCTCCGCCAGATCGCCCTGCAGGAGCCGCACGCCGGAGACGCGATTGACCAGGCCGCGGCTGGCGTTCTCCGCCAAGTCCTCGGAGAAATAAGACAGCATCTCGGGCGTGACACGCGCACGCAACGTGTTGAGGTCTTCCTCCGAATAGGCCGCCTGCACCTCGCCGAGCAGCCGCTCGAACATGTCGTAATCGGCCTTGTCGATGGTGAGCGGCTCGCCGGTCGATGCGCCGCCGCCGCCGAACATGCCGCTGAAGCCGCGGTAGGCGTGCGGGTTTCCGGCCGGCCCCCCGGCAAAGGCCGGCGTGCTGCGGCGCTGCCACCACTGCATGATCAGCCGCGCGACGAAGAAGATGAGAACAAGCTGCAGCACCAGCCCGATGAGCGAGCCGAAGCCGCCCATGCCGCCGAACAGGCCATGACCGAACAACAGGCCGAACAACCCAGCGCCGAGAAAGCCGGCGGCGAGGCCGCCGAACAATCCGCCGCCGAATAGCCCGGGGCGCGCGGCCGTTTGTCCGATCGGCGCGGTCGCGTTCGGCTGGGTCATGCTGCGCTGCATCGGCTGCGCGGCGTTGGGCGCGGTGCGCGTTGGCGGCGGCGCGGAAAAGGTGCGCGCGCCGCGCGTGCCGCTCGACAGGCCGCCGCCGACTCGGGCCGAGGCATCTTCAGCGACGAGTACAAAGGCGGTCACAATGGCCGCCAACGCAAACATCCAATATTGGCGAATCATTTGGCCCTCCCCGGCCGATAAACGACACGTAAATAACCATGTCGGATACCTTTTGTAAGAGGACGCGGCATAGCGCCGCGACGGTTTTCGTCTGGCCAGCACGCATAGGCTGGACTGAATACGAGATCGGCCGCGCCGACGCGATCCGCACTTCCACCTAGGCCCGGAACAAAGCTCATCGCCTCAACTTGTTCCCGCGCGAACGGGTGCCAACCCCGCGCAATTTGAGCGAAATTCCAATGAAAGGCAGTGCGATGCGGAGAACGATAGTCGCCCTTGCAACCGCCGCGGCGGTCGGTATTGCGGGCCTCGCGGCGACGCCGCAGCAGGCGCAGGCGCAATGGTGGGTCGCGCCGGCGATCGTGGGCGCCGGCATCCTCGGGCTCGGTGTCGGCGCCGCCGTGGCCGGCGGGTGCAACTACGGTTGTGGCAACGGCTTTTATGGCTACGCCTATGCCCCGGCCTATGCCTATGTGCCGGCCTATGTCTATGCCCCGCCGGCTTATGTCTACGCGCCCAACGTTGTCTATGCGCGGCCTGCCGGCTGCTGGCGCGGGTATCGCTGCTACTGAACGGGCGCCCCCGCACACGCGCGTCGCTCACCGGCTTGTTGCGAACGCTGCCGCCGGGCGCGCGGCGGCACTTTCGCATAAAGCGACGGAACGTATCTCCCCGCTTCGTTGTTATTGAAATGCGCGGCGCATTGGCGCGGTGTGATGTGAAGCTGCGACCGCGCAATGGATGGGGCGCGACATGCTTGGCACAGTTCTCATTATTGTCTTGATTCTTCTGCTGGTCGGCGCGTTCCCGCGCTGGGGCTATAGCTCCGGCTGGGGCTACGGTCCCTCCGGTGTGGTCGGCGTTTTGTTGATCGTCGTGTTGATTCTCGCGTTGACCGGGCACGTCTGAGCGAGCGCTTTGGCCGGACAGCCGCACGCTTTGCGGTCGTATGTAACGCCGGCGCGGCGCAAGCCGCGCGACGCTTGTGCTATTCGGCCAACGTCTTTTTCACTTCCGCGACGAGTTGCTTGAGCGTGAAGGGCTTCGCCAGGAATGCATATTGCTCCTGGCTCGGCAGGTTCTTGGCGAAGGCTTCTTCGGCATAGCCCGACACAAAAATGAATTTCACTTTGGGATCGCGCCGGCGCAACTCCTTGAGCAGCGTCGGCCCATCCATTTCCGGCATCACCACGTCAGAGACCACCAGATCGACGTGGCCTTCGCGCTCCAAAACCTCGATGGCGTCGACACCGTTGCCCGCTTCCAGAACGGTGTAGCCGCGCGAAGCGAGCCCGCGCGCATTGAGCGCGCGCAAGCCTTCTTCGTCTTCCACCAAGAGGATCGTGCCCTGCCCGGTGAGATCGGCGCTCGCCGCTTTCGCCATCTGGTCGGCGGCCGAGATCGCGCCGGCAATCGCGGGCGCTTCCGCCGGCGCAACGACAACAGGCGTCTCCTCGACCCCCGGCACATGGCGCGGCAGGAAAATGCGGAACGAGGTGCGGCCCGGCTCACTGTCGGCATAGATGAAGCCGCCGGTCTGCTTGACGATGCCGTAGACCGTCGACAGGCCGAGCCCGGTGCCTTTACCCACTTCCTTGGTGGTGAAGAACGGCTCGAAGATCTTCTCGATGATCTCGGGCGGAATCCCGGTTCCGGTGTCGGAGACTTCCACCATGACATAGTCGCCGCCCGGCATGCCCTTGTAGCCGAACTGGCCCGACTGGCTCGCTTCCACATTGGCGGTGCGCACCGTGAGCTTGCCGCCGTCCGGCATGGCGTCGCGCGCATTGACCGCGAGATTGACCACCACCTGCTCGAACTGGGAAATGTCGACCCGCACCGGCCACAGGTCGCGCCCGTGCACGACTTCGAGCGAGACCTTCTCGCCGATCAGGCGCTTGAGCAGCATGCCGAGGTCGCCGATCACCTCGTTGAGATCGAGCACCTGCGGGCGCAGCGTCTGCTTGCGCGAGAACGCCAGCAGTTGCCGCACCAGCGCGGCCGCGCGGTTGGCATTCTGCTTGATCTGCATGATGTCCTTGAAGGACGGGTCGGTCGGCTTGTGCGCGTTGAGCAGGAAGTCGGTCGCCATCATGATGGCGGAGAGCACGTTGTTGAAATCGTGCGCGATGCCGCCGGCGAGCTGGCCGACCGATTCCATCTTCTGCTGCTGGTTGATGCGGTTTTCCAGCGTGCGCTGCGCCGTGGTCTCGAGCGCATAGACGATGGCGGCCTCGCCGTCGCGCTCCTCGTCCTCCACGGCCGAGACGAAGAAATCCGCGTAACGCTCGCCCGCACCTTCGAGCGCGGCCTGCACCGGCGCGATATGACCCTCGCCGCCGGCCGCCTTACGGATGGCCGCTTCGAGCGAGGGCCGGTCGCGCTCGTTCACCACCACGAGGATCGAGCGCTCGTCGCCCTTGAGAGCGCTCTCGAAGGTCGCCGCGAAGCGGGCATTGCTGCGCGCGATGCGCCCGATGCGGTCGACGGTCGCGATCGCCATCGGCGTGTTCTGGAAGAAGCGCATGAAGCGCACTTCCGCCGCGCGCTCGCGGTCGCCGCCCGCTTCCTTGGCCCGGTTGAGCACCAGCGTGCGCGAGGGGCCCGCCCGCCCGTCGGCGCCATAGGCAACCTTGTGATAGAGCCGCACCGGCACCGGCCGTCCGGTGCGCGTCTTCAGATCGAGATCGAGCACGCCGGTTTTGACTTCGCCGGGCGCGCCCGACAGCGTGGTAAACAATGCAACGCCTTCGCCCGCGACGATGTCGGCGAGCTTGAGCGAGCCGGCGCCGACCTGCGCCAGATCGTGATCGAGCCAGCCCGCCAGCGTCGCGTTCAGGTAGACGATGTCGCCCGCCTCATCGACCGAGAAGAAGCCGGCCGGCGCATGGTCGAGATAGTCGATGGCGTGCTGCAGTTCCTGGAAAACGTTCTCCTGGCGCTCGCGTTCGCGCGTCACATCGGCGACCGTCCACACCGTCAGGCGGGCATCGTGCTTGCCCTCGCCCAGCGGCCGCACGCGCATGCGCAGCCAGCGCGCCGGCCCCTCGCCGGCGCCGGCAAGCCGCACTTCTTCCTGCAATCGGCGGCTCTCGCGCGCCGCCTTGAGCAGCCGGTAAATCGCTTCCGACACGTCGGGGTCGCCGATGAACACCCGCTCGATCGGGCGGACATCGTTTTCGTCGGCCGCGCCGATCAGGTCGAGATAGGCGGCATTGGCGTAGAACACCCGCCCGCTCTGGTCGGTGACCACGAGCCCGTCGAAGGCATTATCGACCACGGTCTTGAGCAGCGCATGCCCGCCGCCGCGCCCGCCGAAGCGCATGATGCCGGAGGCGAGCGCGAACAGCGCGAACACCCCGACGGTGCCGAGCGCGGCCAGAAGCACTAAAATGTAGGTTTCGGAATAGTCGCGCCGGACATAGACAAGCCCCGCGGCGGCGCCGACCAGCAGTACGGCGACCAGCACCACGAGCCAGACCGAACCCGCGCGCGGCGCGCTCTGGCTCCGGTCGAAGGCGCGGCGCACCTGCCCGTCCACCTGTTCCGGCGCCGCCTCCCGCGCTCCCCGTGCCTCAACTGCCATGACGGTCGTATGATCCTGCCTCGCCGCAACGCGCGCGTGACATCCATCCGTTCCAAGTGCCCCAACCTGCCACGCTTGCGCAAGTGCCCCTATCCGCCAATCCCGGCCTTTCGATCATAGCGGTTTTTCGCCCGTTAGCGCCGCACCGCCCGGCGCAGCCGCATCACGTAGCCGATCACTTCGGCCACCGCCTTGTAGTGCTCGGCCGGAATGGCCTGGTCGATTTCGACGGTGGCATGCAACGCGCGCGCCAGCGGCGGGTTCTCCACCACCGGAATTGAGTGTTCAGCCGCGACCTCCCTGATCTTGAGCGCCAGCGCGTCGACGCCCTTGGCGACGCAGACCGGCGCTTCCATGCCGCGCTCGTATTGCAGCGCGACCGCGTAGTGGGTCGGGTTGGTGATCACCACCGAGGCCTTCGGCACCGACGCCATCATGCGTTTACGCATGCGGCTCTGGCGCAATTGCTTGAGTTTGCCCTTGACGGTGGGGTCGCCTTCGTTCTGCTTGTATTCTTCCTTGATCTCCTGCAGCGACATTTTCTGCCGCTGGTACCATTGCTGGTACTGGAACAGGTAGTCGCCGCCGGCCACCACGGCGAGCATGGCGACCACCGCCCCCATGAGCTTGAGCGCGAGCTTCAGGATGAACGGCAACAGCGCCGCGACATCCATGCTCACCAGGCTCTCCATGTGGTCGCGTTCCGGCCACATCAGCGCGGTGAGCACGGCGCCGACCACCAGGATCTTGACGAGGCCCTTGGCGAGATTGGCGAGCGCCTGCTTGGAGAATAGCCGTTGCAGGCCGGCCATCGGCGAAATCTTGGAGAGCTTCGGCGCCAATGAGTCGAACGACCAGACCAGCCGGTGCTGGATCAGATTGCCGCCAAGCGCCGCCAGCATCAACACCAAGAACGGGACCGCCACCGCCGCCAGCGTCTCCAGGCCGATCTTCTGAAAGAGATAAGGAAGCGCCGGCCCATCGACGCGAATTTCGTGCGCGTTGGCGATGAGGCCACGCATCGTGCCGGCGAGTTCGCGACTGGCGCCGCCGGAGAAGCTCATCAGCACCAACGCGGCGCCCGCGATGATGAACCAGGTGCTGACCTCCTGGCTCTTGACCACGTCGCCACGTTGCAGCGCCTCGTCGAGCCGCTTTTGTGTCGGCTCTTCTGTTTTTTCGGCGTCGTCGCCGGTCTCGGCCATGCGCCCCCGCCCTACCCGGCCCCGACCATCTGGCCGAGCAAGGTCTGCAAATAGCCGATGAAGGTGCTCATGATGGCGCCGACCACCAGCATCAACAACAACAAGCCAATCAAGATCGACAGCGGCATGCCGATGAAGAACACCTGCATCTGCGGCATCAGTCGCGACAGCACGCCGAGCCCGAGGTTGAACAGGAGCCCGAACACCAGAAAGGGCGCGGAAAGCTGGATGCCGATGCGGAACGAAGTGGCCACGACATTGGTGATGTGCTTGGCGACGTCGCCGGTGAGCGGCATCTCGCCCGGCTTGAAGATGGTGTAGCTGTCATTCATCGCCGCGATCACCAGATGATGCAGATCGGTGGCAAAGATCAGCGTGACGCCCAGCAGCGTCAGGAAATTGCCGACCAGCACGCCCTGCTGGTTCTGGGTCGGATCGATCGCGGTGACGAAGCCGAGTCCCAGTTGCTGGGCGACGATGAATCCGGCGACCTGCAAAGCCGAGATCGCGAGCCGGGCGGTCAGTCCCAAAACGATGCCGACGATGATTTCCTCGAACAGCATCAGGATGACTGGGCCGAGCGAATTGAGATCGACGGAATAGGCCTGCCGATGCAGCGGCACCATGACGGCGGTGAGCACGAGCGCGACCGCCAACCGGACCCGCGCCGGCAGGCTCGATTCGCCGATGCCCGGCATCAGCATGAGCATGGTGCCCGCGCGCGCGAAGGTGAGCAGGAACGCGGCGGCCAGCGCGGGCACGAAGGAGATGTCGATGTGCATTACGGCTTGTTCTTCCGCATCGCCCGCCTGTGACGATTCAGAGACCCGTCATGGCCGGGCTTGTCCCGGCCATCCCGCTTAGGGTGGCACGGTGCTCTCCTAAGCGAGATCACCGGAACAAGCCCGGTGATGACAAATCTGTGTTCTCGGCTGCGATCTACCATCATCCCGACACGATCCGCGCCGCGATGCGCAGCATCTCGGCATGCAGCTTCTCCGCCATGAACGGCAGCGCGATTAAGAGCGAGACGAAGATCGCCAGGATCTTCGGCACGAAGGCGAGCGTCATTTCCTGGATCTGCGTGATCGCCTGCAACAGCGAGATGACCACGCCGACCACCAGGCCGACCAGCATCACCGGCGCCGACACGATCACCAGCGTGTAGATTGCCTCGCGCGCGATATCGAGAACTTCCGGTCCGGTCATGGCAGTTTTCTCCAGTGGCACTGCGGGCTACCTCTCCCCGTTGGCGAGAGGGTTGGGGTGAGGGGCTTCTGACTCTCTGACGCTGTAACCCCTCACCCGGCGCACGTTCCGTGCGCCGACCTCTCCCTATCGGAGAGGTGAAGTGAGGCCGCGCCCCCCACGTCGAAAATCAAATCGGCATCTTCATGATGTCGTCATAGGCCTGGATCACGCGGTCGCGCACCGCCACCACCGCGTCGATCGCGACTTCGGTCTGCGAGACCGCGGTGACCACATCGACCATGTTGGCGTTGCCGTTCACCGCCGCCTTCGTCTGCGCATCCGACTTGCGACCCATTTCGCTGACCGCGCCGATGGCGTCCTTGAGCACCGAGGCGAAATCGGTTTCGCCGCCCGTTGCGACGCCGCCTATGCCCGGCATGCGGCCGGGCGACAGCGAGGCATCGGGCGCAAGGCGCGCGACGCTGGCATAGGCATTGGCGGCGGCGATCGGTGTGGCCATGGTTTATGCCTTTCTTTTCAAGTCACATGCCTATCTGCAAACCTTGTCCACCTGTCCCGGACGCGGCGCAGCGTGTGACGCTGCGCCGCAGAGCCGGGACCGTTCCAGACGCCGATTTCGCAACGGTCCCGGCTCTGCACCGCGCACTTCGTGTCGCGGTGCGCCCGGGACACGCATACCGATATGCTTCGTTCAACTGCGACTGCATTCGCTAGGCCCGCAAAATGTCGATGGTACGCTGGAGCATGCGCCGCGTGGCGGTGATCACATTGATATTGGCCTGATAGGATCGCTGCGCCTCGCGCATGTCGGTCATTTCCAAGAGCGGATTGACGTTGGGATATTTGACATTGCCGTTGGCGTCGGCGGCGGGATGACCCGGCTCGTATTTCAGATGGAATTCACTCTTGTCGTTCTGCGGCTCGCCGAGTTCGACCACGCGGGCGCCGAGCGCGCGGTCATATTCGCTTTCGAAGGTCGGGATCTTACGGCGATAGGGATCGGCCCCCGGGCGCGAGGGCGTGGAGTCGGCATTGGCGATGTTTTCCGAAATGACGCGCATGCGCCCGGCCTGCGCGCGCAGGCCGGAGGCGGCGATTGCCAGGGTTTTGACGAAGTCCACCGTCGGCCCTCCTTATAATCCGCCGCGCACCGTGCTCAACGCTTGCCGAGCGCAGTCTTGAGGAGGTTGACGCTGCGCGTGTAGAGCGCGGTGACGGCCTGGTAGTCCATCTGGTTGGCCGCCACTTTCATCATCTCGTCCTCGATGTTCACGGCGTTGCCGGTTGGGCGCTGCTCGTAGCCGGCGCCGGTCGTTGGCGCGTCCGAGCCGAAGCCGGCGCCACCCATGTGGCCGGGTTGCGTGCGCAGAAGCGCAACCGGCATCAGCGCGCCGGCGCTCGCCGAGCCCTGCTCGTCGAATTTCGGCGCCACCAGGTCGCGGGCGCGATAGTTCGGGGTGTCGGCATTGGCCACGTTCTCGGCCAACACGCGCTGGCGCTCCTGCGCCCAGTCCATCCGGCTGCGCAGCATCGACAGGATCGGAACGTCGGTGACGCCCATGGGTTTGCCCTCCGGGCTTTGCGCGCGGGCATGACGCCGCGCTAGGCAGACTTTGCCGGCCTCATGGTTAACGACTGGTAAAAAGGTGGGGTCCGCAGGGGCGGAATGGCCCATTTGTGGTATCTCGGGCAGCAAAATCGGCCCAAAACGAGAATGGGGGGTTTATTTGTTAAGGTCTTGTTAGTATTCCGGTCGGCAAATTGTGCCTAGTCCGTTAACTATTTGGCCGATTCTCGGTGGATAGTGCGGTGGCACGAGCAACGGAGCGCACGATGTTGGACCTCTTTGGCTCGGGAATGCCGCTGGCGGCACGCTTCTTCATTGCCTTTCTGGTGGTGCTGGCCCTCATTGGCGTCACCGCCTGGCTGGTGCGTCGCTTCGCCACCAACCGCCTGGGCAACACCGCCGCGCGCGGACGGCAACCGCGGCTGGCGGTGATCGATGCCACCAATGTCGACGCGCGCCGTCGGCTGGTGCTGATCCGCCGGGACAATGTCGAGCATCTGTTGATGATCGGCGGCCCCACCGATGTGGTGGTTGAGCCCAATATCGTGCGCGCGGCCGCCGCCGCCGCGCGTGAGCCGCTGCGCGCCGGCGCGCCCGATATCGTGGCCCGGCCGGCCCCGGCGCTCGAAACCGGTTGGCCGCTGCAGCCGTTGACCGAGCCGCCGGCGGCGGCACCGGCGCCGTCACCGCCGCTTGCGCCGACGCCGGTGCGCCCCTCCCGCCCGAACGTCACGGAAGAGCCGTGGCTCGCCCCCGAGCCGGGCGCGCGGCCGCGCCCAGCCGAGGCATTCGGTGGCATCGCGCCCGACCTCGTGCCGCCACCGCCGCCGCGCAGCGAACCGCCCGCTCCGCGCGTCACTGCGCCACCGCCGCCACTGGAGCCGCCGGTGCCGGCCGCAGCGCAGACCGACCACAATCTCGCTGAAATGGCGCTGCAGCTCGAAGCCGCGCTCCGCCGCGCGCCATTGCCGGAAAGCCGCCCGCCGGTCAGCGATGCAATCGCCGCGCAAGCCGCCGCACCGATTCCCAAGCCGCCGAAAATCCCAGAGCCGCCGCCGCGCGCGCCCTTGCGCGAATTCAAGCCGCGCGTGGAAGCCAAGCCGGAGCCGAAGGTCGAGCCCAAATTCGAGCCCCCGGTGGAGCTCAAACCCGAGCCCAAATTGGAACCCAAGTTCGAGCCGAAACCCGAACCGAAGCTCGAGGCATGGCCGAAGCCTGAGTTCAAACCCGAGCCCAAATTAGAGGCCAAGCCCGAACCGAAACCCGAGGTCAGGGCCGAGCCCAAGCTCGAGATCAAGCCGGAGCCCGCGCCGGCGTCGGACAAAAAAACGTTCGACAGCCTGGAAGAGGAGATGGCCAGCTTGCTCGGCCGTCCGAGCGGGAAATCGTGATATTCGGTTCCGATCGCCGTGTCCGTCTAGTGACGGTGGCGATCGGAGTAGTGCTGGTGATGCTGGCTGCGACGGCGCCTGCCGGCGCGCAGGATGTCAGCATCAATTTCGGTCAGGGCAACAGCGGTCTGACCGAGCGCGTGATCCAGATGATCGCGTTGTTGACGGTGTTGTCGCTGGCGCCGTCGATCCTGGTCATGATGACCTCGTTCACCCGCATCGTGGTGGTGCTCTCGCTGTTGCGCACCGCGCTCGGCACCGCCACCGCCCCACCCAACGCGGTGATCATCTCGCTCGCCTTGTTTTTGACCGCCTTCGTGATGGGCCCGGCTTTGCAGCAGGGCTACGACGCCGGCATCAAGCCCTTGGTCGCTAACCAGATCACAGCCGAGCAGGCCTTCGAGCGCGGCACCGTGCCCTTGCGCGCCTTCATGCAGAAGAACGTGCGCGAGAAGGACCTGAAGCTGTTCGTCGACATGGCCAAGGAAACGGAGCCGGCCAATCCGCAGGACCTGTCGCTGCGCGTGCTGGTGCCGGCCTTCATGATCTCAGAACTCAAGCGCGCCTTCGAGATCGGATTCCTGTTGTTCCTGCCGTTCCTTATCATCGACCTCGTGGTCGCTTCCGTGCTGATGTCGATGGGCATGATGATGTTGCCGCCGGTGGTGGTGTCGCTGCCGTTCAAGCTGATCTTCTTCGTGTTGGTCGACGGCTGGAGCCTGGTGGCCGGCTCGCTCATCCAAAGCTACGGATCGTGAGTTGCTTCCCCGCGCTGTGCGCGGAATCTTATTGACGAAGCAATGAGATATCGACGGTTCCGGCGGCCTCGCGGATCCGACCGCGCGCGACGGTTTCCGAATTATTTAACGCATGCCGCACCGGCTAAATTGCGAGCGCGCCGCACATAAAAACGGCATGAAACTTTGTTCGCCCCATTGCGTTCAACTTAGGCGAGGGGGCGTGCCGTCGGGTCGGGCCTGAATTTCTGCATCTTCGGCGTGCCAGCGAATAGAAATCGAAAGCATTTTGAGCGAAGCTATTACGGCCGCTCGACGCAGCAACGCGCCAGGCCGGGGGGGTCCATGCGACGCAACCGCCAACATTGCGCAAGCCCAGGCGCCGACATCGAGGAACTGCGCTCCGATTTCGTCAGGCCAGAGTCGGAAATCGCAACCTTGCGCGCGCACGTCCACGAGCTGGAGGCGGACCGGCGCGAATTGGCGTCCATCGTGGAAGGCTCGCACGACGCGATCTGGAGCTGGCGGCCCGATGGAACGATTGTGCGCTGGAATCCGGCGGCCGAGCGGCTGTTCGGCTATAGCGCCCAGGACATAATCGGCCGCTCCCTGCTCACGCTGGTGCCGCCGGAGCGAATGGCGCGCGCGATCGAGGCCATCCACCGACTCGAAAAGGGCCAGTCGTTCAAGCAATACGAGACCACGCGGGTTCGCAAGGACGGATCGCGCGTCGAAGTCGAGCTGACGGTGTCGCCGCTCACCGACGCCGACGGCCGGATCGTCGGGGCCTCGACCGTCTGCCGCAATATCAGCGAGCGCAAACGAGTGGAGGCGTCGCTGGCGCAACGCGTGCAGGCGCTCACCACGCTGCACGAATTCACCGAGGATCTGCAAATCGCGGATTCGCTCGGCGCGACCTATCAGGCCGCGCTCGATGCAATTTCAAGCGCGCTCGGATGCCACCGCGCCTCGATCCTGTTATTCGACGCCGCCGGCGTGATGCGCTTCGTGGCATGGCGCGGACTGTCCGACGACTATCGCAAGGCAATCGACGGCCACTCGCCGTGGACACCCGATACGTTGAGCTTGCGACCGCTCTGCATTGCGGACATCGCACGTTCCAGCGAGGCGACGGCGTTCAAAGCGACCAACGCGGCCGAAGGCATCGCCGCCATGGCCTTCGTTCCGCTGATCGCCAAAGGCCGGCTGATCGGCAAGTTCATGGCCTATTACGACGCGCCGCACGACCTTTCCGCGGAGGAAGTCAACCTCGCGCTCACCATCGCCCGACAATTGGGATCGGCCATTACGCGGCAGATGGCCGAGGCCGAGCTACGCGAGACCGAGGAGCGCTTCCGGCTGATGTCGGAGAGCGCGCCGGTGATGATCTGGATGAGCAATGCGAACGGCGGCTGCCTGCATCTCAATCGCATGCTGCGCCAGTTCTGGGGCGTGGAGGAAGCCGACCTGAGCAAGTTCGATTGGCGCAGCACCGTCCACCCCGACGACGCGCCCGAGATCGGCCGTCAGATGATGCAGGCGCTGGCCACGCGCAGCGTCGCGGCCGTCAAGGGACGCTATCGCGACTTCCGCGGCCGTTATCGGCTGTTGCAGACCAATGCGCAGCCGCGCTTCTCCGGCAAGGGCGAATTCCTCGGCATGATCGGGGTCAATGTCGACGTCACCGACCGCGAGGAAGCCGACCGTGTGTTGCGCGAGAGCGAGCAGCGCTTCCGGCTGGCGGTCGAGGCGGCGCCCAGCGGCATGGTAATGACCGACAAGGACGGCCGCATCGTGCTGGTGAACGCGCATTCGGAGCGGCTGTTCGGCTATCCGCGCGCCGAATTGATCGGACAGCCGATCGAGATGCTGGTGCCGGAGCGCTTTCGCGGACAACACCCCACATTCCGCAGCGCCTATCAAAAAGACCCGAGCGCGCGGCCGATGGGCGCCGGCCGCGACCTGTTCGCGCTGCGGAAGGACGGCACCGAAGTGCCGGTGGAAATCGGCTTGAGCCCGATCGAAACCACCGAGGGCGTGATGTCGCTCGCCGCCGTCGTCGACATCAGCAGCCGCAAGCGTGCCGAGGCACAGCGCGAACTGCTGCTTGCCGAGCTCAACCATCGCGTCAAGAACACGCTGGCGGTGGTGCAGAGCATCGCGCACCAGACTTTCCGTGGTGTGGGTGCGGCCGCGCCGGCGCGGCGCGCCTTCGAGGGACGGCTGATCGCGCTGTCGCGCGCGCATAACCTGCTCACGCAGACCAATTGGGAAAGCGCGTCGCTGCACGAACTGGCGAGCGCGACGCTCGACAGCAACAACAGCAATGCCGGCCGCATCACGCTCGCGGGCCCGCCCATTCTGCTGGCGCCCAAGGAGGCGCTGTCGATGGCGATGGCGCTGCACGAGCTTTACACCAACGCCTTGAAATACGGCGCCCTGTCGGTCGACAGCGGCACGATCGCGGTGCAATGGGCCTTGAGCCGCGATCCCGACGTGCGCCTGCATTTCACTTGGCATGAAACGGGCGGGCCGAAAGTGAAACCGCCGAAGCAGAAGGGCTTCGGCTCGGTGCTGCTCACCCGCATGCTGGCCGGCGACCTCGACGCCGAGGTGCAGCTCAATTTCGACGAAGCGGGTTTTTCCTGTACGATCGACGCGCCGTTGCTCTCGGCCAGAGCGGGATCGCGTTATATCGAAGCGCCCGCCCCGAGTCCGGCGGGCTCGCTCTCCCCCACAGCCCGTCAAAGACCGGCGTGAACGCCCTGGAGGCGGAAAGGGCTGGGGTGAGGAGGTACAGGAATCTCGATAGTTCGAAACCCCTCACCCGGCATGCTTTGCATGCCGACCTCTCCTTATGGGAAAGGTAAAGAGAGCTCGCGGCGACGCGCGATTCAATTTCAGACGATCCCGCTCTAAGCGCGACAGCTTGGAAGCGCGTTGGCCGGCCGAGCTCGGCCGGCATCAAGGGCTCTTGCAGCCGCTGCGCTCGAAGGTGAAACGATAAACGCTGCCGCCCTCCGTGCCGGCGAAGACATCGCAGCCGTTCGCCGTGGCCGCGAGCGCGTTGACGGCCAGCGATTGGTACGGCAGGCCCGCATTCATCGGCGTTACGTTCTGCCCGAGACTGGCGCCGCGCAAAACGCCGCAACCATAGTTGCCGCCGGCAAAGAGCGTGCTCGGACTCTTCGGGTCTTGGGCGAACGAGGTGACCGGCGCGCAAAGTGTCGGATCGATTCCTTTCGGAGCCTTCCACGGGGTCCACTTATTCGTGGCGATGGCGGGATTCACGGCGGATAGACTTGCCCCGTCTGTCGTCAGGGCACTAAATTTCGCGGAGCTCTTTTGCACCGGCGCCAACAACATGGCCATTGCGTAAATGGCGTCGGCCGTGTCTTTCCCATAGGCGGCCGGAAGTCGCTTTGCGAGTTCCCTTCCCCAAAAAAAGCCTTTGACGAATTGGAAGTCCGGATCGTCATTCAATTTCCTCCAGGTCTTTCCATTGTCGTCGGAAAAATAAGCCTTCTGGTTACCGTCGCTGTCCGAGATGAGCGCTTCAAGGAATAGCTGACCATCGAGACTCTCGGAGGCGATTTGCGTGACCTTGCCCGCCGGCAAGCCAGCCGCCGGTTGAACGCCTGCGCCGCCGGCGGTGGTGGGCTTTGCGCTGATGAGTTTCCATGTCGCGCCGCCGTCGGTGCTTCGGTAAAGGCCCGCGTTGGCACCCGCAAAGACATTCTTTGCGTTTGTCGGATCGAAAGCGATCGAGAACACCGTCCCCTGATAATTGAGAGCCGCGATCGGCGTCCAACTCGATCCGCCATTGACGCTTTGCCACAAATTGCCGGGGTCCGCGAATTCGAACCCGGCAAAGAGATGCCGCGAGTTGCCCGGATCGATCGCAATCGACATCGGAATCGGCAGACCGCTGCCGCTCGTCGGCAAGCCCTTGTCGATCGCGGTCCAGCTCACGCCCCTGTTGGTGCTCTTGAACAGCCCATTCGCAACGGTGCCGGCATAAATCGTCTTGGAGTCCGCATCGACCGCGAGCACCGTCGCGCGCGTATTGGCCAGACCCTTATTCGCCGCGTGCCAGCTACTTCCGCTATTGCCGGTCGTGAACACGCCGTAATTGGTCGCCGCGTAAAGCCGCGTCGGCGTCTTCGGGTTGATGGCAAGCTGATTGATGGAGTTTACCGGCGCATCCAGCCCGGTATCGATGGCGGTCCAGCTCGCGGCGCGGTTCTTGTTGACGTAGACGCCGTTTTGGCCATAGCCGAGGCCGAGCGCGATATACAGCAATCTCGGTGTCTTGGGATCGATCCTGAGATCGGCGATGCCGGCCGTGAGACCCTTGGTCGGAAACGACGACCAATGCGCGCCCCCGTTCGTGCTTTCGTAGACCGCGGCGCTGCTATTCAAGCGCCCGGCGGCGTAAAGATGATTGTCGTTTGCGGGATCGATGCGAATGTTAAAGATCTGCACTCCGCTGGCCATCCCGCCGCCGCTCGACTTCCACAGCGCACCGCTGTTCTCCGTCTTGTAGACGCCCATGGTGGTGGCGGCGTAGAGCGTTGCCGACTTAACGGGGTCGATCGTGATCGCTACGATTTGCCCCCCGCTCGGCAGGCCCGAACCGATCGACCTCCAGGTCAAGCCACCATTGGTGCTGGTCTCGACCGCGCTGCCGTTGGTGCCATAAAGCGTATTCGACGCGTGCGGGTCGACAACGAGCGAGTAAAGACCGGCACCTTGTGGATGCTGTTTCCAGCTCGCGCCGTCGTTGGTGCTTTTATAGAGTCCGAGCGGATCGCCGACATAAACATTGTTGGGATTCGTGGGATCGATCGCGACGTCGAAGGTGGCGAAAGGGTCGGTTATCCCCGTCGTGACGCGCATCCAGTGCCCGCCGCTGTCGGTGCTCCTGAAGACGCCGCCGACTTGCGAGATGGCAAATAGGGTGCCGGGAGTTTTCGGATTGATCGCGATCTTGCCCACCTGGCCGCCGAACGGCCCGGTTGAGGTCCAGGCGCTGGTGGCCGCGGCCGCCGGACTGCTTAGCGCTGTAAAGGCGACGATGAAGAGGGCGCCGACGAATACAACAATGCGACCGACGTTCGGCCGAGCGAAACCGGCCGCGCGAATATGCCACGACATGTCTGGACCCCGTTCGCAATGAGGCCCGCGTGGATGACCAACACGGGTCCCGCCACGATCAATCAGGCAATTTGTATCAATCCGGGATTGCGGCAGCAAGTTGTGCCGCCGGGTTCCGTCAATGCAATTTTGCGGAAGGCCGTAGCGCGCTGGCTCGAAGCCGGCGAGTGGGAAATCTCAGCCCTTATCGAAGAAGAATTTGATCGGCCTGGCATGCCCGCCCCGGCAAGCGTCGGCCTCGATCTCGAACGGGAAGATCGCCTTGTCGTCGGCGATTTTTGGAATCGTCCAGCAGTCGCCCTCCTTGGAACGGATGAGCGCGGAGGTCGTGCTGGTCGCGGGCGAACGCCACTGGCGGCCGGCCTCGCCGCACTTCTGCAATTCGACGAAGGCGCTATGCGCCCCGACGACAAGGCCGGCGCAAAGGTTAGGCGCCCCGTCGACCCTGATTTCGCCGCCCACGCGCACGAAGCGATTGGCCGATTTGTCGGCCGGGCAATTGTCGAGCACGAGCGGCGCGCCCTCGACCCAGTTGCCGCCGCGCGGCATGATGCAGCTCTGCGAGGCGCCCGGATAATCGGGGTAGATCATGTCGCCCTTGGGCTGCGCCGCGACCGCCTTGGCGAGCTTGTCGGGCGGCAGATTGCGCGCGCAGATCTGCGCGGTCGCGTTCACCCAGCAGGCGCCCTTGCGCGTCAGCGTCCCGAGCGGCGCCTGCGCATGCGAGGATTTCGGGTCGGCGTTCCAGCTCGCCTCCGCCGTCCCGCCATGCACATTGATGTAGGCGAAATAATCCTTGCCGAAAATGCGGAACGAGCCGTCCTTGTCGGCTTCGAACAGGCACTGCCCGTCGAGATAGGTCTTGCCATTCACCACCAGCTTGCACAGCACCGGGCGCTGCGCGGCGGCGTTCGCCGCGCCAGCGATGAGGCTCCAGGAGATAGCGAAGGCAGCGGCGGCAAGCAGTCGTTTCATCGATGATTCCTCGGCATGACGTGTCGAAAAAAGCCGCGCGCCTGAGGGCCTTACCGGTAGGCGCGCAGGATGAGGATGTCGAGATCGCGGGTCGGCGCGAAATTCCTGTGCCGGACTTCGAACGTCGTCGGACCGATCTTCTTCACCGCGCCATCCTCGCAGAAGCTGATCAGCGAATCGGGCGTGCCCTTATCGATCGTGAGGCGAAAGTCGCCGATCGGCCCGGCCCAGTTGGCGCCGGTCGTCAGCACATAGGCGAGCTTGAGCTCCGGCGCCGGCACGCCCTTGTTCTTGCGCTTTAGCCCGGCGGCGCCCGATAGAAAGCCTTTGTCCGTGCAATAGCGCGTCGCGTAGTCGCGCATCTCCGCGGGCGTCGTGTAATCCGAGCCGATGCGGGTCTGAACGCTGCCGCCGACACTCGGCCGATAGCGGTGCTCGACGGTCATCTCCCTGCCGGCGGGAAAGGTTTGCCGCCAGTAATAGGTCGTGCGCACGCTCCATAGCGGCGCGATATGGTGCTCCATGCCCTTGCCGGCATCGTAATCGTCCGGCCGCACGATTTTTTGCGCGAGCAGTTTCTGCGATGCCGCCTTCGGCAGCGCGTCCAGCACGGCATGGGTCTTTTTCGCGGTCGGCATCAGCGGGACGCCGAGCGCCACCAGGGGCTGGGTCACGTCGCGACCCTCGACGAAGGCCTTCTGCTCGATCTGCATGGCGACCGGACGGCCGTCGACCGTGGTGTGGAAGTCGAGAAAATTATCGGACTCATTGTTCGGTACGGCGATCGGATGCGCATCGGTCCAGTCGACATCCGGCATCGGAAAAGCGACCGTCACGGTCTCGTCGCTTTTCGCGCGATTAAAGAAACGATAGTGCACAACGATCTGCTTCTCGGATATCGACAAGTCTTCCGAACGCATCTCGATATTGGCGTTCTTGCCGAAGACGAGGCCGCCGGTGGTCAGCGCAGCGGTGGTGTCGTTGGCCCGTGCGGCACTGGCAGTCATGGCTGCAAGCAGCACGCCGCAAGTGCCCGCATGCGACAACAACCGATGAACCCGGCACGCGGTGGCGCGAATGTCGCGGCGGACCTCATAGCGATTCATCATGACACCCCCTGTCCGTTCGCGATCGCGGCTTGGAACAAAGCGCATTTGGGCGCGCAAGCCAAGCAGTTCCTTCCTTGATCTCTGCGGTCCTCGGCGCAGTAAGCGCGGAGTGCGTGAGAAAAATGCCCAATAAGAAAGCGCGTGGCCCCACGCCATCATCGGATCGTGATCTTCACGACGAACGGGCCGAACGGATTGTCGGCCATCGTGTTGGCGTGCAGATCGAGTGTATAAGTGCCGGTGCGCGGCAGCTTGAACGGGCGACCGGGATCGATGGCATCGCCGTCCTTGCCGCCGGGAAATCGGATCGGAACGCCGGCGCCCCATTTAATGCCGGGATCCTTGACCGGCTCGATGGTCAGCATCTGGCCGCCGCGCGCCGTAAAACTCAGGAAATAGGACGGCGCGCGCTCGGTCAGCAGGCCGCTCACCTCGACGGAGACCGCGCCGCGCGCCATGTGCACGACCGCCGGACAGGCTTCCGCGCCCATCACGCAGGCGCTCGTCGCGCGCGCTTGCGCCGCAAACGCGCAAGCAAGCAATACAGCAAGGACCGGATGTCGCGCGCGAATGGTCATAAACGATGATGCTCGAAAACAGGGGCCGCAATGAATTGCTCGCGGCGCGCGCGCCGTCGACACCCATGCATTACTGGGTGCGGGTCGCTACGGTCAACCGATATGACGGCAGCGATGCGCGGCCCTTGCAGGCGACGGTGCGCGCATAAAATCACAAGTTGACGACGTGATTCTCCAGCGCGGCCGTGTAAACGATAATGAAATGTGTGATTATTCCGTGGCGCATGGCGGCGCGGGGGTCCGACGCGGGATCCGCGTCGCGGCGTAGCGGCCGGGCGCCGGCGTGACGATGCGCCATTCGGTCGCGGCCACGCTGCCTTCCCGCGTGGTATGCATGGTAGTTTGGGCGAGCCGACGGCGGGAGCTTTATTGGGCTTCCGGCTCAATGATTTTGTAAGCCACAACGGGGAGCGGCTTCATTGCAACACGATCGAATCAAGAGGCGGCCGATTGCCCGCTATTGCGCGGCAGCCCTGCTGCTTATGGCGGCCCCGGTATGGGCCCAAGCGCCGACACCGGGTCGGTTCGATAAGCCGGTCGCCGTTCGCAAGGCGGCCGCGAAATCGAATGGCGACTCCGTGGAAATCCACTGCACTTATTATGCCGATTTCATGATCCGCGAGGCGCTCGATGGCCCGAGTTCGGCGGATGCGGCGCTCGTGCGCGGCACCGGGCAGGCCTGCAACGACAAGAAGGCCGCCGGCGAGCTTGTGTTGAAGACGTCCGGCTTCGGCTATTTAGGCCGCAAGGGCCCCGCCCTGTTCTTCAGCGAGATGGATCCCCAAGGCGGCGTGGGATTTCAGATTGTCGATGCGAGAAACGGCAGGACCGTGTTCAAGGATGCGGCGGTCGGCGTCAACGATGACCTTATTCAATCTGTGGCGATGGCCAAAGACGGGCTGCGGCTGAGCTATAAGCGCGCGATCAACGCGTCCTGCTCGCTTCTGCAAAATGCCGCGCGCTGCTGGGCGAGCCTGGTGACGAGCAAACAGATTCCGCAGGAGATGGCGGCGCAAATTCCGCCTGGAGGGATTTGCAGTGCGTCCTACAAGGAATCCAACGCGCCCGCGGACGACCCGAGCATCGTGATCTACGATAACGAGATCGTGCTTAGCGCCGGCGGCCAAAGCAGGCTGCTCAAGCATGGGCCGGTGACCTGCTCTCCGAAGCCATAACGGACGGCGGTTTACCGATGCGGCGAAGAAAAGCCCCGTTCTGACAGCGGCCGTCAGCGCGGCCTTGCGCGTGGCGCGCGTGAAATCGAACCCGTTGGCGAAAGGTCGGGACGCAGCGGCACGCCAACCGGCGGCTTCGTCGGCAACAATGCGTCGGACGGACCGGCCTGCGGCGGCACATTCATCGCCGCCTTGTCCGCGCCCGCCGCCGGCTCCGACTTCGGCGCCGCCGGCTTGGGCTGCGTCGCGTCTTGCGCGGAAGCGGTCAAGGCAACCGAACCGGCGCCCGGGTAGCGTTGCCGCAGATCCTTCAGGAAGGCCGACAGCGTGTCGATGCCGACCACGCGTTTGGCCACGTCTTTAAACTCGGCATTATCGACGCCGATCGGCGCGCTCACCACATCGAAGGCGCGGCGGTCGGGACCGTCGGCGAACAACGCCCCGTAGCGCTCGCGCAGGCGCATGAGCGAAATAGTCTCGTCGCTGAGCGAATAGCCGATGGCCGCGCGCAGGATGTCGTCGCGTTCGCCGTCATTGAGCGGCCGGAAATCGCGCCAGCGCTCGCCGTAAAGCTCTTCGATCTGCTCGGCCGCCGGACGCCAGCGACTGGCCGCCCACAGAATATCCGAGCGCAGCCGCCTGGCCTCGCGGCCTTTGATGTCGGCGATAAGTTCGAGTGCGACGTCGTGACGTCCGGTTTCGGACAGCGCGCGCGCTTCCAGCATGAGCCGCGGCTCGCGCAGCTCGTTGGCCAGATCGGACATGCGCGTGGCCCGCAGCGTGGCGAGCGCGCGGGCGGGCTTGTGATTCATCAGATAGATCACCGCAAGCCTTGTCGCTACCTGCGCGCGCGCCGCGCCCTGCAAGCGGTGATCGACCTGGTGCTGCAGCAATTCCGCCGCCTGGTCGAGCAGATCGACCGCGACCAGCCGGTCCGCCAGCCGCCTGATCATCTCGTCGCCGCGGCGACCGATCGGCGTCAGTTCGCGGTAGTCGTAGAACAGGCCGAGCGCCTCGATCGGCGGCAGCGCATCGCCCTTGCCGGCCAGGAACAGACTGTCGAAGGTGGCCGCCGCCTCGTCCTGGATCTTGCGCGTCCAATCCGAATTGGGATGCGCCAGGAGCGCCGTGCGCATGGTGTGGAAGGCGGCGCGGTAGCGGCCGTCCTCGGTGTAGAGATGCGCCAGGATCTTGAGGCCTTCGGTTTCGGTTTCGTCGCCGCGCCAGGTGGTGGTGAGCGTCTCGAGCGCCGCGATCACCTCCTTGCGCGGCATTTTGCCGTGCTTGAGCATCATGCTGATTTCGCGCAAGCGCCCTTGCGCGGCGGCGCGACGGTCGGGCGAGGCCGCGGCCGAGCGATATTTCGCGAGCGCGTCATCGTTGCGGCCGAGCGCTTCATCGAGGCGGCCGGAGAGCACGTCGAGCGCGGCTTTCAGATCGTCCGGCACGCCGACGGTGTCGAATTCGTTCAACAGCCGCGCCGCGCCGGCATAATCGCCGACCTCGATGGCCGCGCGCAGGGCCTCCTGCATGGCCATGCGTTGCAACTCCACCGGCAGCGCGCCGATGGCGTCGTCGAGATTCTTGAAGCCGGCGCGCGCTTCGGTCCATTGCCCCAGACGCCCATAGGCCACCGCGCGCCACACCGGCGCGTCCTGCTGCGCGCCGATCTGCGGGGCCAGCAGCGTCTTGAGCGCGCGGTCGGGGCGATCGAGCATGAGATCGGCCACCGCCTTGAGCACCATGCCGGTCACGTCGTCGGCGCCGCGCTCGTCGGAAAGCGCGACCTCGAGCACGGCCTTGGCCTCGGCCGCCATGTCGCGCGCGATATAGAAGCGCGCGAGATTGAAGCGCGCCTCCTTGCGTTTGTTCTCGGGCGCGGCAGCGGCGAGCGCCATCAATTCGGATTGCCGCGCGATGAAGGGCGCCGCGCGATCGAAGCCCCAGACCTGGGTGTCGAAGGTCAGATTACGGAAGCCGCCGCCTTCGGTCTTGCCCGTGGTGCCCGAGGACAGCGACAAGCCGTTGGGGCGCGCAATCGTAATCGTGCGCGCATCGAACTGTGCCGTCACGTCGTCGGCCGCCGGCTGCACCGCCACGCCTTGCGCGGAGGCCAGCACGCGCAATTCCACGAATTGCTGTGCCTTGAGGAAGCCACGCACCGGCGCTGGCGCGGTGATAACGAGCAGGCGATCGCCGATGGTCGGATCCCGCAATTCGTGCACCTGCCCCGCCTGTTCGAACGGGATGGCGATGGCGGCGCGGTTCTTCGGCAGCACCGTGCGCGCAAGGCTCAACGGACGGCTCGGCGTGGTGACGGTGTCGGCGATGGTGACCAGCCAGGACGGTCCGTCGGAATCGAGGCTGACGATGCGCGGGCGCGCCAGCGTGATGCGCACCACGGCGGCACCGTCGGGCGCGCGCTCGAACGCGGCGCGGCGGATGCCTTTGGCCTGCCCGGTCGAGAGCGCGCCGACATCGATGGGCGCCACGCTGTCGAACACCAGCCATAAAGTATCGGCGCGCAGGAAGGCCGCCGCCGGCGTCGGCATCAGGAACGGAAATTCGAGCCGCAGCAGATCGCCGGACTGGTGCAGGCCGACCGCGACCGGCACGTTGGCATCGGAGAGCGAAGGCGCCGGCGTGGCAGCGGCGGCATGCACGGGCGCGGCCGGTGCGGGAGCAGGCATGACGGCCGGCGCGGCGGCGGCCGGTGCCGGTTGCGGCGGCTTCGCCATTGCGGGCGGAACAGGCGCGGCAATTGGCGCGGCCGGCTTTTCGGGCGGCGGCGCGTGCGCCGCTTGCGCCGGCGGTCGAGCGGGAGAGACTGGCGCCGGTGCCTGTGCGACGGGTGGCGTCGGCTTCGCGTTCGCTTCGGCCGGCGGCGCTGGCGACGCGGCGGCATCGTGCGCCGGCACCGTCTCCGGCGGCGCGATTGCCGGCGCGGCCCCGGGAGCCGCCTGAAGCACGGCCTGCTCGACCGGCGTGCGCACCGCTTCATCGCCGGTCGCGACATCGACCGCGATGCTGCGATCCTCGCGGAAGCTGTGCACCTCGGGCGTGCCGTTGAACACGAAGTTCACGGTCGCCGAGTCGTAATCCATGTCGTTGTCGATCGACTTGACCGTCGGCGGGAGGCTCGCCACGGCGTCGGCCATATCCCATTTGATCTGCTGATCGAAGCTGAGGGTCAGCTTGCCGTCCTTCTGCGTCGGCACGACATTGGCGCTGCCCGGCATGTCGAACACGTAACGCACGAAAGTGGGCTGGCGGGCGACCCGCACGCGGATCACCGGCGGCTCTTTCACCTTGTCGGTGCCGCGCTGCTTGCGCAGCTCTTTCTCGGCCACGCGCGTGCGGCGGGCGAGATCGTCGATGACCTCCTGCGGCAGTCCCGGCTGCAGACCTTTCCAGTCTTCCGGCAGCAGATCGACATAATAGCGCTCGGCCGCCGGAATGGTGCTGAGCTTGATCTTGCGCGCGAGCGCGATGCGGATGGCGCTGCCGTCGGGATCGCGCCTGGCCGCGCTGATATAGTCGGGCGCCGACGCATTGAGCCGGTCGACCGAGACGTCGACTGGCTTCTTGAATTGAATCACCAGGATCGCGCCGGAGACCTGCGCGGTCGCTTCGACCTCTTCGTCCATGCGAAAGACCAGCCGCGCATAGCCGCGGTCGGTATAGACCGAGACATCGCCGCGCACCGGCCCGTCGGCTCGCGCGCCGCCGGCGGCGACGCCGACAAGGATGGCGAGCAGCAAAGCCGACAGCCACGCGCGCGCGCTGCGCGCCGCGCGCCTTTGCATCGGACCGAGGGGCAATGCCGCCATCAACGCCGTTCCCGCCGGTGGGAATACCGGCAGGCAAACCCTAGGCGGGCGCGTTTAAAGGCGCGTTAACCAGGCCGGTCATTCCGGGGCGCTTGCCGTCGCCGGAGGGCGACGACGGCGGCATTTATCCGCCCGGCTTGCCTTCGATCTTGGGCAACTGGTCCGGATTCTGGGGGCCCGGCTTGCCGCTGGCCCGGTTGGCGAGTTCGACCGTGAGCCGTTCGGCCGCTTCCGACGACATCTGCGCCAGCACATCCGACATCTTGTTCGGCTTCATCAGCGTCGAGACCTCGATCAGCACCTTCAAATCGAGGCGATCGAAGATGCGCGCGGCATCCTTCGGCTTCATGTTCTCGTACATGGCGACGATGCCCTTGAAGCGCGCCGCCTCCACCTTGTCGCGCGTGCCGACCGCGGTGGTGACCCGCGATTCGAGGTCCTTCAGCTCGGCAACCTTGGCCTCGAGCCGCTTCTCCGCCGCCTTGATCAGGTTCTCGCGCATGTCGAGCTCGCGGCTGCGCGCATCGAGTTCGCGCCGGCGATCCTGCAAACGTTCGAGCACCGCGCGCTCACCCGGCGAATTGATGTGGCCGGCTTCAATCGGATAAGTCGCGCCGCCGATCTCCAACTTGGTCGGATCGGGCGGCTTGCTGCTGGTCGGGAGCGCGCGGGTCGGCTGATCTTCCTCTTCCTTCCCGCCGACCGAACCGGTGACGTCGTTGCCCGGCGCCTCGTTGAAATTGAACATTTCCTGCGCCCAGGCCTTTTTGGGCGCTTTGTCCGGCGTCTTCCCGGGCGCGGCCGGGTTGGGCGTGCCGCGCTCGTCGACGATCTTCGGGAAGTCGGGCACGCTTTCGCCCGTGGTGACCTTCAATTCGCTTTTGTCGCGGCCCTGCATCCGTTCGGCCAGCGTATAGCCGCCGTCGAACACCAGCCCGGATACCTTGAGCGCGAACAGGCTGGCGGTCGCCAAAAGGACGATCGGGATCAGCCTGACATCGCGCCAGATGCGGTTCATGCGGCAAGCCCGCTCACGCGTGCGCGCGCGCGTTCGGCGAAGGCCTGCGCGGCGGCCGCCACCGCCTTGGCATCGGGCGCTGGCGGCGCGGCTTCGGCCGGGCGCGCAAGCGAAGCAATGCGGGTGAGCCGGGCCAGGAGTTCGTCGCCCGCTTTGAGCTTGTGCTCGATGTCGGTGGAAAGCTGCTCGCTGCGCGCCAATCTCTCGCTCAAGGTCTGCTCGCCCTCGCGCAGGGTGGCCTTCAGGCCGGCGATGGCGCGCTCGGCGATTTCTGTCGCCGTGATCAATTCGGAAATGGTCACGCGCAGCGACTGCTCGTCGGCTTTCAGCAAACGCAATTGCTTGTTGAGCCGCACGCAGTAGAGGATCGTGAGCAGGAGCAGGATCGAAACCATGGTTTCGATCGCGAAACCGAAATTATGGCTCACGGGGCCTCCATACGGGTGCTGGTTCCGTCGGCTTTCTCGAACATCGCGAAGGTCGTGCGCGGTTTGCGCAAGGGCTTGCCCACGCGCACCGCGACACGGTCGCCGACGCGGCCCATACGGCCTTCCGTGAGCGAAACATCGCCGCAGCGCACCGTCACCATCGCGTCCGGCTTAAGTTCGAGCATCAGCGTGTCGCCGACCTCCAGGCTCATCATGCGGCGCAGCGGCAGGCTTGCTTCGTACAGCACCGCGTCGACCGCGATCTGCGCCTGCCCGATCTCGGTGGCGAGATGGCCTTCCCAGATCGGGTCGCGGCCGAACTTCTCGCCCATGAACATCTGAAGGAGGACGGCGCGGATCGGCTCGATCGTCGCGTAGGGCAGCAGCAGTTCGACATTGCCGCCGCGGTCTTCCATGTCGATGCGCAGGCGGACCAGGATCGCGGCATTGGCCGGGCGCGAAATGGCGGCAAAGCGCGGATTGGTCTCCAGCCGGTCGATGTTGAACTTGACCGGCGACAGCGGCTTGAAGGCGAGCTCGGCGTCTGCCAGCACCACTTCGATCATGCGCTTGACCAAGTTGGTCTCGATCGTGGTGTAGGGCCGGCCTTCGACGCGCACGGTGTTCTGGCCGCGGCGGCCGCCGAGCAGTACATCGATGATCGAATAGATCAGGCTCGAATTCACGGTGGCGAGACCGAAATTGTCCCATTCCTCGGCCTTGAACACGGCCAGGATCGCCGGCAGCGGAATCGAATTGAGATAGTCGCCGAAACGCACCGAGGTGATGCGGTCGAGCGAGACCTCGACGTTGTCGGAGGTGAAGTTGCGCAAGGAGGTCGTCATCAGCCGCACCAGGCGGTCGAAGACGATTTCCAGCATCGGCAAGCGCTCGTAGGACACCATCGCCGAGTCGATGATGGCCCGAATGCCGGAATTGTCGTTGAGCGTGATGTCGGCGAGACTGAAGCCGAGCAGGCTGTCGATTTCTTCCTGATTGAGGATGCGCTCGGCGCCGCCCTTGGCCGCGTTCAGGCCATTGCCGTCGTCGACCATGGCCGCCCATTGCGCGGCGGCCTCGTCGGCACCCGCGGCCGGCGCGTCCTCCGCGCTCGCCGCCGGCGCTCCCGACTCCGCTTCCAGCGCCAGGCCCCATTCGGCGGCCAGCGCGTCTTTGTCGATCTGGGTGTTATTGGCCATCGCCTTACGCCGTCACTGGACGACGATCTCCTTGAACAGGACCGCGGTGATGCGGTTGGGCGCCACTGCGGCATTCACCCGGCGGGTCAGTTCTTCTTTCAAGCGGTAGAGCCCGGCCGAGCCGTCGAGATCGGTGGGGCGCAGCTCGCGCAAGTAAGTCTGGAAGGCGTCCATCACGCGCGGCATCAAGGGCTGGATCTGCTGCACGAGCGCGGCGTCGGGCAGTTCGAGCACGACCTTGACCTTGAGATATTGCGTGCGGTCGCTGCCGGTATTGGCGAGGTTGACCAGCACGTCGGGCAGATCGACGAAGGTCGCCGGCTTGACGGTGGCTTCCTTCGGCTTCTCGTGGCTGGAACTGCCAAAATAGAAATAGGCGCCCGCGCCGCCGCCGAGCACGGCGAGACCAGCGGCAGCCATGACAATGAGTTTGAGCGGCAGCTTTTTCTTACCGCCTCCCTCCCCGCCTTCCGCTTCGGATTTGCTGTCCGCCTCAGCGTCCGCTTTCGCCTTCGACTTCGCTGCCATGAACTTCATGCCCTGTTGACGCCGACCCGCGGACCGGTCGCGCCGCTCGTGCCCCGCACGGCCTCAATCGGACGCCGCGGATGCGCGACCGACGTTCGCGCCACCCGGGTCGAAGGTAGGTCGGTATGGTTAACAGAAACTTTCCACGCGCGGTTCCGACGGCAAGTTTTGCCGGGTGAAGCACGGCAAAGGGTTGTTTCTTGCCGCCGGCCCACGGCCTCGATTGAGGACATTCCCTTGATTCAAATCATCTTTTTGTCTTGGCACGGCGGCTGCAAAGAACCTGCGCGGCAGTCCCGCTTGGGAGAGCGTGTCGGCCACATCGATCGGCAAGGCGGGGCCTCGGGAGGGCCTCACCAAGCCGGATGAGAAGGGGAGATGACCGATGGAGAACATCCTCCTGGTCGGCCTTTCGCGCCAAGTCGCGTTGGGGCGGGAGATGGATGTGGTGGCGAACAACATCGCCAACATCAACACCAACGGCTACAAGGCCGACGGCTCGCTATTCGCCGAATACCTCGGCTCGGGCGCCAGTGCGGGCTCGGGCGGCGCCAAAATCAGCTTCGTGCAGGACAGCGGCGTCTGGCACAACATGGCGCAGGGCGCCATCGAGCGCACCGGCAACCCGCTCGATCTCGCCATCGACGGCCAGGGCTTCCTGGTCCTGCAGACCCAGCGCGGCGAGCGCTACACCCGCAACGGCGCGCTGCAGATCAACGCCCAGGGCCAGCTCGTCACCAGCGACGGCGACCCGGTGATGGGCGACAACGGCCCGATCAAATTCCAGCCGACCGACCAGCAGGTCGCCATCAGCCGCGACGGCACCGTCAGCGTGCGCCAAGGCAATTCGAACGTGGACTCGATCCGCGGTCATCTGCGCCTGGTCGACTTCGCCAGCCCGCAGCAAATGCAGAAGGAAGGCGGCGGAACCTTCAGCGCGGTCGACGGCGCCGCGCCGCAACCGACCAAGACCGCCGCCATCGTACAAGGCTCGCTCGAGCAGTCGAACGTGCGCGGCGTGGTCGAGATGTCGCGCATGATCGAGATCACCCGCACCTACATGCAAGTCTCCAGCATGTTGCAGCAGCAGGACGACCAGAACCAGCAGGCGATCGACAAGCTCGCCGACGTGCCGGGCTGAGGACTGAAGGAGTAAGCGAACATGCAAGCACTCAGCACCGCGGCGACCGGCATGATGGCCATGGACCTGAACGTCCAGGTCATCGCCAACAACCTCGCCAACATGACCACCACCGGCTACAAGCGCCAGCGCGCCACCTTTCAGGACCTGCTGTACGACCATATCAGCCGCATCGGCACGCAGACCTCGGCGCAGGGCAACATCTTGCCCGTCGGCATCGATGTCGGCTCCGGCGTCAAGACCGTCGGCACCGCGCGGCTGATGACGCAAGGCACGCTCGCGCCGACCGGCAATGCGCTCGATGTCGCGATCCGCGGCGACGGCTTCTTCAAGATCCAGATGCCGGACGGCACCTACTCTTATTCGCGCGACGGCTCGTTCCAGATGGACGCGCAGGGCCGCATCGTCACCGCGAAGGGCAATGTGGTGCTGCCGACCATCACCATCCCGCAGAACTCGAGCGGGCTGAGCATCAATGCGCAAGGCCAGGTTTCCGTGATCCAGCAGGGCTCGACGCAGCCGACCATTCTGGGCCAGCTCACGCTCACGCGGTTCATCAACCAGGCCGGCTTGCTGCCGATCGGCGACAATCTCTACACCGAAACGCCGGCCTCCGGCGCGCCGCAGGACGGCGTGCCCGGCACCGACGGCGCCGGCGACCTCCTGCAAGGCACGCTCGAGCAATCCAATGTCGACTCGGTGAGCGAGATCACCAATCTGATCGCGGCGCAGCGTGCCTACGAGATGAACGGCAAGGTGATCACCGCCGCCGATCAGATGCTATCGACCACCTCCAACCTGATGCGCTGAGGCTGCGATCATGACGCTGCGCATATCCTTCATTGCCCTCGCCGCGTGCCTCGCCTTCGCCGGCGCGGCGGCCGCGCAAGAAACCACGCAAGAAACTCCGCCCTCGACGCCGCATCCGGTGCTGCGCGCGGAGGCCACCGTCAACGGCGACATCGTGCGTATCGGCGATCTGGTCGATCACGCCGGCATCATCGCCAAGGTGCCGATCTTCCGCGCGCCCGATCTCGGCTACACCGGCTCGGTGTCGGCGGAGGAAGTTGCCGACGCGGTTCGCAGGCACGCGCTGATCGGGCTCGACACCGGCAACGTCACCGAAGTGCGCGTGACGCGCGCGGCGCGCACCATTCCGGCCTCCGCGTTCGAACAGGCGGTCGCGCATGCGCTGGCCGCGCAATACAATCTCGGGCCGCTCAAGGACGTCACCGTCACTTTCGATCGCGATCTGCGCGCGATGTATGTGGAGCCTTCGGCGCGTGGCGAGCCGCGCGTGGCGCGCATCACTTACGATGAGCGCGACGGCCGTTTCGACGCCACGCTGGAAATTCCGACCGGCGCCACCGCGCGCGGCACGCTGCGGCTTGCCGGCCGCGCGCAGGCAACCACGGAAGTGCTCACCGTCGCGCGCCAGATCGAACGCGGCACCGTGCTCAAGGATGCCGATGTGATGGTGGAGCGCCGCCCGCGCGCCGATGTCGCGCGCGACATGCTGACCGATCGAGATCAGGCGGTGGGGCTCGCCGCCCGCGCCGTGCTGCAGCCGGGCCGGCCGCTGCGCGGCACCGAATTGATGCGGCCGCAGGTGGTGCAGCGCGACGATGTCGTGACGCTGATGTACGAGGTGCCGGGCATCAAGCTCACCATGCGCGGCAAGGCGACCGAAGCGGGCGCCGTCGGCGACACCATCTCGGTGCTCAACGAGCAGACCAAGCGCGTGGTGCAGGCGACCGTGGCCGGCCCGGGCCGCGTCATCATCGACACCACGGCGCCGAGGCTCGCCGCCAATCTTCCGCCGGGCCGTGCGCGCGACAATGCTGCGGCCCGCGTCCGTTAGGTTCCCCCGGCACCGCGTGTTCTGTGTGCCCTTAGTGAAAGTGACGACGATGAAAGCAATGACCGTAACGCGTTCCGTGGTGCTCGCGGCCTTGGCAAGTTCGCTGCTGAGCGGCTGCGGTTCGCTCGACCGGCTCGCCAATATCGGGCAGGCGCCGGCGCTGTCATCGATCGACAATCCGACCGCGCGGCCGGGCTACAAGCCGGTGCAGCTGCCGATGCCGGCGGCGCAGCCCGCCGCCTACAATCCCAACTCGCTCTGGCGCAACGGCGCGCGCGCCTTCTTCAAGGACCAGCGCGCGCACCAGGTCGGCGACATTCTCACGGTGCAGGTCAACATCACCGACAATGCCAGCATCGCCAACGAGACGCAGCGCAGCCGCAGCAACAAGGAAGATTCCGGCGTCACCGATTTCCTCGGCAGCAAGACGATCAAGAATCCGTCGAAAGCCATTCTGCCCGGCCGCATCCTGACCGCAGATTCGACCTCGTCGAGCGACGGCAAGGGCTCGGTCAACCGCTCGGAGGCCTTGACGACCAATGTCGCCGCGGTGGTGACGCAGGTGCTGCCGAACGGCAATCTGGTGATCGAGGGCCGGCAGGAAATCAGGGTCAATTTCGAAATTCGCGAGCTCATCATCGGCGGCATCGTGCGGCCGGAGGACATCCAGAGCGACAACACCATCGACTCTACCAAGATCGCGCAGGCGCGCATCTCTTACGGTGGCCGCGGCCAGATCACCGACGTGCAGCAGCCGCGCTACGGCCAGCAGGTGCTCGACGTGCTGCTGCCGTTCTGACGCCCCCCTCGCCTCGGCAGGATTGTGCCGAGGCGCTCAAGCTCCCGCGCCTGTTACGGTTCGCGAACGTAACCGGCGTCAACGACGCGGCCCCCGGTAGCTCCCCTGCCGGGGGCCGTGTTCGTGCTTGGCGGCGGTGAGATGCCGTAGCCCGGATAAGC
>DASZQT010000173.1:0-26116 GCA_035549515.1 Pseudolabrys sp. | reverse complement strand
ACCATGCTCGCATACGCCGGGGCAAGCTTCCGGTTCGACGACAAGCGGCGCAAGAAGGACGTTCAAGGCAATCTCATAGACCGCAATAAACGGCGCATGCTTGTTTCGTTCGGGCGCGGCAGTGACGGCAACGTCAGCGTGCTTAGACTGATTTGGGACGCGCGCCTCGGGTATCAAGTTTATCGAACCGGTGCCAAGGCCGATCCGACTTATCACTATGAGTACCGCCGCGCTACCCTCGACGAGAGAACTGATGATCGCGTGCGAAGCGAGGGCAAACTGGCAAAAACCGCCCGGCGGGGGCGCCAATATGCGATCCGGCTAGCGGGCAGCTATTTGGAACGGGCCTTGGCCAGGGGAGAACAATTAGCGGCCCCATCTTTGACACGCGCTCAATACGAGGAACTACTCCAAGAGATGTTCGAGATCGCGGACCAACTCTATGCGGCTCGCCAAGAAGTCCACGGAACGAAAGAAAAAGTCTGAGTTGATGAGCGACGGTCATGCTCGGTCGCTGGAAAGGCAGGCACGCCGCCAGCACGATCTCCAGCGCCGAATAAAGTCAAATGCGAACGATCACTTTCCCGGTTGTGTCAATGTTGACCCGAGGACGGGGCAGTCCTGCGGGCGGCCGACGGCACGCGCTAGCAAGACCGGCCTCAGTGCAAGCACTTGCAGACGTTGCCAACAATTTAAGGCACGGCACGGGTCTCTTTGGTGTAAGGGCCCGCCCGCCGATCTGTTGAGGCCATACGTCACAGCCGCTGTGAAATTTGTCGAGGCTCAGCGCACAAACTTATACGTGTCGGCCGCTCTCGCAGGACTCGGTGCGTTGATGGCATCAGCCGGCCCAGCCGAGATCGCCACTCGCCTGAGGGGACTGCCACCGGAGCAGCGGGCCCGGATCGCCCTAGCGCGGCTCCGTGAGGCCGATATCAAGCCCGACAGGCTGCTGGCCATAGCGGTGGCCGTCCATGCGTTAATCGAGGATGCTCCCGGCGTGACCCATCGCGTCCGGGAATGGCGCATCGTGGCCATTGCCAAGGCCGCTCATAGGCTCGCCTCGGGCACTCATAAGGTCTGGCCCGTATGCCAACCAGATGGCCGCATGCAGCACATCGAGATGCACGCCTAGCCGCGCCGCCCGAAGGGCCTCTTGATGATCGCGCCGCTTCGCCTGCTTGAGGTCTTTCGTCTGGAGCGAGAGCACTAGTTCGCGCTTGAAGCATCCCGTCTTGGCGTTGATGAGGTCACCGAACGCCTCGCGCATGTGCGCTGGAGCTTCCTTGCCCGCGAGCCTTTCCGGCAGCCGCTTTCGGAATTCATAGGTGCCTGAAACGCGCCGCTGCATGTAGCTCAATGCCGCCATTGTGGACCACCCTTGTGGGCTACGTTTGTGTAGCAAGGTGGCCTTCCTAAGCTTATGAAAGCTCAGGTCTTTCGTCTTTTCAATGGCTTGGTGAGGCGCTGGCGCTCCCTAGGGGACTCGAACCCCTGTTTTCGCCGTGAGAGGGCGACGTCCTGGGCCGCTAGACGAAGGGAGCTTTAGGCCAAGGGCTTCGAGATAGCCTCGATCCCCCGTCCATGCAAGCGCGGTGCACGCGATTGCCGGGGATCGGCGCCATACGCGCCGGCGCGGCGGCGGGCGAATCCTCAGGGCGGCGGGGCGAGCCGTACCATGCCGAGCGGCTTCAGGCTATTGAGGTCGAATGAGCGCAGCTCGATGCCGCCCGCCACCTCGACCGTGAGTACCAGGCGGCCCTCGCCGATGGCGCTCGAGAGCACCTTGGCGCCGGCCGGCAGGGTGGCGGTCATGTCGGGGCGCGGCGGCCCGGGCGGAACGGAGGCGGGCGCGCTTCCCTGCCAGTGAAAAACGCGATAGCCGATGACGGCGATCACGGCGCCGACCGCGAGCACGGTGGTCGCACTCGCGATCAGCATGAGCCGGCGCACCTTGGCCATGAATTTGGCCTGGTCGGCTTCGTTGAGATTGTCGTCGGACATCGCGCGAACCGGACTTAAGTGAACCAAAGAGCAATGACGGATAGCGCCACCGAAACAGTAACCATAGCGCCCGAGGAAGCGGGCGGCCGGCTCGACCGCGTGCTGGCGGCGCGGATTCCGTCGCTGTCGCGCTCGCGCCTGAAGGCGCTGATCCTGGCCGGTCAGGTCGCGGTCGCGGCGCGCACAGTCCGCGATCCGGCAGCCGAGGTCAATTCCGGCGACGTCGTGAGCGTTACGCTGCCGGAACCTGAACCGGCGAAGCCCGCGGCCGAGGCGATCCCGCTCAATATCGTTTACGAAGACGACGCGCTCATCGTCATCGACAAGCCGGCCGGGCTGGTCGTGCATCCCGCCGCCGGTCACGCCAGCGGCACGCTGGTGAATGCGCTGATCGCCCATTGCGGGGACAGCCTGTCCGGCATCGGCGGCGTCAAGCGGCCCGGCATCGTGCACCGGCTCGACAAGGACACCACCGGCCTGATGGTGGTGGCCAAGAACGACCGCGCCCACCGCGCGCTGAGCAAGCAATTCGCCAACAAACGCGAAGGGCCGCTGGAGCGCGGCTATCTCGCCTTCGTCTGGGGCGCGCCGACGCGGCCACGCGGCACCATCGATGCGCCACTCGACCGCCATCCGCATGCGCGCGACAAGCAGGCCGTGCGCGAAGGCGGCCGCACGGCGGTGACGCATTGGGAAGTGGTCGAGCGCTATGCCGACAACGACAGCAAGCCGGTGGCGAGCCTCATCGCCTGCACGCTGGAAACCGGCCGCACCCACCAGATCCGGGTGCATCTCGCCCATATCGGCCACCCGATCCTGGGCGACGAGACCTACGGCACCGGCTTCAAGACCAAGGTGAGCCGCCTGTCGGCGCCGGCGCGCGCCGCGCTCGAGTCGCTCGGCCGTCAGGCGCTGCATGCCGAGCACCTGGTGTTCGAGCACCCCGACACCGGCGAGCTGATGGAGTTCCATTCGCCTCTGCCGGCCGATCTGACGGCGCTGCGTGCGGCGCTGCTGAGGACTTGAATCGACCTCACAGGCCCTTGAATTCCGGCGGCGGGTTCCCATATGCCTCTGGCAAACCCGCCCATGTACAATTTCTCACAATCCCGCCCGGAACGCCGGGCGCTCTTGCATGTTGACCGTCTATCCCCGACGGGCAGCCGCAGGCGAACGCTCGGAACGACGAGAATTTGCGTGGAATCTTAAAGGGTTGGTTCTTCCGACCAGAGCCGGAGCGGCGCACACGGTGACGTGAGGGGGCAAACCCTTCCTTTAATCCACCCGCTCCACTATGCTGCACCTGCGATCCGGCTCATTCGCGATCGCAATATTGATGCGCCGTCGGCTCGGGGAGCGGCGGCGTCAACCGCCTGCCGATTTTACCGGGGGCAATATCAGGAGGGCGCTGTCATGGCCCGTACCGCCGCGTTGCCGGCACTCAAGGCCGAATCCGGCCTGTCTCACTATCTCGAAGAAATCAGGCGGTTCCCCATGTTGGAACCGCAGGAAGAATACATGCTGGCGCGGAGCTGGCGCGAGCACGGCGATACCGAAGCCGCGCACCGGCTGGTTACCAGCCATTTGCGGCTGGTCGCCAAGATCGCCATGGGTTACCGCGGCTACGGACTGCCGATCTCCGAAGTCATCTCGGAAGGCAATGTCGGTCTGATGCAAGCGGTCAAGCGCTTCGAACCGGAAAAGGGTTTCCGGCTCGCGACCTATGCCATGTGGTGGATCAAGGCCGCCATCCAGGAATACATCCTGCGCTCGTGGTCTCTGGTGAAGATGGGCACCACCGCCAACCAGAAGAAGCTGTTCTTCAACCTGCGCAAAGCCAAGAGCAAGATCTCGGCGCTCGACGAGGGCGACCTGCGCCCCGATCAGGTGCAGATCATCGCCAAGCGCCTCGGCGTCACCGAGCAGGACGTGGTCGACATGAACCGCCGGCTCGGCGGCGATGCCTCGCTTAACGCGCCGATCCGCGACGACGGGGAGTCGGGCGAATGGCAGGACTGGCTGGTCGACGATGCGCCGAGCCAGGAGCGCATCCTCGCCGACCACGAGGAGAGCGACAACCGGCACAAGGCGCTGATCGGCGCGCTCGATGTGCTCAACGATCGCGAACGGCGCATCTTCGAAGCGCGCCGGCTCGCCGACGAGCCGATCACGCTCGAAGACCTCGCGGCCGAGTTCGGCGTCTCGCGCGAGCGCGTGCGTCAGATCGAGGTGCGCGCGTTCGAGAAGGTGCAGAAGGCGGTGAGGAACCGCATGGCCGCGATGGAGCGGCCGCCGGCAGAGCCGGAAGCGCTCGCGGCGCATTGAAGCATCGGCGCCGATACGAAACAGAAAAGGCCGGGCGCGCGCCCGGCCTTTTTTATTGATCCGCGCCGGCCTCTCACACCGCCTGCGAAAAATTGCGCGCGATCTTCTGTCGCCCCATCCAGAAGTGCACGAGTTGCTGCGCGGCGCTGGCCGACAGATCGTCAAATTGCCCGCGCAGTTCGTCATAGGCGCGCCCCGGCGCGGCGCGCTTCGGCCCGCGCACCGACAGGACCGCGCCGGCCGTATTCCAGTCCAAGGCCACCGACCTGCACAGCACCATCAGGCCGAAGGCGGTCGGCGCATTCACCAGCGTTTCGATCTGATCGAGCGGCACGCCACTCAAGATCGACAGCGCGGCAATCATCTCGGCGATGCGGTTGGCGTCGGCGAATTCCAGAATCTTGCGCCGGGTCAGGTCGGGGTCCTGGCTGAAGGCGGCGACGGTGCGTTGCGCTTCCGCGAAATTGCGGGCCGGCGGCGGCTTGCCGATCTGGGCGGAAATTTCATCGAGCACCTGCCTGATCGTGGCCGCCTGCTCGGGCCGCGCGGATACCAGCATATTCTCGCGCACCGTTTCGGTCGCTTGCTGCAGCAGGCGCTTGAACAAAGCCGGCGTGATATCGGAGCGGCGCGACATCGCGCCGGTGAGCCGATCGTCGCCGTCGGCGCGCATCACCAGCTTGGCCATGGTGAGTTGCGACAGCCGCGCGCCATCGTTGATGGCGACTTCGTTGGCGACCTCGGCGTCGCCGTGATCGACCAGCACGTCGGCGACCGGCTCGTTGATGTGCGAGCGCCGGGCAATGTTGACCAGATGCGCCTGGCTTTTGGTCTTGGCGATTTCAATGAGGTCGTCGTCGCTCAACCGCTTCGACTGCTTCAGCACGGGACCGGACACATCGATCGCATCGCTGCGCGCCAGGCTTTTGATGATGCCGAGCGGCGCGTTCGACACCGGCGCCAGCCTGCGGCCGAGCTCGACCAGCGCGCGGCGTTCCACATGCTTGATGAGATGACCCATCACGTCGTCGAACAGCTTGGTCTCGGCTTCGGTGAAATGTTCGGAGCTCGTGACGAAGAGGTCCGTGACGCCCATCAGCACCTTGATGCGCTTGTCGCCGGAGCCGGCCGCTAGTGCCAGATCGATCTCGCCGATGATGGATCGTTTTGGTGCGGCCTGTGACATCGCTCACCCCAACGCATTCCGGCACGCCGGCGAACGGCTACAACCGAACGCTCGTGCTTGGCGATGTTAGGTTGAATGGGATAAGCATTCGTATATTCATATAAATTCTGTAAAAATGGCGAGGCGCCGCCGCGGCTGCGGCGTCACAATGCATAGCGTCGGGCTATGGCCGCGTTCGCCTATTCGCCCCAGGCGCGGAACGCTTCCTCGAACGCGCGGATGCCGGGCGTGCCTTTTTCCAAGGCGAGGATGGCGCGCTTGCCGCTGGTATAGACGATCGGGATGTCGAACCAGTCGCGTTCCTTCAGGAACTGGATGTTGCGCTGCACGTCGATGTCGACCGCGGACAGGCCGATCAGGAAATAACCGTTGGTCACCTTCACCGCGAGGCCGGCGAGCGGCACGCCGCGCGCCTGCTCGCTCTGCTTCATCAAGACGCCCGGCACATTGGCGATGCCGCCCTGGTCGAAATCGGCCGGCAACGTAAACATGATCTCGATGGTGTGGCTCGCCGGCAGCGCCTTGTCGGTGTTGCGGCGGAGCGACCAGGTCATGCGCATGCGGCGTTCCGGGATTTCCACGTCGGCGCGCACCGCCAGCTCAGGCGCGAGACCGGGTCCGGGCGACACCGTCTCGGTGCGCCAGATCGCCGAGCCGACATAGCGCTTGCCCTGCGGATTATTCGGGTCCTCGTCGTAGAGCACGACCTTCTGCGCCACCGCCGCGGCGGGCGCATTGGCGGCGGCGGGCGGACCGGATTCGTTCGACGGTCCGATGCGGTCGGCGATCTTGGGCTGGGTGGCGGGCTCGTTCTGCGCCGGTTGCGACGGCGCACTGGGCTTCGAAGCCGGCGTCGAACTGCGCAGGCTCGCCACCATGGTGCCGATCGTATGCCGCTGCCAGTAGCCCACGCCGGCGAGACCCAGGATCACGAGCAGCAGCACCACGATCTTGACGAGACGCCCATAGTCGCGCGGGGGACGGTGAATTTCCTCCAGCTCGTCTTCGACCGGCTCGGCCGGGGGCGGCGGCCAGCCCCCAACCTCGGCCTCGGCACTTTCGTAAGCCGGCGGTTCGGAGTCCGGTGGCTCGAAATAATGCGACGCCGGCGCGGCGTCACCGGCCGGCGGATGCGGCGGCGGTGGCGCACCGGGCACATGCTCGCTGGTCTCGCGCGCCGCGCGGCTGGCCTCGTGCGCCGCGCCGCCCAGACCTTCGGCCTCAGCCATGGTCTCGCGGAAATCGCGCAAGGCCTGGTCGCGCAGCGACGGCGGCGGCGGCTCGTCGGGCGGCGGCGGAGCATGCGCCGCCTCTTCTTCGGCGCGGGCGCGCTTGACCGCGTCGGCCTCGACTTTGCGGATCGCTTCTTCGAGCGCGAGACGCTCGCGTGTGATGTCGGTCTCGTCGAGCGCGGGCTCGACGCCACGCAATTGGGCGATCAGGGCGGTGCGCGCCCGCTCGTACAAGGCCCGCCGGTTCTCACCGGTGTTCTTGTCGAGCCCGCTTACGGCTCGCGCGATCAGGGGAAAATAATCAGCCATTGCGCGTCATTTCGAGCACCGTCCCGTCGGTTGTCCGGCTCCCGCCCCCCGAGCCCGATCCGACTTGTGTTGCGGAACTGTGCGTTCGTGCCTCCCGTTCATGTCATTTTTCGGCAATCAGGTCTCGAACGGATTCTTCATCAGAATAGTGTCCTCGCGCTCGGGCGACGTCGAGAGCAAAGTGACCGGACAGCCGATCAGCTCCTCGATCCGGCGCACATATTTGATGGCCTGCGCCGGCAACTGTGCCCAGGAGCGGGCGCAGGCGGTCGGCTCCTTCCAGCCGGCGATGGTCTCATAAATCGGCTCGGCGCGCGACTGTGCCTGCTCGCCGGCCGGCAGATATTCGATCTCACGGCCGTCGACGCGGTAGCCGACGCAGACCTTGATCTCGTCGAACCCGTCGAGGATGTCGAGCTTGGTCAGCGCCAGCCCGTCGATGCCGCAAGTCCGCACCGTCTGCCGCACCAGCACCGCATCGAACCAACCGCAGCGGCGCGGCCGGCCGGTCACCGTGCCGAATTCGCGGCCGCGCTCGCCGAGCGTGCGTCCGATCTCGTTCAATTGCTCGGTCGGGAATGGCCCCTCGCCCACCCGCGTCGTATAGGCTTTGCAGATGCCGAGCACGTAATCGATCGAATTTGGGCCAAGGCCCGAGCCGGTCGCCGCCGCCGCCGCCACGGTATTGGACGAGGTGACGTAAGGATAAGTGCCGTGGTCGACGTCGAGCAGCGCGCCCTGCGCGCCCTCGAACAGGATACGCCTGCCCTCGCGCCGCTTGCCGTCGAGCAGCAGCCAGACCGAGTCCATATAGGGCAGCACCTTGGGCGCGATGGCGGCGAGGTAATCGTAAACCGTCTGCGGCGCGACCTCATCGAGCCCGAAACCGCGGCGCAACGCATTATGGTGCGCGAGCAGGCGATCGATCTTGGGTGCGAGCGCCGGCAGGTCTGCCAAGTCCATGAAACGGATGGCGCGGCGGCCGACCTTGTCCTCATAGGCCGGACCGATGCCGCGCTTGGTGGTGCCGATGCGCGCGGAGGAGCTCTCGCGGATCGCTTCCAGCTCGCGATGCAGCGGCAGGATCAGAACGGCATTCTCGGCGATGCGCAGGGTTTCCGGCGTCACCACGACGCCTTGCGTGGCGAGCGTGGCGATCTCGTCGATGAGCGCCTGCGGGTCGATCACCACGCCATTGCCGATGATCGAGAGCTTGCCGCCGCGCACCACGCCGGACGGCAGCAGCGACAGCTTGTAGACGGCATTGCCGATGACGAGCGTATGCCCGGCATTATGGCCGCCCTGGAAGCGGACCACGATATCCGCCTGCTCCGACAGCCAGTCGACGATCTTGCCCTTGCCCTCGTCGCCCCACTGCGAGCCGACCACCACCACATTCGCCATCGGCAACCTTCCCTCGTACAGCGCCCGGACTGCTCAGGCCGGGTGCTGCCGGCCGGGTCCGCCCCGGGATAAAGGATGGAGGCGGCCGAGGCAAGCAGAGAGAGCCGCCCGGGAACTCCGGGCGGCTCTCTCAACAGGTTGATCCCGTTCCGCTTTTCTCAGAAATGCAGCGGCCGCGCCGACTGCACCTGCGGCAGCGCCCGCACCCGGGTCAGCACCTCGTCGGGCAGTTCGCCGTCGATCTCGATCAGCGCCACTGCATTGGCGCCCGGCGCCTCGCGGCCGACATGGAAGGTCGCGATGTTGATCCCCGCCTCGCCCAGCGTGCCGGAGAACTTGCCGATGAAGCCCGGCTTGTCGAGATTGGTGATGTAGATCATCGACGGCCCGAACTCGGCATCCATCCGGATGCCCTTGATGTTGACGATACGCGGCCGGCCGTCGGCGAACACCGTGCCGGAGATATGGCGCGACTGCCGCTCGGTGGTCACCGTCACGGTGATCAGGCTCTCATAGTCCTCCGGCATTTCGCGCGTGACTTCCTCGACCACGATGCCGCGCTCCTTGGCCATCACCGGGGCCGACACCACGTTGACGGTTTCCCCGAGCATGGGCCGCAACAGGCCGGCGAGCGCGGCCGAGGTGAGCGCCTTGGTGTTCATCTGCGCCACCGCGCCTTCATAGGCGATCTGCACCTTGCTGATGCCGGTTTCGGTGAGCTGGCCGGCAAACGAACCGAGCTTCTCGGCGAGCGCCACGAACGGTTTCAGCTTGGGCGCTTCCTCGGCGGTGATCGATGGGAAGTTCACCGCATTGGTGATGGCGCCGCGCAACAGGTAATCCGACATCTGCTCGGCGATCTGGAGCGCCACGTTCTCCTGCGCCTCGCTGGTGGAGGCGCCGAGATGCGGCGTGCACACCACGTTCGGATGACCGAACAGCGGATTAGTGGTGGCCGGCTCGGTCACGAACACGTCAAAGGCGGCGCCCGCGACCTTGTTCGCATCGAGCGCGGCGCGCAACGCCACTTCGTCGACCAGGCCGCCGCGCGCGCAATTGATGATGCGCACGCCGGTCTTCATCTTCTCGATCGATTTCGCATCGATGATATTGCGGGTCTTGTCGGTGAGCGGGGTGTGCAGCGTGATGAAATCGGCGCGCTTGAACAGCTCGTCCAGCTCCACCTTTTCGACGCCGAGATCGACCGCGCGCTCCGGCGACAGGAACGGATCGTAGGCGATCACCTTCATCTTGAGGCCGAGCGCACGGTCGGCGGCGATCGAGCCGATATTGCCGCAGCCGATCACGCCCAGCGTCTTGCCGGTGATTTCAACGCCCATGAAGCGGTTCTTCTCCCACTTGCCGGCCTGGGTCGAGGCGTCGGCCTGCGGAATCTGGCGCGCGAGCGCGAGCATCAAAGTGATCGCGTGCTCGGCGGTGGTGATGGAATTGCCGAACGGCGTATTCATCACAATGATGCCGCGCGCGGTCGCCGCCGGGATGTCGACATTGTCGACGCCGATGCCGGCGCGTCCGATCACCTTCAGGTTCTTGGCATTCTCCAGGATCTTCGGCGACACCTTGGTGGCCGACCGGATCGCCAGCCCGTCGTAATTGCCGATGATCTCGGCGAGCTTTTCCTTGTCCTTGCCGAGACTGGGCTGGAAGTCGACCTCGATGCCGCGATCCTTGAAGATCTGGACGGCGGCGGGAGAGAGAGCATCGGAGATGAGAACGCGGGGAGCCATGGCTATGTCCTTGTGGTCGGATCGCGCCTTTCCGGCACTGCCGGTACGCGCGTCATGAATGTTTGTTTCGCAAGCGCTGGCGGGTCAGCGCAGCCAGCGCAGCATGTGCGGAAAGGGCGAGACGCCCTGCTCGGCCGCATGGCGCCGCTCGAGCGTCATGCCGTAGTACTGCAGCAGCGGCACGCCGGGACTGCCGCCGCCGGTGAACGCTTCGATCAGCGACTGCCCACCGCCCTTGTAGCCATGCGGGTGGAAGACGACCTCCGGCGCGAGCGCAAGATGCGTGAGCGCGGCATAGGACCAGGCGAGCGTCGCCATCTCATCGCCCGGCGTCGGCGACAATGTTGGCGCGTCGCGTTGCTCAGGGTCGGTCACCGCGAGATGACCGGCCTCGTGCAACAGGTCGCCCGGATAAGCGAGCCGCTCTTCGTCGACCAGAATCGCGCCGTCGCGGATGTCGAGGCCGGGAAGAAAGGTCTCGTTCGGCAGTTCGGCAGCACGCACATCGATCCCGATCTCGCGGACGAAATCCGCGAGCCGTTCCGTGAGAGCATTGGCAAACATGTCAGGCCGCCTTGGGCAAGGAGGCTTTCGCTTGCGCAAAGGCCCAGTCGAGCCAGGGCGTGAGCGCCGCGACGTCGCTCTGCTCGACGGTGGCGCCGCACCAGATGCGCAATCCGGCGGGCGCATCGCGATAATGCGCGATGTCGTAGCCGGCGCCTTCCTTCTCCACCAAGCCGGAGAGCGTCTTGGCGAAGGCCGCCTGATCGTCGGCCGACAGCCGCGTCACCGCCGGATCGACCACCTTCAGGCACACCGAGGTGTTGGAGCGCACGTCGGGCGAGGCCGCGAGGAAATCGACCCAGGGCGTCGTCTTGACCCAATCCGCCAGCACCTTGGTGTTGGCATCGGCGCGCGCGATCAGACCTTTAAGGCCGCCGATCGACTTCGCCCAATCGAGCGTGTCGAGATAGTCCTCGACGCATAGCATCGAGGGCGTGTTGATGGTCTCGCCCTGGAAGATGCCTTCGTTGATCTTGCCGCCCTTGGTCATGCGGAAGATCTTCGGCAGCGGCCAGGCCGGCTTGTAGGTCTCCAGCCGCTCGACCGCGCGCGGCGACAGGATGAGCATGCCATGCGCGGCCTCGCCGCCGAGCGCCTTCTGCCAGGAGAAGGTGACGACATCGAGCTTGGCCCAATCGAGCTTCTGCGCGAAGGCGGCCGAGGTGGCGTCGCAAATGGTGAGGCCCTTGCGGTCCGCGGCGATCCAGTCGCCGTTCGGCACGCGCACGCCGGAGGTGGTGCCGTTCCAGGTGAACACCACGTCGGTGTTGAAATCGATCTTGCTGAGGTCGGGCAGCTCGCCGTAAGGCGCTTTCAGCACCGTCACGTCCTTGAGCTTGAGCTGCTTCTCGACGTCGGTGACCCAACCTTCGCCGAAGGATTCCCAAGTGAGCATGGTCACGGGCTTAGCGCCCAGCAACGACCACAGCGCCATCTCGACTGCGCCGGTATCGGAAGCCGGCACGATGCCGATGCGGTAATCGGCGGGGACTTCCAGCACCTCGCGCGTCAGATCGATGGCGCGTTTGAGCTTCGCCTTGCCGATCTTGGCGCGGTGCGAACGTCCCAGTGCTGCGTCTGTGAGGGCTTGCAGGTTCCAGCCGGGGCGCTTGGCGCAGGGGCCGGACGAAAAGTGCGGAATTGCCGGCCGCACGCCGGGCTTCATCGCGGTCATGTTGCTATCCTTCCAGATAGACGCCCCTCGGTGGGGAGGGGTTTCCCGCCGCCGGAGATAGGCGATCGCGCGCGCGCGGTCAACAGCGAAAGCCATGCGCCTGAAAAAGCGGCAACACCGGCGCCGCGACGGCAGGCAAAATATGAGCCTTCATAAAGCGTTAAGGAGGCGGAGAATTCCCCATCGGCGAATTCCCGGCTGAAGATTTGGATAGGAAGTAGGCCGCAATATTGCGCCAACGGAGTCGTTCACGGCCGAATTTCGCGATGGATAGGTCTTTGCAAGCCTTCGTCGTGCGGCACCGCGTCACGATCAAGGACGTGGCCGTCGTGATCGGCGTCGTCCTTCTGGTCGGCTTCGGCGTCTATCAGTACTTCGCCGCGGGTTCGGCCACCGCGGACAGGCATATCGACATCCAAGAAGTGCTCGTTCTCGGCGGGCTCGTCGTCATTCCCATCGTCTATCTGGGCTGGCGGCGCGTGAAAGATCTCGAGCGCGAAATCAGTCGCCGCATCGCGGCCGAACGGCGCGCGCACGAGGCCATGCATACCGACCCGTTGACCGGACTCGCCAACCGCCGGCAGTTCGAGGCCATGCTGCACGGAGCGGTCGCTATCCCCTGCGCACCGGAAGAAGCACATGCTGTCCTGATGCTCGACATCAAGAGCTTCGGCAAGATCAACGAGCTTTACGGCCATGCCGAAGGCGACGATGTCCTGGTGGCGGTGGCCGAGCGGCTGCGCGGCATCACGCGCGAAAGCGATTTCATCGCCCGCACCGGCGCCGACGAGTTCGCGCTGATCGCCTATCACCTGGCCGGCGTGGAAGGCGCCACCAGCGTCGCCGCCCGCATCATGCGCGCGATGGAAACGCCCATCCATATCGGCTCGCGCAAGCACCGGGTCGATATTGCCATCGGCATCGCCGTCGTCCCGCGCGACGGCGTGATGGCGGACGAGGTCATGCGCAAGGCCGACGTCGCGCTCGGGCGCGCCATGAACGAGCCGCAGTCGGCCAGCCGCTTTTTCGAGGACGGCCTCGACCGTCATATGCGCGAGCGCGACACGATCGCGCGCGAGCTCGCCTTTGCCATCGGCAGCTCGGACGCGCTGCGGCCGTGGTATCAACCGATCGTCGACCTGGCCACCGGCAGGATCGTCGCGCTCGAGGCGCTGGCGCGCTGGCAACACCCGGCGCTCGGGGAGATCGCGCCCGATCGCTTCATTCCGATCGCGGAGGCTTTCGGGCTGATCCGTGGCCTGGGAGACTGGCTCATGCGCTGCGCGCTCGAGGAGGCGCGCAATTGGCCGCACGACGTCACGCTCGCGTTCAACATCTCGCCCGCCCAGCTACACGACCGCACCCTGGGCCTGCGCATCCTGAGCATGCTCGGCGAATTCGGACTGTCGCCGCGGCGGCTCGCGATCGAGCTCACCGAGAGCGCCTTCGTGCGCGACATCGAAGGCGCGCGCGAAATTCTGTCGTCGCTGCGCGAGGCCGGGGTGCAGGTCGCCGCCGACGATTTCGGCACCGGCTATTCCAGCCTTTATCACTTGCGGCAATTCAAGCTGGACATCGTCAAGATCGATCGCGGCTTCGTTCACGCCATGGAAACGGAGCCGGAAAGCCTGGCGATCGTGAAGGCGATCGTGGGACTCGGCAAAGGCCTGGGGCTGACCACCGTGGCGGAAGGCATCGAGACCGCGCGCCAGCGCGACATCTTGCTGGCCGAAGGCTGCCAAAGCGGCCAGGGCTTTCTGTTCAGCGCGGCGGTACCGGCGGAAAAGACGGCCGCGTTCTTCACGGCCGGTTGGGGCGGCGGGCGGCCCGCCGCGATCAGAACTTGACGCCGAGGCCGACGCGGCCGGTATTCACCGTGCTGCGGATGCCCGACAGCTCGGTGAACGCCACAAATTCCCATTCGCTGCGCAGGAACACGTTCGGCATCAGCGCCACGTCGAGGCCGAGGCCGGTGACGAAGCCGGCGGCGGCGGCGTCGTTCTTGCGCTCCGACATGGTCACCGGACCGAGATAGTCGTCGCCGCGCACCGTCAAACGCGCGGAGGTCGCGTAATTGAACCGGCCGACCGCAAGGCCGAGAATACCGTAGGGCAGGAACTGGCCGAAGGCATAGCCGGCGCGCCCGCGCAAGGTCGCGTAGTCGATGAGATGCATTTGCGAGCGGCCGTAGATCTGCACCGTGTCGGCCGGATCGGTGACCTTGCGCGTGATCAAGTCGGCACCCGATGTGGTCATCGACGTCATGCGGTTATAGGCAAAGTCGAGGCCGAGAACGAGTTGGTCCCACTGAATGTTGTAGCCGATGAAAACGCCCCAATTGGCGCTGTTGCTGAGGTCGGTCGGCATCGACACCCAGTCCTCGGGATGATGGTTTTCCTCGAGCGTGGAGTTGCGCAGGGTCTGGGCAACCCATTTTCCGATCGAATTGGAGCTGTCGCCGAAATTTGTGCTCATATTCGAGTAGCCGGCCTGCGCGCCGAAATAGACGCCGCTCCAGTTCATATAGGTCGCCGCCGGCAGCAGCGGCTCGAGCGAGCCGCGCAGGAAGTCGGGCATGTCGGCGGCGCAAGCCGTGCCGAACGTGGCGGCGGCGACGGCAACGCCGGCGGCAAGGCGCGCGAGCGCGGCGGCGCTAATGGACCGGATAGAGGTCATCGAAGCTCCAACGGAAGCCGACGCGGACTTCGTGCGCGGCGAGGTTTTTCAGCGTCAGCGCGCTCGCGGTGTCGCCCGCGATGGTCACGTCGCCGAAATTGACGTAGCGATAGCCGGCGTCGATCATGATGTTGGGTGCCACCGCGAAGCCGACACCCGCCATCACCGCCCACGCGAAGTTGTATTGCGTGTTCGACAGGCCGCTGGTGGTGAGCGGCGCGGCCGCATTCACATAGTCGTCGATGCGCAGTTGAGTGGCACCAAGACCGGCGCCAACATAGGGCGTCGCGTGATACCAGGTGCCGAGGTCGAGGTAGCCGTTGAACAGCGCGGTGACGGCGGTGACGTTGGCGCCGATGCCGCCGGGCACGCCGACATTGCCGCTATATTTCAGCGGCCCGGTGTAATCGAGCGTGGCGTCGGTGCGCAGCCAGCGGCTCTTGAAGCCGGCGCCGACGCCGCCGACGAATCCGCCGCCCAGCTTGTTGCCGTTCGGATCGGCGCGGCCGGGCGCGCGCTGCGCGTCGCCGAGCGTGCCCCAGCCGTAGCCGAGATCGCCGCGCATGTACCAGGCATAGGAAAGTTCGACGAGCGGCGGCGCCTTGAAAACCGGCATCGGGTACGCACCCGGCATGTCGGCGGCGAACGCGTGGCTCGCGTCGGCGAAAATAATTCCGGCAAGGGCTAAACGCTTAAACCAACTCATGACCACATGTCCTTCGCTCGCGACCAGCGCAACAAATCAGGCGAACTACCTATCGCTAACCATGCCGCACAGAAGTAAAGGGCCGCTTAACCACGAATTTTCACCACGAATTTTAACGCTCACGAATCGAAAGCCGCCGGCGATGCCGGCGGCTTGGAGCGGAGTCGTATCAACCGCGGCTGCGCAAGGGCGGCGGCGCGTAGACGACCGGCGGCGGCGGCGGCGCGACATCGCAGCAGGTCCAGCGCAGACCGAGCATGATGTCGTTCGAGGTGAGATTGCCGAACTTGTAGGAGTCGGGATGGCAGCCGCCGACGCAGTCGACGGTGTCGGTGATCGACCCGTAATTCAGATAGCGATAGGTCATCTCGACCTTGAAATTCTTGGTCACCTCGTAGGCGACGCCGGCATAGAGCGCCCAGGCCAGATTCCATTCGCTCGGATTGCGGCCGAAGCCGCGACCGGCCGTCGGAATGCCGACATCGCTGAAGTCATGCAGCGTGTTGTAGGCACCACCGATACCGGCGCCGATGAACGGCGTGAAGCAGTTCCAGGTGCCGAGATCGACATAGGCGTTGGCGAGCAGCAGCCACGAGCTCAAATTGCCCTCGTAAGTGTCGAGGAAGGTGCCGCCGCCCGAAGTGTAACTGCCGATGGCATAGACGCGCGACTTGGCGCGATATTCGAGCGTTCCGTCGAAGCGCAGCCAGTTGTTGAATTCGTAGCCGGCGCCGCCGCCGATGAAGAACGTATCGGCGATCGACTTGTGCTCGAAGTGGAAGTTGTTCGGCGGATTGGCTGGGTTCTTCAAATAGTCGAGCTGAACATTGCCGTTGATGCCGGCGCCGACATTGCCGCGCAGATACCAGCCCGATGCAAACTGCGGCGCGGGCTGCGCCACCATGACCGGCGGCGGCATCGGCGGTGAATAATCGGCGGCTTTCGCGGCGCTCGTCGCGACGAGCGCGAGTGTTGCCAGTGTGAAGGTTCGAAGACGCGCAACCATGCCCATGTCCCTCGTTCAAATCCGTCGCCCAACGGATCGGTCACGTGACCATGGCAGCAAATCCTTAAGTGGCCCTTAACCTTGTTCCTTAACCACGCAAGTTAACGACACACGCGCCGTTACGCGCCGCGTCGAAACAGCCAATACGGGCGCGTCGCGCCCGCTGATTAGCAAAGCGTTTACGATTGGCGACTGTCGGCGCGGCAAGCGCGCAAGAAAAAAATGGCCGCGCGGGAAGCGCGGCCATCGAAACGAATCGCGGCGATGTTCCTCGAAGCTCGCGCACCGCGCGGCGACAGCGGAACTTCAGTCCTTGCTCTCGTCCATCTCGCCGATGTGGTGCTGTGCGTAGAGCTGGAGGCCGAGCTTGTCGACGAGATCGAGCTGGGTCTCGAGGAAGTCGATGTGATGCTCCTCGTCCGACATCAATTTCTCGAACAGGTCGCGCGTGACGTAGTCTTTTACCGCGTGGCAATGCGTGGCGGCTTCCTGGTAGAGCGCGCGTGCCGAAATTTCCGCCGCGAGATCGCAGTCGAGCACCTCTTTCACGTTCTGCCCGATATGCAGCGGATCGAGCACCTGCATGTTGGGAAAGCCGTCGAGGAAGATGATGCGCTCGGTCAGCTTGTCGGCGTGCTCCATCTCCTCGATCGATTCCTTGCGCCACTGCTTGGCGAGCGCCTTGTAGCCCCAATTGTCCAGCAGCCGGAAATGCAGCCAATACTGGTTGATCGCGGTCAGCTCGTGACGCAACGCCTTGTTGAGGTATTCGACGACCTTGGGCTCGCCCTTCATCGCATCGGCTCCTTTGCAATATCAGCCGCGCACGCGGTCTTGCCGCCGTGCTTCAACACGATAACTTGAGAATGATAACGCGTCGATGCCGACGCCTGGGTCCAATTGGATTGCGGCAAGGCGACGGCCATGACGACGAATCAGTTTTTGGCGGCGTGCGCGGCGCAGCCGCATCCGGTCGGGCAACCGGCGGCGCCGAGCGCTTCGTCCATGATCTTGCGGATGGTGCGCGCGCAGCGTCCGCATTGCGCGCTGCAGCCGAGGCAGCCATAGACCTGACCGGTCGTGCGCGCTGCCGCCGTATGCACGGCGCTGCGCACTTCATGGTCGCTCAGCACGTTGCAGGAACAGACAATCATAGCCAACCCCACCGGCGACTGTTGAAGTCACCTGAATTGCTCAAGCTGCTAAAGCCTTCATTGCGCCAAGTCAAAGAAAAACGCTCTTTAAAAACGTTCTAAAGTATTGAGATATAAGGATTATTTGGCGCGAAGGCGCCCGATCGGGGAGGCCTGTGCGACCAATATTTCCGTGCCCGCAGAACAGCTTAGAGCGCGCGGCGTACCGGGTCCCGGCTTGCGCGGGGACGACAGTCCAGGGAATCCAGCGGTATTTATTGGGATAAGGTCCGTTTGCGTCGCGCGCGAAACTTACGCCGCGACGCGGGTCAGCGCCTCGATCACGTCGTCCACCGCCGCCTCGACCAGAAGCTGGTCGTCGCCCTCGCCCATCACGCGGATCACCGGCTCGGTGCCGGAGGGCCGCACGAGCAGGCGGCCATTGCGGCCGAGCTTCTGCTCGGCATTGGCAATGGCGGAACGCACCGACGCGTTCTCCAAGGGCTTGCCGGCCTGGTAGCGCACATTCTTGAGCACCTGCGGCAAGGGCTCGAAGCGATGGCAGACTTCCGACACCGGCTTGCCGGCGCGCTTGACCACCGCGAGCACCTGCAAGGCCGCGACGAAGCCGTCACCGGTGGTGGTGTAGTCGGACAGGATGATGTGGCCGGACTGTTCGCCGCCGACATTGAAGCCGTCGGCGCGCATGCGCTCGAGCACATAGCGGTCGCCGACCGGCGTGCGCACCAGTTCAAGGCCGAGGCCGGCGAGATGGCGCTCGAGGCCGAGATTGGACATCACCGTCGACACGATGCCGGGACGTTGCAGCCGCCCCTCATCCTTGAAACTTTCGGCGATGACCGCCAGCAACTGGTCGCCATCGACCGTATGGCCGCGCTCGTCCACGATCATGACGCGGTCGGCGTCGCCGTCGAGCGCGATGCCGATATCGGCGCGCATCTCGCGCACCTTGGCGGCGATCGCGCGCAAATCGGTCGAGCCGCAGTCCTTGTTGATGTTGAAGCCGTCCGGCTCCACGCCGATCGAAATCACGTCGGCGCCCATTTCCCACAGTGCGCCGGGCGCGACCTTGTAGGCGGCGCCATTGGCGCAATCGATCACCACGCGCAGGCCCTCGAAGCTGATCTGGCGCGGCAGCGTGAGCTTGGCGAATTCGATATAGCGATCCTGCACGCCGTCGATGCGGCGGGCACGGCCAAGATCGTTGCTCTTGGCGAGTTGGCGCGAAAGATCGGAATCGAGCAATTGCTCGATTTGCGCTTCGACCTCGTCGCTGAGCTTGTAGCCGTCCGGTCCGAACAGCTTGATGCCGTTGTCGTCGTAAGGATTATGCGAAGCGGAGATCATGACGCCGAGGTCGGCGCGCATCGAGCGCGCGAGCACGCCGACGGCCGGTGTCGGAATAGGGCCGGTGAGCAGCACGTCCATGCCGACCGAGGTGAAGCCGGCCACCAGTGCGTTCTCGATCATGTAGCCGGACAGCCGCGTGTCCTTGCCGATCAGCACGCGGTGACGGTGTTCGCCGTTGCGGAAAATCAGCCCGGCGGCCTGCCCCACTTTCAGCGCCAGTTCCGGCGTAATCACTTTGTTGGCCCGGCCCCGGATGCCGTCGGTGCCGAAATAGCGATGACCCATTGAATATTCCTCGACGCTCAGCCTGGGCGGCGTAAATCCTCGCTCTCAGTGGTATCGCGGGACGGTGTCGCCCGTCCACTGCCCCTATACTAGAGGCGAGGTGGTGAATTTACTTCAAAAATTGTGAGTAACCGTTACCAGGGGCGGTTAATCGCCGCCAACCAAGGCCGAATTTCGCAAGGAATTTCAGTCCGGCTTCACGATTTTGCAGGTCCGCGCGGAGCAAAAGCAGAGAATCGGCCCGTCGAGCACCGAGCGCAACGAGCCTGTGCGCTCACGCCGCCGCCACGGCAAGTATCTCGCATTCGACCAGCTTGCCCTGGTCCAGCTCGCGATTGATCGTCAGGCGCGCGGGGCGCGCGGCCGGATCCGGGAACATGGCCACCCAGGCCTCGTTCAGCGCGGCGCGCAGGCTGCGATCGTTCATCCACACCGTGATGCGCAGGATCGAGTCCACGTTTCCGCCGGCGGCTTCGACGACCGTTTTGATGTTGGCGAACATCTGCCGGCATTGGCCTTCGATATCGGCCGGCATCTCGCCGGTTTCGAGCGAGCGGCCGTTGATCAATCCGGACGCGATGAAATTGCCGACACGGGCCGCCGCCGGTATCGGCGTCGAGTGCTGCATGCCGTCGACATGGATGCTGCGGGCCATCGCCAGACTTCTCCGTTCGTCACCGGCGGCGCTCCGCGCCAGGAGCTCAACCGCTCTTGGTGAAGTGCGTGGCCTTGATCACCGGTGTCAAGCGCGCGATCTCGTCGAGCACATATTGTTGCGCCTTGGGGCCGCCGATGCCGGAGACCGGATCGAAGCCGCTCTTGATCAGCGTATCGCGGAAACGCGGCTCTTTCATCGCGGTCTGCGTCGCGGCATCGATGCGCGCGATGATGTCGGTCGCGGTGCCGGCGGGCGCGAAGATGCCGTTGAACGTGGTCGCGATCAGGCCCGGCATGCCTTCTTCCGCCGCCGTCGGCAGATTGGGCGCGCCCGCGAGCCGCTCCTTCGCGCACACCGCCAGGATGCGGATCTTGCCGCTGGTGTGCAGCGCCAGCACTTGCGACGTGATGTGCGGGGTGGCGACCGGGATCTGGTTGGCCATGAGATCGGTGACGGCGGCGCCGCCGCTGCGATAGGGCACGTGCACCATGTCGAGCCCGCCGGCGAGATGCTTGAACATCTCGCCCGCCAGATGCGAATTGCTGCCGGTGCCGGCCGAGCCGTAGGAGAGCTTGCCGGGGTTGGCTTTGATATAGGCGACGAGTTCTTTCAGCGTCTTGGCCGGAACGGACGGATTGACCGCGATGACGGCCGTCGCAACCGCGAAGATCGACACCGCCGCGAAATCCTTGAGCGGATCGTAGGGCACATGATCCATGATCGCGGGATTGAGCACCTGCGTCGTTGAACTGCCGAGCAGCAGCTTGTAGCCATCGGGGGTGGAATGCGCGATCTCGGCGGCCCCAATGGTGCCGCCGGCGCCGCCGCGATTTTCGACCACGACGGTGCCGGACAGCGGCTTTTGCACTTGGTCGGCCCAGAACCGGGCGGTGACATCGTTCAGCCCGCCCGCCGCGAACGGAACGACGAGGATGATCGGACGGGTCGGATAGCGCTCATCGGCCGCGGCGCGCGCGACCGGCAGCAGCGCGCCCAAGAACGTGCCACTGGAAGCGCAGACCGTGGCGAAGATCGCCTTGAGCGCGTCGCGTCGATGCATGTTCATCCTCCCTGTCGTTCGAACGGTCAGGCGTAATGGCGCCGGTTGAGCGAGGTGCCTTCGATGCCGGCGTCCAACACGTGTCGCGCGACCTGAAGATGGCTCGCGATCCAGACATCCGGGAAGCTCTTGAAGTAATCGAGCAATTCGTTGAACACCGCGATCATCAGCGGACGGCCGCCGAATTGCGCGTGAATCGAAAGCCCCATGAAGGCGCGCGGCTCGAACTGGTAGAGATAGTTGAACGTGCGCTTGTAGGTGTCGAGCAGGAGCTGCGGCGCGGTGCGCAACACGCGATTGTCGGTGAAGTCGGAACCGGGAATCGCGACAATCGGCCGGCCGTTGGCGAGAACGCGGTGCGGCTGATCGGAATCGGCCGCTTCGTTGTGCCAGACCACGCCCTCGCCCGCCAGGAAGTCGACCGTGTGCTCGGTGTGGGCATGCACCGGCGTGACCCAGCCGAGCGGCCGCTGGCCTGAGGCTTGCGCGAGCGTATCGAGGCACTGCTTGATCGTGCGCTGCTCTTCCTCGGGCGACATGTAGACCAGCAACTGGTCCTGCGTGTAGCCGTGGCCGGCGATGTCGAAACCCGACTTGACGATCTGCTTGACCGCGTCCGGATAGACCTCGGCGCATTTGGCGTTGACCGAGAAGGTGGCCGGCACGCCATGCCGTTCGAGCATACGCAGCACGCGCCAGACGCCGGTCTTGCCGCCATATTGCGACCAGGCAATGGCGCCGTGGCTGACCGTGCCCGGCTTCAGACTGGACGACTGCACGGAATAATCGGGCGCGCGGCCCTCCGACCAGATTTCGAGGTCCACATTGATGGCAACCGCCACGCGCTTGTTGCCGGGCCATAACGGTGTCTGATCGGCCATGAAACCCTCAATTGCCGCGAAAAACGACGTTTGCGGGACAGGATCAGAGGCCATGGCCAATGGCAATTGCGCGCGGGCCGCGCTAGCCACATTGTGGAAGGAATGGCCCTTCTGGAACCATGGGGCGATTTGCTAAGCTCGCGTGCAATATCCGGATCGAATTCCGGCCAGAAAATGAGGGAGGTCGTCTTGGTCTCGAAAGCAGAGGACGGGCTCGTTGACGCCATGGACTTCGAAGAGGACAGCCCTTCGCGGCGCGATGGCGCGCAAAGCGTGCGCCGCTCGCTTGCGCTTCTGGACATTCTCGCCGGCGCGCCCGGCGCGGGCTTAAGTCTGTCCGAGACCGCGCAACGCGCGGGCCTAAGCCTGCCGACAACACGGCGCATCCTCAAGGTGCTCATGTCGTTCGGCGCGGTCGAACAGCGCGCGAAGAGCCGCCGCTACGTGATCGGCAGCCGGGTTCCGCTTTGGGCAGCGGCGCGGCCGCCCTATTTGCGGCTGGTCGACATCGCGCAGCCGTTTCTCGATCGCGCCTGCCGGGAGATCGGACACACCGCGTTCCTGTCGCATCGAACCGAGCTCGACGCGACCTGTCTCGCCCATATCAGCCCCGGCGAAGTCCCGCTGGTGCCGCTCGGCAGCCGGCGCCCCCTCGGCATGCCGGCCTGCAGTTGGGCGATGCTGGCAACGCTGAGCGAGAGCGACGCCGACGGCATCGTCGAGCGCAACCGAAACCGGCTGCGCGAGCGCGGCATCGAGCGCGGCGAGGTCAGCCGGCTGTTGCGCGAAACACGCCGGCGCGGCTTTGCCTATCGCGAACAGGGCCGTGTCACCGGCCTCACCACCGTGTCGATGGCGATCCGGCCGCTCGGCTCGTCGCAACTGGCGGCGATCACAGTGACCCAGCGTCCCGAAATGTCGTCGCGCGCCTGGGTCGATCGGGCCGTGCGCTTTCTCGACGACTGCCGCGCCGGCATCGATCGCACGATGCGCGCGGTGTGACCCGCGCGCCCGCCGCTGAACGCCCATTTCGCGCGCCCCTGCCCTGTGCTACCGGAACCGACCCTCTCTTTCGAGCGCCCCCATGAAAACCTATCCTTCCATCGAAGACCTGCGCCAAGTCGCGCGCCGCCGCGTGCCGCGCGCCTTCTACGATTATCTCGACAGCGGCTCCTATAACGAGGAGACCTTCCGCGCCAATCGCGAGGATCTCGCGCATATCAAGCTGCGCCAGCGCGTGCTGGTCGATGTCTCCGCGCGCTCGACCGCCACCACCATCCTGGGCGAGAAGGTCACGGCGCCGTTCGCGCTGGCGCCGATCGGCCTCACCGGCATGCAACATGGCAATGGCGAGATCCTGAGCTGCGAGGCCGCGCACGAGGCGGGCATCCCCTACATTCTTTCGACCATGTCGATCTGCTCGATCGAGGACGTGGCGGAGGCGACCGGGAAGCCGTTCTGGTTTCAGCTCTATGTCATCAAGGACCGCGGCTTCTCGAAAGACATTCTCGAGCGCGCGCACAAGGCAGGCTGCAAGACGCTGGTGCTGACGGTCGACCTGCAGGTGCTCGGCCAGCGCCATCGCGACATCCGCAACGGCATGACCGTGCCGCCGGAAATCCGCCTGTCCAACATTATCGACATCGCGACGAAGCCTGCGTGGATCTGGAGCATCCTCAACAGCAAGCGCAAGACCTTCGGCAACCTGGCCGGTCATGTAAAAGGCATGGAGAACGTCAATTCGCTCGCCGCCTGGATCGCCAACCAGTTCGATCCCGCGCTGTCGTGGAAAGACGTCGAGTGGCTCAAGAGCATCTGGCCGGGCAAGCTGGTGATCAAAGGCATTCTCGATCCGGAGGACGCCAGGACCGCCGTGAAGCTCGGCGCCGACGCCATCGTGGTATCGAACCATGGCGGGCGGCAGCTTGACGGCGCGCCATCGTCGATCTCGGCGCTGCCGAAAGTGGCGCAGGCGGTCGGCGCCGACACCGAGGTGATGTTCGACGGCGGCATCCGCACCGGCGCCGACATCATGCGTGCGCTCGCGCTCGGCGCGCGCTCCTGCCTGATCGGCCGCGCCTACATCTATGGACTGGGCGCTGCCGGCAAGCCGGGCGTGGCGCGCGCGATCGATATCCTGAAGAAGGAGCTCGACGTCACCATGGCGCTCACCGGCGTCAACAGCATTGCCGAGATCGGGCCGCAGGTGCTGGCCGAGCTCGGCAAATAACGCTCAGGACGCGCCGCGCCACGCATCGGCCGCGGCGCGTTGCCGCTTGGGTGCGTACATCGCGAGCGTGTTGATCGGAGGTTCCGGCTGCCAGCGTTGGTCGAGCGCATGCGCCGGACCTCCGCCGTCCGCGATGCCGCCGTGTTGGCGCGCGTTGCGCTCCGGAAAGATCGAAGGCCCGGCTTTGACCCGCTGCAAGCGCGGCCGCCTTCGGCGATAAACGAACAGCCAGAGCCCCGCCACCAGGCCGCAGGCGCTCGCGGAGGCGATCACCATGCGCGGCAGCAGCGCGGCATTAGCCGGCGGCTCAGCGATGGTCGGCGGCCAGCAGCAATGTTCGAGCAGATAATCCGGGCTGCCGGGCGCGGCATTGGGCGCGCCGATGACGACACTCGCATCCTCATCCGATACGGCTTCCTGCTGCGCGGCCGGCACGAGTTGAGCCGAGGCTTCCTGTTGCGTCGGCGCGGCGGGCGATGCGGCCGGCGTCGATGTAGGCCACGACACCAGTTTGATCGGATCGTCGGCGATGAACGGCACGGCCACGGGGCGCGCGACGGGCGCATCATTCGTCGCGGCCGGCTTCACGCTCGCGGTCGGCCTATCGGCATCGCCCGTTTTGTCGCTCGCGCTCGAGGCCGGCGCCGCGTCTCGATTTGCGTTCGCGGCGGGCTTGGCGACGCCGCCCTTGCCGACATTGTCCCAGCAGTGCTTCGCGCCGTGCCAATGCAGATGATCGCCCGGAAACGCCTTGCGCGCTTCGTCCAGTGTCATGCAGCCCGGCGATGCAACTGCCGGCGTGGCCGCCGAAGCGAAGGCAGCAAGTAATCCGGGGGCCGCGGCGAGCATAATCGCACGGATAAATCTCGGCATGGATTTCCCCTCCCGTTATCGGTGTCGTTGCAGGGTGAGTTCCAGCCGTTAACCGGCCCAACAATTTTGGCCGTGGTAGGGCACGATGCGTGCAAACACCTACAAACGCGGCCGGTATTCGCGTGTTGCGTGCCGTGCCATTTTACCGTCACCGAAAGAACATCATGCGGCCGCTCGATGCGAATGCGAGCGGTGCGACGCCGCGACTCCCCTCCCCCCGCGCGCGCTTGCGCGTGGTGGGGAGGGGTCGGGGGTGGGGGGAAGATGAGTTGAAATAAGTAGGCGCGAGCAGTCTTTTCCGAAGCGCCCCCCACCCCGATCAGCATTACTGCCGTGATGCTGATCGACCCTCCCCGCCGCTTCGCGGGGGGAGGGTAAAAAAGTCACCGCCAGCCAAGCGGCGGCGCGACGTATTTCAAAATCGCTTCGATGACATGCGCGTTGTAATCGACGCCGAGCTGGTTCGGCACCGTAAGCAACAACGTATCCGCTTCGGCAATCGCCTCGTCGCCCTTCAACTGCTCGACAAGCGCATCGGGCTCGCCGGCATAGCTGCGGCCGAAGATGGCGCGCTCAGTTTCGCTCAACATGCCGATCTGATCGCCCTCGTCGTCGCCGCGTCCGAAATACATGCGGTCGCGGTCATCGACGAGCGCGAAGATCGAGCGCGACACCGACACGCGCGGCGTGCGCGTATGCCCCGCTTCCTTCCACGCCGCGCGATAGAGCCTTATCTGCTCGGCCTGCTGCACATGAAACGGCTTGCCGCTCTCGTCGATCTTGAGCGTCGAGGATTGCAAATTCATGGCCAACTTGGCCGCCCATTCCGCCGTCGCATTGGTGCCGGCGCCCCACCAGATGCGCTCGCGCAATCCCGGCGAATGCGGCTCGAGCCGCAGCGGCCCGGGCGGGTTTGAAAACATCGGCCGCGGATTGGGCTTGGCGAAGCCCTCGCCCTTCAGCACTTCGAGGAAGACCTCGGTGTGGCGGCGCGCCATGTCAGCGTCGCTCATGCCCTCCGGCGGCGCGTAGCCGAAATAGCGAAAGCCATCGATCACCTGCTCGGGCGAGCCGCGCGAGATGCCGAGCTGCAGGCGGCCGCCGGCGATGAGGTCGGCGCTGCCGGCGTCCTCCGCCATATAGAGCGGGTTCTCGTAGCGCATGTCGATCACGGCAGTCCCGATCTCGATCTTCTTGGTGCGCGCGCCGACGGCCGCGAGCAGCGGGAACGGCGAGGCGAGCTGGCGCGCGAAGTGATGCACCCGGAAATAGGCGCCGTCCGCGCCCAATT
>DASZQT010000172.1:0-2795 GCA_035549515.1 Pseudolabrys sp. | reverse complement strand
TTCCGCGCCTGCCGCGCGGCGTGCGGCTCGTGCACAACGAGGCGCAGGGCGGCTGGCTGCTGCTCGCGCCGGAGCGCGTGTTCAAGGCCGATGCGGTGACGGCGGAAATCCTGAAACGCTGCACCGGCGAGGCGAACCTCGCCGCCATCGTCGACGATCTGGTCAAGGCTTTTCCCGGCGCGCCGCGCGAGCGCATCCATGGCGACGTGGTGAAGCTGCTGGCCGGGCTCGCGGAGAAACGGTTGTTGGAACTGGCTTGATGGATGAGTAGCGCATTCATCCGTTCGTCCCCGCGAAAGCGGGGACCCAGCGCTGGATTCCCATCGCAAGTCGGCTGCAGCCGACTTGCGCACTCTACGTGGCAGGCATCGGGTAAACCCGATGTCTGCGCGCGGGAATGAACGGGGGAGAGACTATGCGATGACAGCAAATGGCATCGCCATCCCCGCCCCCCTCGGCCTGTTGGCCGAGCTGACGCATCGTTGCCCGCTCGGCTGTCCCTATTGCTCCAATCCGATCGCGCTCGATGCGCGCGCCGACGAACTCGACACCGCGACCTGGACCCGTGTGTTCCGCGAAGCGGCCGGTCTCGGCGTGCTGCAAGTACATCTATCCGGCGGCGAACCGGCGGCGCGGCGCGATCTGCCGGAGATCGTTGCGGCCGCCCGCGAGGCCGGGCTCTACAGCAATCTCATCACCTCGGCGGTCGGGCTGACCGCGCAAACCTTAAGCGTCCTCGCCGATCGCGGGCTCGACCATGTGCAGATCTCGATCCAGGACAGCGAGGAAGCCTCCGCCGACCACATCGCCGGCTATCAGGGCGCCTCGGCGCGCAAGCGCGCGCTGGCCGCCGATGTTGTGAAGCTCGGCCTGCCGCTCACCGTCAACATGGTGGTGCATCGCGCCAACATCGCGCGCATCGAGCCGATGGTCGATCTGGCGCTCGCGCTCGGCGCCACCCGCATCGAGGTCGCGCATGTGCAGTATTACGGCTGGGCGCTCAAGAACCGCGCCGCCCTGATGCCGACGCGCGAACAGGTCGAGACGGCGGTGGCCAGCGTCGAGCGCCTGCGCAAAATGCATCACGGCCGCATCGTGATCGATGCGGTGGTGCCGGACTACTATGCGCGCTTCCCCAAGCCCTGTGTCGGCGGCTGGGGCCGCCGCTCGCTCAATGTCACGCCGGTGGGCAAGGTTCTGCCCTGCCATGCCGCCGAGGTCATCCCCGGCCTGGAATTCTGGAATGTGCGCGAGCATTCGCTGGGCGAGATCTGGCGCGCTTCGCCGGCCTTCAACGCCTTCCGCGGCGACGACTGGATGCAGGAGCCCTGCAAGAGCTGCGCTCTGAAAGAGAAGGATTTCGGCGGCTGCCGCTGCCAGGCGTTCCTGATCGCCGGCGATGCACGCGCCGCCGATCCGGTGTGCCACCTGTCGCCGCAGCACGCGCTGCTCGGCACGCTGACCGCCGAGGCGGCCGATAGTCCTTACAGCTACCGGCATTCGTAACCGACGCTTGCCGGACTGCGCGCGGCGCCCATGGGCCACCGGTATTTTTTCGATGCGCGCGATATCCCGATTGCAAGGCGATGGCTAAATCGGCCACACTGCAACCATGGGGGCGCGCTCCGGGTCGGGCCTTCGTGACGGGCGACGACAACGGAATAAGTGCCTCCGCTTCAGGGAGGACTTTTCATGATTCCGCGTGTCGTGACTGACCGCTGCCTGCTGCTTGCCGGCACGATCGCCGGCGTTCTTCTGGCCGCACCGGCCTTCGCCCAACAACCGCCGGCCACAGCTCCCGCCGCGCCGGCCGCCGCGCCGGCCTTGCCGCCGGGCTCCCCTTTGATCGGCCGCCCCGAGGGCAACGAGGCCGCTGCCAAGCTCGCGCCTGTCGCCGCGCCGCCGATCCCGTCTCCGGCCGACAAGCTGCCGACCGCCAAGCTCAAGCTGCCGCCCGGCTTTCACATTGAGGTTTATGCCTCGGGTATCGGCAATGCGCGCTCGCTGCGCGTCGGCGACAAGGGCACGGTGTTCGTCGGCACCCGCTTCGGCAACAAGGTCACCGCCATCGTGAAGAAAGACGGCAAGACCGAGCTGAAGACGGTGGCCTCCGGGCTCTATCGCCCGAACGGGCTCGCCTATCACAACGGCACACTCTACATCGCCGAGCTGTCGCAGATCTCCAAGATCGACAATGTCGAGAACGTGCTCGACAATCCGCCCAAGCCGACGGTGATCTACAAGGATCTGCCGAAGGACGAAGCGCACGGCTGGAAGTTCATCGGCATCGGCCCCGACAACAAGCTCTATATCCCGGTCGGCCAGCCCGGCAACAACGTGCTGCACGACAAGGACCACGGCCAGATCCGCCGCATCAATCTCGACGGCAGCGGTCGCGAGGAAGTCGCGCTCGGCGTGCGCAACTCGGTCGGCTTCGATTGGAATCCGCGCAACAAGCAGCTCTATTTCTCCGACAACGGGCGCGACTGGATGTCGGAAGACGTGCCGCAAGACGAGCTCAACCGCGTCACCAAGGTTGGCCAGGACTTCGGCGCGCCCTATTGCTACCAGGGCAATCTGCCCGATCCGGAATTCGGCTGGGGCCATTCCTGCAGCGATTACGTGCCGCCGATCATGTTGACCGGCCCCCATTCGGCCGGGCTCGGCCTGCGCTTCTACACCGGCAAGATGTTTCCGAAGAAGTACAAGGACGCGATCTTCCTCGCCCGCCACGGCTCGTGGAACCGCTCGAAGAAGTTCGGAGGCGATGTGGTCGCGATCTTCCTCAACAAGGA
>DASZQT010000171.1:0-18219 GCA_035549515.1 Pseudolabrys sp. | reverse complement strand
ACGTCCCTGCCCGCTCCATCGCTGCGCCTTCGCGCGGCTGCAGATCGAAGCCGAGCACGAACACGCGGCGGCCGTGCTCGTCGGTCACCGTCATGCTGTAGTCGGAGAGGTCGCAAAGGGTCGAGGCGCACAGCGCGGCCTTCAGCTCGCGCACCTGCACGATCGCCTGCGCGCGCGCCGCCTGCAGGCCGCTGAGCTCGTGGCCGGCGCTGTCGGAATAGCGCCGGCGGCCGTCGGAGAAGTGGAAATAAAAACGCGGCACGGGGAACGCGGCCTCGGACTGGGACGGCAAATTCCACCCGCCAGCAGAGCGCAACGGTAGTCGGATCACTACGTATCTCCGCTTGCCGTGTCCTGATTTACCTCCTTCGGTTGCGCGCGGCCGGAGCCGGCCCGTGAAAACCCCCGTCCGGCAAGGCGATCGCGCGCGCGCCTTGATCCAGATCAAAGCAGCGAAGGGCCTGCTCGCGAGCTTGTTGCGATCGCAACCAAGCGCGCGCGGGGCGCAATGCCATGGCCTTCGGCGCGCTTCGAGGGGTTCAGGGGGAGACGTTCATGCATACGACGATCGGGGGCTTGGCCGCGCACGGCCATCCGACCGGCTGGCGGCGGTTCGTGTATTCGACCAATCACAAGGACATCGGGACCATGTACCTGGTGTTCTCGCTCACCGCCGGCGTGATCGGCGGGCTGTTGTCGCTCGCCATGCGGCTGGAGCTGGCCTCGCCCGGAATGCAGTATTTCACGAGCGGGCATACGTTCAATGCGTTCGTCACCGCGCACGGGCTGATCATGGTGTTCTTCATGATCATGCCGGCCCTGATCGGCGGCTTCGGCAACTGGTTCGTGCCGATCATGATCGGGGCGCCCGATATGGCGTTCCCGCGCATGAACAACATCTCGTTCTGGCTATTGCCGGCCGCGATCTCGCTGTTGGTGATTTCGATGTTCGTGGAAGGCGCGCCGGGCGAAAAAGGCGTCGGCGCGGGCTGGACCGTCTATGCGCCGCTGTCGACATCGGGCCATCCCGGCCCCGCGATGGACTTCGCCATCCTCGCGCTGCACTTGGCGGGTGCGTCGTCGATTCTCGGTGCGATCAACTTCATCACCACCATCTTCAACATGCGCGCCCCCGGCATGACGATGCACAAGATGCCGCTGTTCGTGTGGTCGGTGCTGGTGACGGCATTCCTGTTGTTGTTGTCGCTGCCGGTGCTGGCGGGCGCCATCACCATGCTGCTCACCGACCGTAACTTCGGCACCACCTTCTTCTCGCCCGAAGGCGGCGGCGACCCGATCCTGTTCCAGCACTTGTTCTGGTTCTTCGGCCATCCGGAAGTCTACATTCTGATTCTGCCGGCCTTCGGCATCATCAGCCAGATCGTCTCGACCTTCGCCAAGAAGCCGGTGTTCGGCTATCTCGGCATGGCCTATGCGATGGTCGCGATCGGCGCCATCGGCTTCGTGGTCTGGGCGCACCACATGTACACGGTCGGCCTCTCGACCGGCGCGCAAGCCTATTTCGTCGCCGCCACCATGGTGATCGCGGTGCCAACCGGCGTGAAAATCTTCTCCTGGATCGCCACCATGTGGGGCGGCTCGATTGAATTCCGCACGCCCATGATCTGGGCGCTCGGCTTCATCTTCCTGTTCACGGTCGGCGGTGTCACCGGCGTCGTACTCTCGAACGCCGGCGTCGACCGCGTGCTGCAAGACACTTATTACGTCGTCGCCCACTTCCACTACACGATGTCGCTGGGCGCGACCTTCGGCATCTTCGCGGGCTGGTACTATTGGTTCCCCAAGATGACCGGCTACAAATATTCCGAAACCCTCGGCAAGCTGCACTTCTGGATCGCCTTCATCGGCGCCAACATGATCTTCTTCCCGCAGCACTTCCTGGGGCTGTCGGGCATGCCGCGCCGCATCGTCGACTATCCCGACGCCTTCGCCGGCTGGAACCATATTTCCAGCATGGGCTCCTATGTGTTCGCCTGCGGCCTCGTCGTGTTCGCCTTCAACTTCATCAGCGCGTTCCGGCGCAAGGAAGTAGCGGGCGACAATCCCTGGGGCATCGGCGCCACCACGCTGGAATGGACGCTGACCTCGCCGCCGCCGTTCCATCAGTTCGAGAAACTGCCGCTGATCAAATAGCGGCCGCCCTTCTCCCGATTGGAATGCGAAACCGCCGCCGTCACGCCAAAGCGCGACGGCGGTGGATCATTTTTCGCGCCCGCTAATGCCCATCGACGAAGCCGCGGCAGATGTCGAAGAACTCCTGCTCGCATTCGAGATAGACGAAATGGCCGGCCCCTTTGACGACGGCCAGCTTGGCACCGGGAATGGCCTGCGCGAGCTCTTCCGACAGGTTCAACGGCGTGCACAGGTCCTGATCGCCGCACACGATCAAAGTCGGCCGTTCGACGTGGCTGAGGCGCTCGGCCTCGTCGAAAGCCATGATCATGTCGATACGCTTGACCGCGATGGCGCGGTCGAGCGGCAGCGACGCGACGCGGTCGACCCATTCCGCCACCACATCCGCATGCGCGCCGGCGAATTGCGGCGAGAACAGAAACAGCGCCGACGCGTCCTGCGCATCGCGCGCACTGAATTGCGCGATGAGCTTCTTGCGCAGCTCGAACTGCCGGATCATGTAGGCGTCCATGCGCGCGAAGGACGAGACGACGACGGCGCTTTTCACCGCGGCCGCATGATCGAGACACATCGCCATCGCGATGCAGCCGCCGGTCGATGAGCCGACCACATGCGCCGGCCCGACGCCCAGATGATCGATCAGCGCGGCCATGTCGATTGCGTGATTGGCGATGGTGTAGCCGTCGGCCGGGCGTGACGATCTCCCGGCGCCGCGATGGTCGGGCAGGATGACGAAATAGCGCTCCGTGAAGCGCTTGATCTGCGGGCCCCAACTCGCGCCGGCCCCGCCAAGCCCGGTGATCAGCATCACCGGCGGATTTTTGCGGTCGCCATAGGTCTCGTAGAAAAGCGAGATCCCGTTGGTTTCCAGCGTCGGCATGTCAGCCCCCTTGTCGTTTCCCCGACTTATTCTACCGGCCCTGCTCGGCCGGCGTCACCCCCGGCCGCCTGTCCATCGATGCGAGAAACCTTCGCCGAACAAAGGGCTTAGAGCCGTCGGCGCAAACAGCCTCGCCCCCTGGCCGCGCGCCGCCCGGGGCCTCGCGGCGACGGAATACATCCTTTAACGGGAATTTTCTTGACTCTACACCTTTTGGTAGTAGCGTTCCGTCGCTACTCCAAAACCATGAGATGTGGCCGTCCTCGTCCAACATCCCGCGGCGCATCTCTCAACCGAGCGATCGCGACCACAAGTCCCCTCGTTCCTCTTGCTTGCGTCAACCAGAGGAGAACGAAATGTCGAACGGCGGATCATTCCTCAAAGGGGGCAAGCCCCTGCACATCAAGGCGCCGCAACCGCCTTCCGCGAGCTGCTGCTGGATCATCGTTGCGACGACCGACTGCACGACCTCGGCTGCGCCCGCCGCAGTGCAAGGCTCAGGCTGCTGCTGGGTCATCCTGGCGACCACCGACTGCACCACGTCGATGACCGCCGCGCAGGCCGACGGCTGCTGCTGGATCATCGTGGCAACCACGGATTGCAGCACGCTCGCTGCCTCCGCGCCGAAGTCGCCGACAGCCGACGGCTGCTGCTGGATCATCGCCGGCACCACCGACTGCACGCTGTCCGCCGCGCACAAGGCGGAATCCTGCTGCTGGATCCTGGTGGCGACCACGGACTGCTCGACCTGACAAGAACAGTCGCACAGGTCAAGCCGGGCGTCCGACCGACAAGCCGGACGCCCTTTTCGTCACGCCGGAGACGAAGCAGTGAAGAACGGCAGACAACAGAGTTTCTCCAGAGCGCATTCTCTCCGGGTAGCGTGGCCCAATCCGCCTCTCATTCCCGCGAAAGCGGGAATCCAGGTCTTTTCTTGGCAAAGGCTGGGTCCCCGCGTCCGCGGGGACGAGCGGAACTTGGGTTGCGCGATGTTCTCAACATCGGCCCAGTGCTCATGCTGACCGTCGACAATGCATATCCGTTTCTGCATGCGCGCGGCCTCGTCGACCGCGCGGCGGTGCTCGACGGAGACTTGGAAATCACCAGTTCGACCCGGCGCAATCGCAACCTCACGATCAAATCCGAAACCGGCGCCAACTACGTCATCAAGCAGCCGGAGCCCGACGCCATCGACGCGCAGAATACCCTGCGCCGCGAGATGGCCTTCTATAGTTTTTGCAGCAAGACCGCAGCCGCCGAACCCGTGCGGGCGCTGCTGCCACGGCTCGCTTATACCGACAGCGAGGACGTGCTGCTGGTGCTCGATCTGGTGCCGCGCTCGACTCAGCTCTGGCGCCATTACGAGACCAGCGGCCCCGAGAATTTCCCGGTGGCGGCCGCACGCGAGGTCGGCGCAGCGCTCGGCATCATGCATCGCACCTTCGCCGCGCCCGACCTGTTGCGTGACGTTGGCGGTGCCGGCCTTGTCGCCGATCCGCCGACGCCCTTGTCGCTCGCCTATCCGGCGCCCGATGTGCGCAGCTATATCAGCCCGGCGGCGCTCGAGATCGTCCAGCGCGTGCAGAGCGAGGACGGGATGCTCGCGCGCCTCGATGCCATCGCCGCGCGCTGGCGCGCCACCACGGTCGTGCATGGCGACATCAAGCTCGACAATATCCTGGTGCAGCATGCGGCGCCCGAGGATGGCGATGGCTCGGCCGTGCGCGTCTACCTGGTCGACTGGGAACTGGTGCAAAAGGGCGATCCGGCCTGGGATGTCGCGGGCGCGCTGCGCGACTTCATCTTTTTCTGGGTCATTTTCATGAATCCGGAGTTGGAGCCGGACCAGATGGCTGAACAGGCGCGCTTTCCGCTCGCCGTTCTGCAGGGCGCGATCCGGGAATTGTGGGCCGGCTATTGCGCGACAAATAGCGAGGCCGACGAAGACCTGCTGGCGCGGGCGGTCGATTACGCGGCGGTGCGCATGATCCGCACCGCGCTCGATCTGTCCTCGACCTTTCCGGCGGTCCCGGCCCCCGCCGAGCTTCTGCTGCGCGTCGCCAGCAATCTGCTGGCCGATCCGATGAACGGCCGGGTCGAATTGTTCGGGCTCGATAAGGCGAGGGTCGCGGCATGAGCGGCATTCACCGGGACATCGTCGCCATCGCCATGACCGCGCGGATCGCGGCGCCGGACCGTTACGCATTCGATGATCAGGAGCGCCAGATTGCACCCGCCGGCGCCGGCGAGAGCGCGGACACGCGTCAGGCGCGCCTGCTACAAACCCTGGAGAACGAACTCTACTACCGTTGCTATCGCCGGCCGGGCGAGCCGTTCGCCAGCGACCCGGCCGCCGCCGATGTCGACACCATGCGCGGTTTCACCGCCGCTCTGTCGGCCGCCAATGCCGGCAGCGGCACCTGGGACCCGGGCTGGACGGTCGCGGGCGTGAGCGCGGACGGTCAGGTCAACGTGCGGCGCGACAACGTGCTCTATCGCGCCGCGGCGGCGGACGTGAGCGGCGGCGCCGACGGCTTGCCGCTGCCCGCCGGCGCGCGCGCCCGCGTGCGCGTGCCGAAGGAAATCCGCCAGCTCGTGCAGGGCTTCTATATGGCGCTCGGCGATGCCGCCTGGCCCGATCCGCCCGACGCACAGGGGCGGCTGGCGCGGCTCTATTGGGCGCTGAGCGCCGGCGCCGCACCCTCTTATCTGCGGCTGATCACCGAGGCGCTCAATCGCCTGCGCCTGCCGTTCCGCACAAAGGTGGTGCGCGACCCGAGCCAGTACCGCAACGCCGATGCCGGCGTGCTCTATATTCCGTCCGGCGCGGTGGCGAAGGCCTGGCCGGCGATCGAACGCACATATCACGCGGTGGCTAGCGGCTTACGCCCGGTCACCCCAATGTTCACGCACGCGTTGGGGCCGGGCTTGGGCCTTGCGGAAGACCCCGGCGGCGGCATCAGCTTCGGGCAATCGCGCTGCCGCATCGCCGCGCACGCGCTGTGGGCCGCCTTCGGGGCGAGTGCGCAAACAGCGGACGAGCGCGCTTGCCACATCGCGCAAGGCTTTGTCGAGAACGGCATCGATCCCGCGCGTCCGCATAAGCGGCGCGATGCCAGCCTGCTCGCGCCCGTGTTCGGCGACGGCGCGGAGAGCGCGGCGCGCGCAGTCGCAACCGGGGAGCCGCGCGCGTGGACGCATCGGTGAACCAGAGCCAGCGCGAGCGCATCTTCGATGCCGCGGTGACGATCGGGCGCCAGCTCTGCGAGGCGGCGATTGTCGATGCCGGCGGGCGGCATGCCAACTGGATGGGCCGGCGCGACATCACCGAGGATAGTTTGCTGGCGCAGTATTCGGTGCGCGCGGCCGCGCTTGGGCCCGATGTCTATGCGGGAGGCGCCGGCGTCGCGCTGTTCCTCGCCGAACTCTATCGACAGACCGCCGAGCCTGCTTTTGCGGCGACGGCCGCGGCGGCGTTGCGGCGCTCGGTGCGCTATCTGCAAACCCACGATCTACCGCTGCATCCCTATTCCTTCTTCGCGGGCCATGCCGGCATCCTGGCGGTCGCCTTGCGGCTGCGCACGGCGGCGCCGCATGCCGACCTCGATGCCGTCTGCGATTGGCTCAAGCGTGAGATCGCACGCGCCGACAGTCTGCCGGCCTCGCCCGACATCATCGCGGGCTGCGCCGGCGCCGTGCTCGCGCTCACCGACGTGGCGGCGCAGACCGGCGATGCCGCGATGCTCGAGGCGGCGCGCGCCTGCGGCGATGCGCTCTGCACGCGCGCGCAATGGACCGAGGATAGTTGCGCCTGGGTGCCGCATAGCGCCGGCGGCGACCGGCAATCGCCGCCGATGGCCGGCGTCGCCCATGGCGCGGCCGGCATGGCGCTCGCCCTGATGGCGCTCTACCGCCACGCACCGCAGGAAAACTATCTCGATACAGTGCGCGGCGGCCTCGCCTTCACCGACCGGCTGTTCGACGAGCGTGAAGGCAACTGGATCGACACGCGCATGGAGCACAGGCGCGCCGACGATGGCCGACTGACCGGCACATTCCAGACCGCCTGGTGCCACGGCGCAGCCGGCATCATGCTCACGCGCCTGCAGGCGGCCGAGATCGACCCGCCGCAGGCGGCGCGCCACCTGCGCTTCGCCGAGCACGCCGCGGCGGCGGTCGTGCGCGGCCTTAAAGCCAAGCTCGCGCAGCGGCAAGGCGACGCCACGCTCTGTCACGGCATTTTCGGCTTGAATGAAGCGCTCGCGAGCTACGCGCGCACGGTCGGCGACAGCGAGCGCGAGACCACCGCGCTGGAGACCGCCGTGACGCTATTGTCGCGCTACCGCGCGCTCAACGACTGGCCGTCCGGCATCAATGCCGGTGGCCCCAGCCCGAGCCTGATGGTCGGCGCGGCCGGCATCGGCTACCACCTGCTACGGTTGGCCGCGCGCGGGCCGGTGCCGCCGATCCTCACGCTGTTCGCCTGACCGACACGGCGGCGTCAGCGCTGCGCCTCGGCCGAGTCGAAGCGCGCCCGCGCATCCTCGATGCAGGGGCGGTTCTTGCGCGCCCACAGGCTCAGTGCATTGACGGGATCGAGCAGCGAGCGCCCCAACTCGGTCAGCGCGTAATCGACGCGCGGCGGCACGGTGGGGAACACCGTGCGCGTCACCAGCCCGTCGCGCTCGAGCGCGCGCAGCGTGAGCGTCAGCATGCGTTGCGAGATCGAGCCGAGCGCGCGGCGCAATTCACTGAAGCGTTTCGAACCATCGCCCAGCGTGGCCACGACGAGCACGGTCCACTTGTCCCCCACGCGCGAGAGCACCTCGCTCACAGCCCGGCAGTCGGTGGGATCATGCAGGTTACCGGGTGACAGACGTGTGCCTTCTTGCGGTTTTTTGGCAGTCATCTATCTAGCCCTGGTAACATTAAGTTACTAGGGAAATAGAGGTCTTCATGGCAAAACTCAAGCTCGGTGTCATCGTCGGCTCTAACCGCCGCGAGTCGATCAATCGCAAGCTGGCCGAGGCGCTGGTCCGGCTTGGCGCCGACGCCTTCGAGGCCACGTTCATCCAGATCGACGATCTGCCGATGTACAACCAGGATTTCGAGCAGCCGGTGCCGGCGCCCGTCGTCCGCTTCAAGAGCGAGGTCGAGCAAAGCGATGCTCTGCTGTTCGTCACCCCCGAGCACAGCCGCACCATTCCGGCCGTGCTGAACAATGCGATTCACTGGGGCGCGCGGCCGTGGGGCAAGACCTCCTGGCCGAACAAGCCGGCGGCGGTGATCGGCACCTCCGGCGGCGCCATCTCCACCGCCGTGGTGCAGCAGCACCTGCGTAGCGTGCTCGGCAACCAGGGCCTGCATCTCCTGGGCGGCGAGGCCTATATCCAGTTCAAGCCCGACCTCATCGACACGCAATCAAACGTCACCGACGAAAACGTGCGCGGCTTCTTGAAGGCATTCATCGACCGCTTCGCTGCCTTCGCGGCCAAGCTCGCGCCCTAGCGCGCGCACACAATGAGAGGCAACCATCATGTCCATCCGACCCGTCAAACGCATCGTGCAATCGAAGCCGACCATGGAAGGCGCCGGCGTCAAGCTCAGGCGCGCCTTCGGCTTCGGCGAAACGGCCGAGACCGACCCGTTTCTGCTGCTCGACGACTTCCGTAATGATCGGCCGAGCGACTATCTCGCCGGCTTTCCCTGGCATCCGCATCGCGGCATCGAGACCATCACCTATGTGCTCAACGGCACGGTCGAGCACGGCGACTCGCTCGGCAATCGCGGGCTGCTCGGCTCAGGCGACGTGCAGTGGATGACGGCCGGGCGCGGCATCATGCATCAGGAGATGCCGCAGGGCGACGCGCAGGGCCGCATGCACGGCTTTCAGCTTTGGGCCAACCTGCCTTCCTCGCTCAAGATGACGGCGCCGCGCTATCAGGACGTCAAGGGCACCGACATTCCCGAGGTCGTCGACGACGACGGCACCCGCGTGCGCGTGGTCTGCGGCGAGTTCTGGGGCAAGCGCGGGCCGATCGACGGCGTCGCCGCCGACCCGCGTTATCTCGACGTGTTCGTGCCGGCTGGAAAGCGCAAGACGCTGAAGGTCGAGGTGGAGCGCCACGCCTTTGCTTACGTGTTCGAAGGCGACGGCAAATTCGCCTCCGCCTCGAAACCGCGCGGCGTCTTGACCGAGAAGCAGATCGACGGCGAGGAGATCGTGTTCCGCGAACCGGCCGGCGACCGTTCGCTGGTGCTGTTCGACTCCGGCGACGAGGTCACGGTGCAGGCCGGCGACAAGGGCATCCGCTTCCTGCTGGTGTCGGGCAAACCGATCCAGGAGCCGGTCGCCTGGTATGGACCGATCGTGATGAACACGCAGGCCGAGCTCAAGCAGGCGGTGAGCGAGTTGCAGAACGGGACGTTTATTAAGAGTTGAAAGCCACCAGTTTTGGTGGTGGCGATTAGATTGACATCACACACCGTACGGCGTCATGCGCGGGCTTGACCCGCGCATCCATGATGAGAATCCACACGGATGAAAGTACGGCTTTAGCGCGTGGGTCTGCCTCATGGATTGCCGGGTCAAGCCCGGCAATGACGGCGAACGACAGGCCCATCCTATCCGATCACACCCTACCCCCGCGCCCTGAGCACCGCCTCGATCGACACCTGCGACCACGGCGCGGTACGCGCGCGGAACTGCGTATAGGAGTCGTGCACCTTGCCGCCGATCGCGCTGCGCGCGGCCAATTCGCCGACCACATCGCTCGCGACCTTGCGCGCGGCCGTCACGACATCGTCGGGGAACGCCACCAGCTTGACGCGATGCTCGCCGGTGAGCGCGCCGAGCGCCTGTGCGTTGAGCCGCTCCATCTCGGAGAGCGCGTAATCGGCCTCGGTCGCGCAAGCATGCGCGACGATCGCCTGCAGGTCGGACGGGAGCGCCTTCCACGCCTTCAGCGCGACGATGCACTCGCCGGTGCCGTTCGGCTTGTTGAAGCCGGGATAGTAGTAGAACGGGGCCACGCGATAGAGCCCGAGCGCGATGTCGGTGCCGGGGCCGACGAATTCGGCGCCGTCGATCACGCCCGATTGCAGGCTCACCAGGATTTCCGCAGGCGGCGTGGTCTGCGGCGTTGCGCCCAGGCGGCGATAGACTTCGCCGCCGAGGCCGAGCGAGCGCAGCTTGAGGCCGGACACATCGGCGAGGCTTTTCAACTCGCGCCGGAACCAGCCGCCCATGCAGACGCCGGTATTGCCGCCCATGAACGGCTTCACGCCGAACGGCGCGTAAAGCTCATCCCATAATTCCTGTCCGCCGCCGGCATCGATCCAGGCGACATGCTCGCCGGGCGTCAGCCCGAACGGCACGGTGGTAAAGAAAGCGGCCGCCGGCATCTTGCCCTGCCAATAGAACGCCGCGGTGTGGCCGATCTCGGCGACGCCATTGCCGACCGCTTCGAGCACCCCGAAGGCGGGCACCACTTCGCCCGCGGCATTGACCGTGATGTCGAGCCGGCCGTTCGAGAGCGCGCGGATGCGGCTGGCAACGCGCTCGGCCGACATGCCGGGACCGGGTAGCCGCTTCGGCCACGACGTCACCATGCGCCATTTGATCGTATCGGCGCGCGCGATCGAGGGCGCGGCGAGCACGCCGGCGGCGGCGCCCGTAGCGGCGATAAGGTGGCGGCGCGTGGTGCGCATGGTCATGGCTCTCTCCATATGGCGTGGAAATGATTGAGCGGTCCGTGGCCGTGGCCGACCTGCAAGGCATCGGCAGCGGCGATGGCGGCGGTGACGTAGGCCTTGGCTTGTTGCACGGCTTCGATCAGCGGCAGGTCTTTGGCGAGCCCGGCCGCGATCGCCGAGGACAGCGTGCATCCGGTGCCGTGCGTGTTCCTGGTGGCGATGCGTGGCGCGGACAGGCGAAGCACATCGCCCTGCCCGATCAACAGATCGACGCTCTCCTCGCCCGTGCCATGCCCGCCCTTGATCAGCACATGGCGGGCGCCGAGCGAGAGGATTTCGCGCGCCTGCGCTTCCATGTCGCGTTCGTCGCGCGCGGGCGAAGCGCCGGTGAGCGCGGCCGCCTCCGGCAGATTGGGCGTCACCACCAGCGCGCGCGGAATAAGTTTGGTACGCAACGCCTCGACGGCATCGGCCGCCAGCAGCCGGTCGCCGGAGGTGGCGATCATCACCGGATCAAGCACGATGTTCCGCGCGCGATGACGGGAAAGGCCATCGGCGACAGTTTCAATCGCCGCAGTCTGGGACAGCATGCCGATCTTCACCGCGTTTACGGCGAGGTCGGAGAACACCGCGTCGATCTCGGCCGTGATGAATTCGGCCGGCACGTCATGAATCGCGCTGACGCCTTGCGTGTTCTGCGCGGTCAGCGCCGTGATCACAGAGGCGCCGTAGACGCCGAGCGCGGCGAAAGTCTTCAGGTCGGCCTGGATGCCGGCGCCGCCGCCCGAATCGGATCCGGCGATGGTGACGGCGATCGGCGTGGTCATGAACGTCCCCGCCGCTCGAGTGCATCGTCGACCACGGCGCGCAAGTCGCGCGCTGCCGCAGCCGGATCGCGCGCCAAAGACAGCGCCGAGATCACCGCGACGCCGTCCGCGCCGGCACCGATCACATCGCCTGCGTTGCTCTGGTCGATGCCGGCAATGGCGCAGATCGGATAAGCCGGCGCGCGCGCGCGCACGGTTTGCGCGATCGTGCGCAGGCCCGCGATACCGACCGGCGCTGATATGGTGTCCTTCGAAGTCGTCGCATAGACGCCGCCGATCGCCACATAATCGAGCAGATCGAGCGGCGCGGCCTCAGCCTGCGCCACCGTCTTCACGCTCAGCCCGATGATGGCGGCAGGCCCGAGCAGCCGGCGCGCATTGTTAACCGGCATGTCGTCCTGCCCGATATGCACGCCCTCAACGCCGGCCGCGAGCGCGACATCGACACGGTCGTTGATCAAGAGCGGAATGCCGGCCGGCTTGAGCACGGCATGCAGCGCGCGCGCCTCCTCGATCATGGCGCGTGTCGAGCCGTGCTTGTCGCGCAATTGCACAAGCGTCGCGTGGCCAGCGATAAGCTGCGCCAGCTCGGTGAGCGAGCGCCCGCCGGCCACCGCCGGATCGACCAAAGCGTAGAGTCGCAAATCGGCCTTCATTGTCTCACCTGTTCAAGCGGTGACGCGCGCGCGCGCGACCAGCGTGGGCGCATCGAGCGTGTGCAGCGCGTCGAGAAAATTGACCGCGAAGCTGCCCGGCCCTCGCGCGCTTTCGGCCGCGATCTCGCCGGCGACGCCAACGATCACGAGCGCGCCCGCCGTCGCGCGCCAGGCGTCCGGCTCGACCGCGAGCGCGGCCGCCACCAGCGCCGACGCCGCGCAGCCCATCGCCGTCACCTTGGCCATCAAGGGATGACCGTTGGCGATCTCCGCCGTGCGCGCGCCGTCGCTCACGAGATCGGTCGCGCCGGATAGCCCGACTACCGTGCCTCTGTCGCGCGCGAACACCGTCGCGGGTTCGCGCGCGGGCTCGGCGCCGGAAAGCGCGGCAAACTCCGCATGGTTGAGCCGCACCGCCTGCGGCCCGCGCGCCAGCAGCGAGCGCGCGAAATCGGCCCGTCCCTCGCTGCGGTCGACGAATACCGGATCGAGCACCCAGGGCACCTGCGCCTGCCCTGCGGCATCGAGCGCAATCGCGGTCGCCTCGCGCCGCTCGCGGTCGAAGGTGCCGAGATTGACCAGCAGCCCGTCGCTGCGCGCGACGAACGCGCCGATCTCCTCGGCCGACAGCGTCATCGACGGGATGCAGCCCGCTGCCAGCAGAACATTGGCGGTGAAATTCTGCGCCACGGCATTGGTGATGCAATGCACGCGCGGCGCGCGCGCACGCAGGCGCTCGACGAGCGCGGCCGCCGCCTGCGGCAATGCGTCATGCGCAATGATCCCGGGAATGTGCATCTCTCATCCCTCCGCCGGCATGACCCGGATCAGGTTCGTTGGGTTGGCCACCATTGGCCTCTCAGCCCAGCGTTCCGCCGGGCACCCCACGAGATTGCTGCGGCGGACCCTAGTCCGCGCCCCCAAGCAAGGCAAGCCCCAAGGAAAGGCCGGGAGGAGCTCCAAGCCGCGCCAGCCTTGCCAGCGGCACGTCTTTTTGCTGGATTGCGGACAAATCGGCCGCCGGAAACGGCGCAGCGGAGGCGCGCGATGACCCCCTTTTTCGTCCAGATCAAATGCGAGCTCGGCAAGTCCTATGAGGTCGCCAACCAGCTCGCCGAAGCCGAGATCGCCTCCGAAATCTATTCCACCGCCGGCGACTACGACCTGCTGGTGAAGTTCTATGTCGATGCCGGCACCGACATCGGACACTTCGTCAACGAGAAAGTGCAGCGCATCGCGGGGATCAAGGACACCCATACCATCATCACGTTCAAGGCGTTCACCGGCTGACGGGCGAGCGCACGTCCTTTCACGCCTCGCCGTCCGCCTCACCCGCGCGTTCGCGCCCGATGTTGCGCTCGCGCCAGATCACGAACAGGCCGGCGCCGGCCACGATCGCCGCGCCGACATAGACGAGTGTGCTCGGCAGTTCGCCGAACAGCCAATAGCCGAGGATGAGCGCCCATAGCATCGCGGTATAGTCGAATGGCGCCACCACCGAGGCGGCGGCGTGGCGATAGCTTTCGGTCAGGAATATGTGCGCGAGCCCGCCGATAACACCGAGCATGATGAGGCCGGCGAGTTCGGCGGCGGTCGGTGTGTACCAGGCAAACGGCAGCGTCAGCGCGCCGGCGAGCGCGCAGATGAGCGAGAAATAAAACACGATGGCCGAGGTGGTCTCGCTCTGCGTCAGCCGCCTTGTCTGGATCACCGTGCCGGCATTGAACACCGCGGCCGCAAGCGCAAACACGGAGCCGAGCGCCGCGGTGGCGCCCGCCGCGCCGGCATAAAGGTTCACGTCGAAATGCGGGATCAGCATCACGATCACGCCGACGAAGCCGACCGCCACCGCGCTCCAGCGGTAGATGCGCACATGCTCCTTCAAGATAACGGCCGCGAGCATCACGGTGATCAGCGGCGACGCGAAGGTGATGGCGGTGACGTCAGCCAGCGGCAGGCGCGTCAGCGCCGCGAAATTCGAGAACATGCCGCACACGCTCATGGTGCCGCGGCCGATCTGGCCGAACGGCCTGCTGGTGCGCACCGCGCTCATCAGTTCGCCGCGAAACGCGTAGATCGCCAGCACCGGCGGAATGGCGAAGGCCGAGCGGAAAAACACCATCTGCCCGACCGGCGCCACGTCGCCCAATTGGCGCACCAGCGCGGACATCGCGGCGAATAGCAACGCGGAGACGAGCTTGAGGCCGATGCCTTTGAGGGGATCCATGAGTACCCGGCGAGTGCGCCGTCTACATAGCGGCGTTCGGCAGGCATGTCTTGGTCCGCGCCATGCGCAGAGCGCATGAACCCCGCGGCAACCTCTCAAGGAGGGGGCGGGGCGCCGCGCAGCGACTTGAGATAGACCGCCATGGCCTCGCGGTCGGCCGGGCTCAACTGCGAGGTGTTGCGCACCACATCCACCATCGCGCCGCCGACCCGGTCGGCGTCGGCAGTCATGCCGGTGGCGAGCGTTTCGGCGAAGTCGGCGACCGACCAGTCGGCCAATTTCCGTTGCGTGATGTCGGGCACCCCGCCCTGCCCGGTCGGGTTCTGCCCGCCGGTGAACCGCTTATCCGCAACGATCGCGCCGAGCACGTTGCGCGGTGAGTGGCATTCGGCGCAATGGCCGGGCCCATTCACCAGATAGGCACCGCGGTTCCACTGCGGCGATTGTCCCGGATCGGGCTCGAACGGCTTGCCGTCGAGGTACAAGAGCTTCCACAGCCCGAGCCCGCGCCGGACATTGAACGGGAATTTCAGGTCGTGCGCGCGCACCTTGCCCGCAACCGGCGGCAGAGACTTCAGATAGGCGAACAGGTCGCGCACGTCGTCCAGCCGCATGTGCTGATAGGAGGTATAGGGAAAAGCCGGATAAAGGTGGTCACCCGCCGGCGAAGTGCCCTTCAGCATGGCGCTGGCGAACTGCGCTTCGCTCCAGCCGCCGATGCCGTCTTTCGGATCGGACGAGATATTGGGGACATAGAAGGTGCCGAACGCGGTGGGGAGCGCGAGGCCGCCGCCGAGCCTGGTGCGGTCTTCCTGCTTGGGCACCGCATGGCAGGAGGAACATCCCCCCACCAGGAACATGGTGCGGCCATTGGCGAGATTGGGCGTGTGCGCGGTAAGCGCGCTCGCCGCGACGGTCTGCGGGATCGTGAGCCACCAAATGGCGGCGGCCGCGAGCACCAGCGCCGCCGCTGCGAGGATGATGAGTTTGCGGATCACCAGCACCGGCCCTCATTGCGCGGGCGGCACCCGCCCGTGCGCACCGGAGTGAAGATGCCCTACTGCCGCGACAGGCGGTAGTCCTCATGGCAATTGTCGCAGGCCTTGCCGACCGGACCGATCGCCGCCTTCAGGCCGTCGAGCGAGGCTTTAGCCTTGTCGCGGTTTTCCGCGACCACCTTGCCGAAGGCCGCCGCCTTGGCGTCGAAATCGGCCTTGGCCTCCCAGATCTTGGGGGCGGCACGGGTCTTCTCGCCGGTCTTGGAATTGTCGGGGAACAGGCCGGGCAGCTTTTGCGCGGTTTCCGCCCATTGCGCGAAGGCAGCATCGACCTTGGCGGCATCGAACGGCGCCTGACCTCGGATCATGCCGATCACGAGGCGCGCGTTGTCGTTGTTGCCTTTCATCAGCGCCATGCGTGCCTTGATCGGATCGGACTGCGCGACGACCGCGCTCGTACCCAATGAGACAGTCAGCACAGCCGCGGCCGCAAACCAAAACCCGCGCTTCATGCATATTCTCCCGAATTGACTTATCCGTCGGGCGAACACCGCGCCCGCAAATCAATTCCAAATTTTATATGTGACCCTCGCGGCTCCCGATCACGAATCGGTGAGCGCCCGCGACATCACGCCGCTTGCGCGGCGCGCGCCTTCTCGATCGCGGCCCACACTTTTTGCGGCGTCGCCGGCATATCGATGTGGCCGATGCGATACGCACGCCAGAGCGCGTCGATGATCGCATTGATGATGGCCGGGCAGGAGCCGATAGCGCCCGCCTCGCCGGCACCTTTGACGCCGAGCGGGTTGGTCGCGCACGGCACGTTGCGCGTTTCGAACACGAAGTCCGGCGCGTCCGCCGCATGCGGCAGCGCATAGTCCATCAGCGACGCACTGAGCAATTGCCCGGAGTCCGGATCGTAGACCGTGTCCTCCATGAGCGCTTGGCCGATACCCTGCACGGTGCCGCCATGCACTTGACCGGCGAGCAGCAGCGGATTGAGCGTGGCGCCGAAGTCGTCAACGATGACGTAGTTGACGATGGCCGTCGTGCCGGTGTCGGGATCGATCTCGACCTCCGCGATATGCGTGCCGTTCGGATAGGTCGACGGCTCGTTGCCGAATTCATTGGCCGCGTGAAGTTTCTCCGGCGTTGCCTTCGGATGCGCGGCGATATCGGCAAATGAGATGGAACGGTCGGTGCCGGCCACGCGCACCGCGCCGCCGGCGATTTCGAGATCGCCGACCGACGCTTCCAGCGCATCGGCGGCAATATCCTTGATCTGTTCGGCCAATGTCTTGGAGGCACGGTCGACCGCCACGCCGCCGATTGGGATCGAGCTCGACCCGCCGGTGCCGGCGCCCGAAGCAATGCGGTCGGTGTCGCCCTGCACCACGCGCACAAGCTCGGGCGGCAAATCGAGCCGGTCGGCCACGAGTTGCGCGTAAGACGTGGCGTGGCCCTGCCCGGTTGACTGCGAGCCGATCAGCACGGTGACGCCGCCATCGCGGTCGAGCTGAATATTGGCGGTCTCCGGGCCGTTATTGCCGCAGGCCTCGATGTAAGTGGCGATGCCGATGCCGCGCAATTTGCCGGCGCGCTTGGCCAGCGCCGCGCGCTTGTTGAAACCGCTCCACTCGGCCAGTTCCTGCGCGCGCGCCAGCGTGCCGGCGAAGTCGCCGGAGTCGTAGACTTTACCCGTCGGCGTCGTATAGGGCAGCGCCTTCGGCTTGATCAGGTTCTTGCGGCGCAGCACATCGGCCGCCATGCCGATCTCATGCGCGGTGTTATCGACCGCGCGTTCGATCAGATAAGACGCCTCGGGACGCCCCGCTCCGCGATAGGCGTCAACCGGCACGGTGTTGGTGTAGACGGCGCGCAGCTTCACGTAAGCCGCCGGTATATCGTAGGCGCCGGTCGCCATGCCCATGCCGAGATAAGGAATGAACGGCGCATAGCAGGACAGATAGGCGCCCATGTCGGCGACGATATCGAGCTCGAGCGCGAGGAACTTGCCCTTGTCGTCGAGCGCGAGCTTGGCGGTCGAGATATTGTCGCGGCCGTGGCTGTCGCCGAGGAAATGCTCGGAGCGGTCGCTCACCCATTTCACCGGCTTGCCCGTGCGCTCGGCTGCGACCGCGGCCAACGCATATTCGCGATAGGGGAACAACTTGGTGCCGAAGCCGCCGCCGACATCGGGCGTGATGACGCGCATCTTTTCCGGCGGAAGTTTCATCACCGCGCCGCCGATGATGTCGCGGATGATGTGGCTGCCCTGGCTGCCGAGCGTGAGCGTGTAGCGCTCGCCGTCGTATTCGGCGATGACGCCGCGGGTGTCCATGTAATTGGTCACCAGGCGCTGGTTGACGATGGTGGTCGTGACCACGCGCGCCGCCTGCGCGAACGCTTCACGCGTTGCTTTCGCATCGCCCATCTCGGTTTCGAACGAAAGGTTCGGCCGGTCCGGCCATACCTGCACCGCGCCTTTCTCGAGCGCGGCCATGGCGCCGATTACATGCGGCAGCGGCTGCCAGTCGATGGCAATGGCCTCGGCCGCATCCTTGGCGCCATTGAGCGTGTCGGCCACCACGAAGGCGACCGCGTCGCCGACATGACGCACCACATCGCGCGCCAGCACCGGATAAAACGGCACGTCGATGTCCGGTCCTGGAATGACGCCCGGCGTCGGCATCGGACCGAGGTCCTTGATGTCGTCGGCGGTGAGGATCAGCCGCACGCCCGGCATCGCGCGCACGCGCGCAAGGTCCTCGATCGCGAAGCG
>DASZQT010000170.1:0-3875 GCA_035549515.1 Pseudolabrys sp. | reverse complement strand
CAGATATTGCGCCTCGGTGGCGAGCGGCGTGCGCTGCAGCGCCGGCGAATAGACGATTTGGCCGACCTCGATCGTCCGCATGGCCGGGCGGATGTTCAGGAGCGAGGCGGTGCCGAGGCAGCGGCCGGCGGGGTCCAGGATCGCGTAGGCGTAAGGGTCGGCGAACTTGGCGCGCTCATCGACCCAGGCGAAGAAATCCGCCGCGGTCGAAAACGGGCCGTGGCTCATATAGGTCCAGATGGCGTCCTGACCCTCGACGGCCTCCCACAGGCTGGCGGCATGGGCGGGCGTGAGCTTCTCGACGCAGCCATAGCGGCCGGTGAGCGTCACCGGGCCGGGGGGCGCCGCCGGCCGGTCGTCCACGGGCGCGCCGACCGGCTGTCGCGGTACCGGATGAGGCGGCGCGCTCACGGTTTGGTCCGCCGGCGCGCGGCCTTGCAACGGCGGTTCTTTCGGGCGGGGGGGCGGGGCATGGCGGCGAACCTGCCACGCCCGCGCGCGCAAGGACAATGCTATTCGGCGATGGCGCCATGACCTCCACTCATGGCCGCCGCCGCGCCGGACCTGGTCGCTGCCGCCGAGCGCTACTTGTCGGAGCGGCCGTTGCCCGGGCTCGGGCGCGACAGCACCAGCCGGCCCTGCGTGTCGAGCGCGGCGGCGATCGACTGCGGACGGGCCGAGAGCAGGAAGTTGCCCATCGCCAGGCGCGCGCGCTCGTTCATCTCCAGATAGGCCCGCACCAGTTCGACGATGCCGGGTTCCTGGCTCCAATAATACAATTCCAGCAGCCGGCTGGAGTCGGCCCCACCGTTGACCAAGGTTCTGATGACCTCCCAGGCATTGTTGTTGCGATCGCTTGCGACAGGATCGATGACGAAGTCCGCTCGCTTGAGATTACGTGACATGGACGACCTCCCCCTTGGCCGGAGCAATGAGGCCCCGGCGTACAAGCACCGAACCGCCGATGCCGCCGAGCGCGCGGGCGCGGTCCCTGCTCGATTTGCGTACTTCCACCTCGGCGGCGATGGCCCATTGATTTTCGATCAAGGTCGGCAGCCCGAGCGGGCGCACGATAAATCCGGCTTCGTGCAGGCGTGGCAGCCACCAGGTTTCGATCACCGCCGAATAGTGCGTGATGCCTTCTTCCAGTCCGAATTCCTGCACGCCGGCAAGCATGGTGCAGTCGGTGCGCCCCGAGCGCCGCTCGCGCACGACGAAATAGCGCGAGGCTTCCCACACGGTCGGGCCGACCGGAATGCCTTTCACGTCGGCGAGATCGGGGAAGATTTCGCTCAGCATGTGCGGCGCGGTGGTCGGCACCAGACGCTGGCCGCCGACGACGCGGTCGCCGTCGATCGCGATCAGATGGATGGTGTCGTCGCGGTCGAAAGCATCGATGTCGAGGCCGTCGCTGCGCTCGACCGCGCGCCAGCCGCGTTCGCGCGCGAATACGTCGTGCCTGATGCGGAAATAGCTGTTGAGCGTCGACTCATAGAGATGACGATTGGCTGACGAAACGACGTGAATGGCCGTCATGCCGCGAACTCCGCTCTACGAGGCGCGTTCAGGTTCGCGCCAAAGCGCCGTCATTGGCTATTGTAAATGTTGACAATGGCGCCGGCTGAATGCCGCAAACTCTCCACGTCTTGCTTGCTACTTGCTTGCGTCCTGTCTGCATCCTGTTCGCGCCGGCGCAGGCTCTCGAGCCCGGCAATTAGGTTGGCCCTGAGCGCACGGCAAGTAATCCTAAAAACGAATTTCTACTAGGGGTTGATCAGTCGCTGTTGCAGCGCCTTGACCACCGCATGCGTCTTGTTGAGCGCGCGCAGCTTGCGCGACGCCCGGACCGAATATTCGTCGACCGTGCGTTTGCTCAGCGCCAGAATCTCGGCGATTTCCGATGAGGTCTTGCCGAGCGCCGTCCAGGTCAGCACTTCGCGCTCGCGCTCGGTGAGCCGATCGCCCCGGTTCTGGTCGGCCGGCGTCATGAGCTGGCGGATGCGCTCGAACGCGTACATGCCCATCAGGTGGATGGCCGGCCTGGTGCGTGGGGACAGGTCGAGATGCGTGCCGCCGAATGACACGCAGGCTTCGAACCCGCTCAGGCCATGGATCGGAATGCAGAACCCATTCGCCATGCGAAAATCGGCGGCGCGGTTCATGACTTCGGCGGCGCGCGGATCGGCCTCGCGATTATAGGGCGCCTCGCTCCACGCGAAAGGATTGATGCTACTGCGGCAGAACCGGACCACCGGGTCAACCGCCACATAATTTTCCTTGATATAGGTCTCGAACCAACCCTGCGGCCATTTACGCGCCAGCACCATCTGCTCGGCGCTCTCGTGCGGATTGGGAAGGCCGGCGAGGATGAAATTCTCAAAGCCGAACAGCCCGAGCGCCTTCTCCATCTCGTTCAGGACCTGGTCGGGCGTGTCGAGCGAATGCAGCCGCTCGATGAACGAAAACGCCGCCCCCGCATGACCGAATTCCTGGCGAATCATAACGCCGTTCCGTCCTGGGAATCGCTATCGCCCGGCCGTTGCGAGGCGATCGGCTGTGGCTGAATTCCTCCGAGAAAACCGCTGGACTTTGCCCCGACCTCCCAGCAAATCTATGCGACAGCTTTCGAAATTTGCACGCGAAAAGCAAGTAATTCCAACGTGCAGGACGCCTCGCCCATGCAACTGAAACGAGAATTTCGTCTGCCGGCCGCGTCGCGCATATGCAAATTATGCGATACTTTGGGCATTTTTCCTGCAACCGGCTCTCGCGTCGCGCGAAAAATATTTTCTTTGGGCGTTGAGAGCGGATCAAGCCTGAAACCGAGCGACATGCAGCAAAGGGACGTGCCATGCTGAAAACAATCGCGGCCTTCGACCGCATCGGAGAGGAAAACGCCTTCGCGGTGCTCGCCCGCGCCAATGCGCTCATCGCCCAGGGCCGCGACATCATCAATCTGGGCATCGGCCAGCCCGACTTCCGCACGCCCGATTTCATCGTCGAGGCGGCGATCAAGGCGCTACGCGACGGCCATCACGGCTATACGCCGGCGACCGGCATTCCGGCCTTGCGCGAAGCGGTGGCGGCCGACTTGCATAAGCGCTTCAAGGTCGAGGTTTCGCCCGACAGCGTGATGGTCATGCCGGGCGGCAAGCCGACCATGTTCATGTCGATCCTGATGTTCGGGGAGCCGGGCACCGAGATCATGTATCCCGACCCGGGATTTCCGATCTATCGCTCGATGATCGAGTTCACCGGTGCGACGCCGGTGCCGATCCCGATCCGCGAGGAGAACGGCTTCGCCTTCTCGGCCGAGGAGACGCTCAGCCTGATCACGCCCAAGACCCGGCTGATGATCCTCAACTCGCCGGCCAATCCCACCGGCGGCGTCACGCCCAAGAGTGAGGTCGACAAGCTCGTGGCCGGCCTTGCGCAAGGGCCGGACGTCGCGATCATGTCGGACGAGATCTACGACCGGATCATCTATGACGGCGAGGAGCACATCTGCATGCTGTCATATCCATCGCTGCGCGACCGCCTGATCCTGCTCAACGGCTGGTCCAAAACCTATGCCATGACCGGCTGGCGCCTGGGCTATGCGGTGTGGCCCGGCGCCCTTTACGACAATGCGCGCAAGCTGGCGGTGAACCTCTATTCCTGCGTCAACGCGCCGACCCAATATGCCGGCATCGCCGCCCTGACCGGGCCGCAGGATGCCGTCCACCACATGGTGGCCGAGTTCGACAAGCGGCGCAAAGTGGTGGTGGTCGGGCTGAACAAGCTGCCCGGCGTGTCCTGCATCATGCCCAAGGGCGCCTTCTACGCCTTTCCCAACATCAGCAAGACGGGCTGGAAGGCCAAGCCCCTGGCGCGCG
>DASZQT010000169.1:0-12923 GCA_035549515.1 Pseudolabrys sp. | reverse complement strand
CGGCGGCGCTTGCGCGCGTGCATGAGCGGGTGCGCGACATCTTCCGCCAGCTCGAGGCCGATCCGGCGCCGGTCGCGCTCATCTCGCTGCATGAACGTCTCGAAGACGCGGTCGAAGGCGCCGATTTCGTCATCGAAGCCGGGCCGGAACGAGTCTATGTCAAGCGCGAGATCTTTGCCGCGCTCGACGCGCTCACGGGGCCGGACGTCATCCTCGCCAGCAATACGTCCGCAATCCCGATCCGCGAGATCGCGGCCAAAACCGCGAACCGCGCGCGCGTGCTCGGCGCGCATTTCTGGAACCCACCGCATTTCGTGCCGCTGGTCGAGGTCATCCAATCGGATTTCACCGACGTCAAATTCGTCACGCGCACCATGGACCTGCTCGCGCGCGCCGGCATGTCGCCGGTACACGTGAAGCGCGACATTCCCGGCTTCATCGGCAACCGGCTGCAGCACGCGCTCAAGCGCGAAGCGATCGCACTGGTGGCGAGCGGGGTATGCGACGCGCAAACGCTCGATCGGGTGGTGACCGAAGGCTTCGGTTCGCGCCTCGGCGTGCTCGGTCCGCTCGAACAGTCCGACATGATCGGGCTCGGCCTCACGCTCGATGCCCATCGCGTGCTGATCGCCGATCTCGACCGCACGCCCGGCCCGCATCCGCTGTTGGAACAGAAGGTCGCGGCCGGCGAGACCGGCATGGCGGTGGGCGAGGGCTTCCGCAAATGGACGGAGCAGGAGGCGGCCGCCGTGCGCAAGCGCTTCCAGGATCATCTCGCCAATGAAGCGCGCAAGCGGCGCAAGGCGCGGGCGGAGCAGCAGGCCGCGCTAGCGCGGGTCGGGGCCGGCTGATGGCGCTCGACCGCGACACCCTCGACGAGCTTTTGGCAACGGTCGCGCGTTTCGTGCGCGAGCAATGCGTGCCGCTCGAGCACAGAATCGCGGCCGACGACCGGGTGCCGGACGAACTCGTCGCGCGGATGCGCGCGCTCGGCCTGTTCGGCTTTGCCATTCCCGAAGCCTATGGCGGTCTCGGGCTGAACATGGAGGAAGATGTCCGCCTCGCCTTCGAACTCGGCAAGACCTCGCCCGCGATCCGCTCGATCGTCGGCACCAACAACGGCATCGGGGCGCAGGCGCTGGTGATGGCGGGCAGCGAAAAGCAGAAGCAGCGCTATTTGCCGCGGCTGGCGAGCGGCGAATTGATCAGCGCCTTCGCGCTGACCGAGCCGGAAGCCGGTTCGGACGCAGCCTCGCTGCGCACGCGCGCGACCCGCACGCCGGACGGCTACGTACTCAACGGCGGCAAGCGCTTCATCACCAATGCGCCGCAGGCCGGGTTGTTCACCGTGTTCGCCCGCACCAGCGACGCCGCATCGGGCGCCGACGGCATCTCGGCCTTTCTGGTCGAAGCGCCGCGCCCAGGGCTTTCGCGCGGCGCACCCGAGCACAAAATGGGCCAGCAGGGCGCCCATGTCTGCGATGTCATGTTCGACGATTGCGCGGTCGACAGTGATGCCCTGCTCGGAACCGAAGGCCAGGGCTTCAAGACCGCGATGAAAGTCCTCGATCGCGGCCGCCTGCATATCGCGGCGATCTGCGTCGGCGCGGCCGAGCGGCTGATCGATGAAGCGGTGCGCTATGCGCGCTCGCGCAGCCAGTTCGGCCGGCCGATCGGCGAGTTCCAACTCGTGCAGGCCATGCTCGCCGATTCCGCGGCGGAGGCGCTCGCCGCCCGCTGCATGGTGCTCGACACCGCCCGTCGGCGCGATCGTGGCGAAGCAATCTCGACCGAAGCCGCCTGCTGCAAAATGTTCGCGAGCGAGATGGTCGGCCGCGTCGCCGACCGCGCCGTGCAAATCTTCGGCGGCGCCGGCTATATCGCCGACTATGGCATCGAACGTTTCTATCGCGACGTGCGCCTGTTCCGCATCTATGAAGGCACGACGCAGATCCAGCAACTGGTGATTGCCCGCAACCTGCTGAAGGAGGCGCGCGGGTGATGGTAATGCGAGTGGAAACCGGAGGCGGCGTCTAGGCCGTACTCGCGATCAATCATAAAGAGAGGGAGTAAGCACATGAAACGCCAGACGATCCGAAAGACCGTGACCTTCGCCGCCCTCATCGGCGCGGCCATGCTGACCGCGCACGCCGCCGGCGCGGCGCCGCAGACGCTGAAATTCAGCACCATGGAGTCGCCGAACGGGCCGCTCGCCAAGTGCTTCATGTTCCCGGTGCTCGACGAATTGCAAAAGGCCTCGAACGGCAAGGTCACGATCGACAAATACATGGGCGGCACCGCCTTCTCCAACCCGCTGTTGCAATATCAGCAGGTGGCGCAAGGCGTGATGGACATCTCGCAGGGCGTGCTCAGCTATACGCCGGGGCAGTTCGCGCTCACCGAGGTCGCGACCATGCCGTTCCTGGTCGACGACGCGACCGCGGCTGCCATCGCCATCAACCGGCTGGCGCCGACCTACCTCGCCAACGACTTCAAGGACATCCATCTGCTCGCTGTGCTCGTCACGCCGCCGCTCTATGTGCACGTGCGCGGCGACGAGACCAGCCTGTTCGCGCTCAAGGACAAGCGCATCCGCGCAACCGGCGTCGGCGCCACCAATCTGTTCAAGAAGATCGGCATCACGCCGGTCGCCATGCCGGCGCCCGCGGTTTACGAGAACTTGCAGAAGGGCGTGATCGACGGCGCCATCGCCGAGTTCACGGCCCTGCACGAGTTCCGCATCGGCGAGGTCACCAAGACGCATATCCTCGCCAATGTATCGTCCGCGCTGCTCTTCCTCGGGATGAGCAAGCAGGCCTATGCCGGCTTGCCCGCCGATCTGCGCAAGCTGATCGACACGCGCTTCTCCGGTCCGCAAATGGCGGCGCGCGCGGCCGCCTGCTGGGAGCATTCCGGCGCCTCTGTCGTCACCGAGCTGAAGAAGGAAGGCCAGACCATTGCGCCGTTCTCGGACGCGGACCGCGCCAAGGTCATGCCGATCGCCAAGCAGGTGACCGACGACTACATCGCGGGGCTCGAGGCCAAGGGCAAGAAGGCGCGCGCCTTCTACGACGCCTTGATCGCCGAGATCGCCAAGGTCAAGGCCGAGCGCGGCAAGTCGGCGAAGCAGTAAGCACCGGCTCGACGGAACAAGCGGGGAGCTGCGAGTCCCATGTCACCCATCACGATCGGTCTGCTCGGCGTGCTCGGGCTCATGGTCATCGCGGCCCTGCGCGCGCCGATCGGGCTGGCCCTGATCATCGCCGGCTTCGGCGGCTTGTGGGCGCTTCTCGGCCTCAACACGGCGCTGTTCGTGGTCGGCAATGCGCCGATCACGGCAATGTCGAGCTATACGCTGTCGGTGCTGCCGCTATTCGTGCTGATGGGCACGGTGGCGGTGAAAGGCGGCCTCGCGGAATCGATCTACCGCGCGGCCTATGGCTTCATCGGCCACCGGCGCGGCGGCCTCGCCATGGCGAGCATCATGGCCTGCGGCGGCTTCGGGTCGATCTGCGGCAGCAGCGTCGCCACGGTCAGCACGCTGGGGCGCGTCGCGATCCCTGAAATGCTGCGATACGGCTATTCGAAACGGCTGGCGGCGGGTTCGCTCGCCGCCGGCGGCACGCTCGGGATTCTCATTCCGCCGTCGGTCGCGATGATCATCTACGCCATGGTCACGCAAAGCTCGCTCGGCCGGCTGTTCGCCGCGGGCATCATTCCCGGCATCATCGCCACGGCGATCTACTGCGCGGCGACCGCGGTGTGGATGCAATTCAATCCGGCGATGGGGCCGGCCGGCGAACGCACGCCCTGGCCGGAGCGGCTTCGCCTGTTGCGCAGCGTCGGCGGCATCGCGGCGCTCTTCGCCATCGTCATGGGCGGCATTTTCGCCGGCTTTTTCTCGCCCACGGAAGGCGCCTCGGTCGGCGCTTTCGGCGCCATCGTGATCGGCTTCGTGCAGCGCAGCCTCACGCTGCGCGGACTGTTCGAAGCGGCGCTCGAGGCCATTCAGACCTCGATGATGATCCTGTTCGCCGTCATCGGCATCTCGGTGTTCGAGTATTTCGTGCAGGCGGCGCGGGTACCGCAGGCGGTCGAACATTTCATCACGGCGCTGAACTGGGGCCCGACCGGCGCGATGATGATGATCCTCGCGGTGCTGATCCTGCTCGGCTGCTTCCTCGACTCGATCGCCATCCTGTTCATCGTCACGCCGGTGATCTATCCGATCGTCACCGGCTACGGCTACGATGCGATCTGGTTCGGGATCATCATGGTGATGGTGGTCGAATTCGGTCTGATCACGCCGCCGTTCGGGATGAACGTCTTCGTGCTGACCAAGATCGTTCCGGGCATCAGCACGCGGGTCGCCTTCAGCGGCGTCACGCCCTACATCCTCGCGGACTTCGTCCGTATCGGCCTGTTGCTGTTGTTTCCGCAGCTCGTCGTCTGGCTGCCCAATCTGCTGTACAACTGAGGCTGGGCCATGATCGCGCAAATATCGAATCTCCTGTCGCGCCTGTCCTTCGCGCTCACCGCCGTCGGCGCGGCGGCGCTGCTTTATATGATGTCGCTCACGGTGCTCGACATCATCGGCCGCTCGCTCGGGCTGTTCACCATCGATTCCGGCGTCGAGCAGACCGAAGTTCTCATGGTGATCATCGGCTTCGTCGGGCTCGCGCGCTCGGTTCAGTTCGAGGGCAATATCGTCGTCGACGTCGCCACCGGCCACCTGGCCGCGCATGTCAACCGCCTGATGGATGCGTTCTGGCACCTGGTCATGGCGGCGGTGCTGACGCTGCTCGCCTATCTCGTCTTCCGCAATGGCTTTGCGCTCGATGCGGCCGGCCAGCGCACCGAACTGCTCGGCATCTCGCCGCTTGTCGGCCATCTCATTGCGGCCTTCGGCATGATCGTCGCGGCCGTCGTTGCCATCTGGGTCGCCGGCGGCATTTTCGCCCGCGGCGGCCGCGCTCCCGACGAACGAGAGAATGACGCATGAGCCGACCTGTCATCATCACCTGCGCGCTGACCGGCGGCGCCGCCCTTTCGGGCAAGAGCAAGGCGGTTCCGGTGACGCCGCGGGAGATCGCGGAACAGGCGATCGACGCGGCAAAAGCGGGCGCGGCCATCGCGCATATTCACGTGCGCGAGCCGGACACCGGGGCCGCCAGCATGCGGCTCGATTTGTATAAAGAGGTCGTCGATCGCATCCGCGACTCCGGAATCGACATGCTGATCAATCTGACCACCGGAGCCGGCGCCAGTTATGTGCCGAGCGCCGCCGATCCGCGCGTGCCCGAGCCGCGATCGAGCCTGTCGCCCTGGGAGAAGCGCGTCGCGCATATCACGGCGCTGTCGCCCGACCTGTGCAGCCTCGACGTCGGCACCATGAATTTCGGCGAGGTCGTGTTCATGAACACGCCGGCGCATCTGCGCGATATGGCGCGGACGATCCTCGCGCAAGGCGTGAAGCCTGAATTGGAGGTGTTCGACCTCGGCCATATCGCGCTCGCCCGCCAACTCATCGCCGATGGCCTGATCGCCGCCCCGCCACTGTTCCAGATCTGCCTCGGCATCAGTTGGGGCGCGCGGGCGACGCCGGAGACGATGCTGGCGATGCGCGACCAGTTGCCGGCCGGCGCCTTGTGGGCCGGCTTCGGCATCGGGCCGATGCAGTTTCCCATGGTGGCGCAGGCGGTGCTGCTCGGCGGTCATGTCCGCGTGGGGCTCGAAGACAATCTTTATCTTGCGCGCGGCGTGCCGGCGCCGAACAATGCGGCTCTGGTCGAGAAGGCAGGTCGCATGATCGAGTTGATGGGCGCACAGGTTGCAACGCCGGGTGAGGCGCGCGAGATCTTGCGCATTGGCCCGGCCTATCAGCGGCAGGAAGCGGCGGTGGCGGTATGAGCGGGCATCCGACGGATCGTCCGCCCAATATCCTATTTATAATGTGCGATCAGTTGCGCTGGGATTATCTGTCCTGCAACGGCCATCCTTTCATCCGCACGCCGAACATCGATGCACTGGCGCGACGTGGCGTCCGGTTCAACCGCACCTTTGTGCAGTCGCCGGTGTGCGGCCCCTCGCGCATGTCGTTCTACACCGGCCGTACGGTGAACTCGCACGGTGCCTCCTGGAATGGCCTTTCACTGCCGGTGAGCGAATGGACCATCGGCGATTATCTCAAACCGGCCGGCTATCGCGTGGCGCTCGCGGGCAAGACGCATATGCGCGGCGACATCGAGAGCCTGAACCGGCTCGGCATCGCGCGTGACACGCCGATCGGCCTTTATCTGGCCGAAGGCGGTTTCGAAGCCTTCGATCGCGACGACGGCATCCATACGCGGCAGACCATGGCGCGAACCGGCCAGCCGCATTACAACGACTGGCTTCGCTCGCTCGGCTATGCCGGCGACAATCCGTGGCATGACTATGCCAATTCGGTGGTCGACGCGGACGGCAACGTGATCTCCGGATGGGACATGCGCAGCGCGCGCTATCCCGCGCGCGTGCCGGAAGAGCACTCCGAGACTGCCTATATCACCAATCGCGCAATGGAGTTCATCGGCGGCGCGGATGCGCGGCCCTGGCTCCTGCACCTTTCCTACATCAAACCGCACTGGCCTTATGTCGCGCCCGCGCCCTATCACGCGGCCTATGGCGGCAACGAAGTCGTGCCGGCCGTGCGATCCGAGGCCGAGCGGCACGACCCCCATCCGGTCTACCGCGCCTTCATGGACATGAATGCGAGCCGCTCGTTCGCGCGCGACGAGGTGCGCGAAACGGTGATCCCGGCCTATATGGGGCTGGTCGAGCAGATCGATCATCATGTCGGACGCCTGCTGCGTTTTCTGGACGAGCAGGGTGACGCCGCCAACACGGTGGTCGTCTTCACCTCCGACCACGGCGACTATCTCGGGGACCATTGGCTGGGCGAGAAGGAGCTGTTTCACGAAGCGTCGGTGCGCGTACCGCTGATCGTGTACGATCCACGTCCGCAGGCCGACGCGGCGCGCGGCACAGCGGTCGACGCGCTGGTGGAAGCCATCGACCTGCTGCCGACCTTCATCGAGATGGCGGGGCTGCCCGCTGACCGGCAGCGGCTGGAGGGCCGTTCGCTGCTCGGCCACATCCGGGGCGAGACGCCGCGGGACTGGCGCGATGCGGTGTTCTCCGAGCTCGATTATTCGCACTACGCCGCGCGCCTGGCGCTTTCTCTCGGGCCCAACGATGCGCGCATCTTCATGGTGCGCACGCGCGCCTACAAATATCTGCATTATCTCGGCTTCCCGCCGCAGCTCTACGATCTTGTCGCGGATCCGCAGGAACTGACCGATCTCGGCCGCAGCCCCGCGCACGCCGAAATTCGCGCCGAGCTGCAGGCCCTGCTGTTCGACCGACTGGCGCGGCGGCGCTACCGGGTGACGGCCAGCGATGCGGCGGTCGAGGCGCGAACCAACAAGGAAGAAGAGGTCGGCATCTATATCGGGCGCTGGTCGCTCAAGTGAGAGGGCGCCTTGCTGTGGCGCCATGCCGGCTATTTTGATGCGACGCCTTGCGCGGGAGCTGCGTCGGTATGCGTGACCGATCTTTCAAGCCCCTTCGATGCAAGTTCGAGCAGCGGCATGGCCTTGATCTTCTCGATCAGCGCCTCCTTCAGAGCTGCCTCGTGCGCAGCCTTTGCGGCCTCGTCGGTGAAGCGGCTGAGCGGAACGCGGAAGGCATCTTCCGATAGCAGTTTCGGCATGAAGCTGCGCATCGCATGCCATGCGGTCGGCGCGGTGATCAAAAGCGACAGATGGAGCGAGATGTCCGCCCCGTCATTGTCGCATTGGTGCCAATAGCCGCCGGGGACCAAGAGCATGTCCCCTGGGCGCAGAATGTCGTCAAATATCGGCTGCGTTCGCGGCGGATCAGGCCGATGCATGCCCTTGATCGGATGATCGACGGGCCGATCGTAGATGCGCCAGCGCTTGCTGCCTTCGATCTGGAGGACCAGAACATCCGGCGCATCGAAGTGCAGCTCGAGCGCCCCGCCGTCTCCGGATGTTGCCACGACGGCTGCACCGACATTCTCACCAAGCCGCGCAGCCACATCGGCACACAAGACGTTCAGCGCGGGCAGGTAGCGTTCTATCGGCTTCGTGACGAGGCTGACGTTCTTGTTGAGCAGGCCGTTGAAGTTGGCGACGTCGATCTTGCCGTCCTTGAGATAGAAGGTCGCGGGTAGGGGCCTGGTGCTGGCGGTGAATGCGAATTGATCTGGCGGGATCACGCCGGTTTCGATCAGATTGCGCAGCATCGCCCAATTCAGCAGTTTGCCGAACCGGTTTTCTCCCCTTGAGCGGCGAAAGATCGGCGAGCGCTCACGGAGGTGATCGCGGAAATCCCGCTCGGTCAGCGGCGAGATGAGCTCGGGTAAACTCGCTATCACTGCGAAATCCTTTTTGGCGGAAGAATCCACCAATACGGGGTGTCCCGATCTCAGTTGAACTAATTCGGGCCAAGCTATCAAAATGGATGTTATGCAGCCCCCGTGACTTGGGCAACGGACTTGATCATCATACTATTTTGGTGAGCTTGACGCGGCGGCCGTGGAGCCGTCAGTTACGCTTCCCGTCAGCCGCCTGGGACCTCGGCGATGCTAAGAACCATCAAGGCGTCCGCCCGGCGCATCCTTCCTTCGCGGGTCGTCGCCGCACTCGGAGTCTTATTCCGCGGCCGGCTATTGGTTTATTCCGGCTCCTACAGGTCTTGGGATGCGGCGAAGCGAGACGCCGTCGGCTACGACGATCCGGCCATTCTGGAGAAGATCAGGCAGTCCGCACTGGCGGTAAAGGACGGACGCGCGGCGTTCGAGAGCGATTCCATAGCGCATGCGAAGCCCGAATTCCGCTGGCCGCTGCTCGCATGCATCCTCACGGTCGCGCTGCAAAGGAAAACTTCCGACGGCTCCGCCCTCCACATTCTCGATTTTGGCGGCTCGCTGGGCTCGGTTTATTTCCAGCATCGCGCGTTCCTGGAGAGGATACCGGCGCTGAGTTGGTCAATTGTCGAGCAGCCGCACTTTGTGCGCTGTGGCAATGCGGAGTTCGCCGACGACAGGCTTCGCTTTTTCGATACGATTGCGCAGGCCGGCGCGCGCGGCCCGATCGACGTCGCCATATTTTCGGGCTCGCTGGGATATGTCGACGAGCCCTACAAGATTTTGGCGGAGGTGGCCGCGCTTGGCGTTCGCTCCATCATTCTGGATCAGTTGCAAATGTTCGATCGCGCCGACGACGAGTTCAAGCTCCAGCATATCAAGCCGCCCCTCTATTCGGCCAAGCTCGCCGTGCGCTTCTTCGCCAAGCGGAAGTTGTTGGCCTCTCTGAATGCGGCCGGATACGAGCTGGTCGCTCCCTTGCCCATCGGTTTCTTTTTTGAAAGGAGATCGACGACTCGGCCGTGAGCGAAATCGACGGCATCGCGAGAGTCAATGCCGGCGGTTTTCGCTGGCGGAACAAGCCGTAGCCGCTACTCGCCGTCACGCACTCGGCTGCGCTTGCGGCTCGGCGTCTAGGCGTCGATGCAGCCAGCCATTGACGGTCCATCGTCCGTCCAGCGGATCGGAGCTGTTCATTGTGACATCGCCGACCGCATGCCACCGGTCGGACGGGAACAGGACCACGCTGTTGTGCGCGGGCGCGAGCCGCGTGAACGCGATGGCGCCGCTGCTGCGGCCGTTGCTGTCGTGGTCATAAAGGAAAAGCTCGCCGCCGCTGAATCGGGCCGGCTGCCGGTGGAAGTAATAAACATAAGTCAGATAGCGCTCCGGGCGCTTGTGACCGCTATCCTTGTGCATGTGAAAAAATCCGCCGTCTCCATGACCAGTGATCTGCAATTCGCGGTCGCCAACGGCAAAGGGCGCGAGGCCGAGACGCGGCAAGACCCGTTCCCGATCGATCGCGCTCTCGATCAGCGGCAAAAACCAGTCGCGGATTCGTGAAGCGCCCCTGACAATGTGCGCCTGCCGTATCGCTGGATCGGCGCGACCGGGAGCGGCAGCATCGTTGGAAACGCGTGCCGCCCGAAAATCGGGGGAGCGGCTGACAATATCCCAGAGCTGGGCCTGTCGCTCCTCCGACAGGAAATCGTTCAGGCGCACGAATGGCACGGGGCCGGCGGCATCCGTCCAATCGAGGATTTCTCCCGAAAGGATGGCGAGCGCGCGCTCGCGCACCAGGTCGGGCGTCGGCAAGGTGGGCAGCGCCGCGAACGCGACGCGCGCGCGCGTCAACTCACCCAAGGCGCGCAGCAGATTGGCGTATCGCAGGCAAAGCTCGCGGTCGGAGGGAGACTTTTTCAGCCGGTCCTCGACCGTGGCGAGCCAGTGACGCAACGTCTTCGGGTCGGCAATTCGTTTCAGGAGCAGTTCGTTTGAGGCCACAGGCGGCGCTGCGGACTCCATGCGGAAGCCCTTTTCTCGGTGCTGTAACGGCAGGACTGAGGACTGTAAGTCCGCGCGCCGAGGCGGACAAGTGTCGGCGTTCCGCTGCTCGCGCTGACGCGGCGACCGGTTGCAACGCCCCTTCCGATCGTGTTGCAACTACCGTTGGTTCATGCTCACTGAGACCGTGTCGCGACAGGGGTGTGACGTAGACGGCATGAGTGGCATTTTCGGTATTCTGCGCTTTGACGACCAGGACGTAAGCCCGACCGATCTCGAGCGGCAGGCCCGCGCCATGGCGCATCGCGGACCCGACCGCGTCCGGCGCTGGAACGCGGGGCCTGCCGGGCTCGGCCATCTTCAGATGCGCACTCAGGTCGAAGATGCCTACGATCAGCAGCCGCTGCATGCCGGGCCGCTCTCCTTCGTATGCGACGCGCGTCTGGATAACCGGGAGCAGATCGCGCCCGACCTTGGCGTCTCGGCCGACGCGCTTTCCACCACGCCGGACAGCGCGATCACCTTTGCCGCCTATCGCAAATGGGGAAAGGCTTGCGTCGAGCGTCTGATCGGCGATTTCGTTTTCGCCGTCTACGACCGTGACGCCCGCACGCTCGTGCTGGCGCGCGACCACATGGGCCAGCGCCATGTGCTCGTGCATTCGGGCAAGGGCTTTTTCGCTTTTGCGAGCGAGAAAAAGGGCCTGTGGGCGCTTCCCGAGGTGCCCCGCGAACTGCCCGACGAGTTGATCGCCAAACGGCTGCTGCGCAGCGAGGACTTGAGTCACTGCGATCCGCGCGATCCGCCCGCGGACGGCATCGCCGCCGTGCCCGGCGGCTGTGTTCTGACGGTCGGGCCTGATGGCGCGCTCGACCTGCATCAGTACTGGTCGCCCCAGGCCGATCCCCAGCATGTCGGGCGCGATCTGGACTACTACGTCGCGGCCTATCGCAAGGTGTTGCAGGAAGCGGTGGAATGCCGCGTTCGCCGCGCCGACCGGCAGCCCGGCCTGTTCTTCAGCGGCGGCTTCGATTCGACGTCCATCGTCGCGCTCGCGGGACCGGCCCTTAGCGCGCGGGGCCTCAAATTCATCGGCGCTTCGTCGGTGATGCCCAAGGGCTATGAAGGTCCCTATCACGACGCCCGCGCGGCCGTGGAAACGTGCGAGAAGGCGCTGCCGCATTTGGACGTGCGCTATATCACCGGCGAGGGGATCGACCTGCTCACCGGGCTTGACCGCGCCATGGCGGTCAACGACATGGTGCCCGGCCCCGAACGCTATATCAACGACGCCATGTACGAAGCGATCGCGAAGGCCGGCAGCCGCATCTGCATGGACGGTCACGGCGGCGATTACACGCTGAACCCGACGGGCTATCGCTACCTTATCGGGCAGTTGCTGGCCGGAAATTTTCGGGTCTTCGCGCGCGAATGGATGGCGCAGAAAAGGAAATATCGCTGCAGCCATGCGGGGATGTTCGCATCGGAGATTCTGATGCAACTGGCGCCCCTGTGGACCATTCGGTTCTGGCGCTGGCGCGCCGGCGGCGTGGCGTTCGGAGAAGCCGTGCCGCTCGCCAAGGGGTTCGCGCAGCAGGCCAAGCGGTGGGGGATCAAGCGGCGGCGCATCATCATGAGCCATTCCAAGCGCGCCATGATGCAGCAAATTCTGGTCAAGCTGCATTCCACCTTCATGATCTATGGCGGTGGCGCCGCGGCGGTGCACGGATTGGAGTTCACCCAGCCATTTCACGATAAGCGGGTTGTCGAACTGGCATTGGCGATTCCCGAGGAGTTCCACGTCCACAACGGCCGCCAGCGTTATCTGGCGGTCACGGCCCTCAAGGATGTCTTGCCGCCCGCCTTCCAAAGTCGGGGCAAGGACAAGCATCAGCGTGCGCCCGACGCCGCCGATATGATCGAGCGCGTTCTGCCCAGGGTTCTGGCCGAGATCGACCGGATGGAGAAGGCCGGGAAGCTGACCGCCTATTTCGATTTTCCCCGTATGCGCCAGATTTTCCAACAGCGCCCCCAGGACGCGCATCGGGCCAATCCGCAGCACTACCTGCCGGCGGTGGTGTCTTTTCAGATGGCGCGCTTCGTCGAGCGGTTTCGCGGATATAACTAGCCGAACTTGGAAATAGGCCGGCGGCCGTGTTGCTTCAGCACAGATACAATTTTGATCCGGTTTGGAACGCGGCTGCTCTTGACTTGGCCAATGCCTCGTGGACTTACTTGCAGAATCTGGGGCGGCGGAAAATTCGATCGTTACGCTACGCTGGCATCTCAGTGCACAGCGGCTTGGTCCTTGGGTGGATAGAGCAATACAGTGCGCCCGCTGTAAAAGAGGTTGGGCTGCTAACAGGGGTTGCCGCTGTGGAATCAGACAAGTTTATCCCCGCTTCGTCGGCTGACGACGTGTCCGGCCCACGTGGTGATACAGCCCGCACTCGCCGGCCCTATCAGGCGCCGCTGCTGACCTCGGCGGACT
>DASZQT010000168.1:0-11608 GCA_035549515.1 Pseudolabrys sp. | reverse complement strand
CTGGCGCTCGGCGCCATTTTCCTGGTGCGTTACTCGATCGAAGAGGGCCTGCTCGGGCCCGGCGTGCGCATTTTCCTCGGGCTGCTGTTGTCCGCCGCGCTGATCGCGGCCGGAGAATGGACGCGACGCAATGAAATCGCGCGGGGCATCGGCGCCATTCCCTCGCGCCATATCCCGAGCATCCTCACCGCCGCCGGCACGGTCGCCGCCTATGCCACAGTCTATGCCGCCTTCGCGCTCTACAATTTCATTGCGCCGGCCGCAGCCTTCGTGCTGCTGGGCCTCGTGGCATTGACCACGCTGGCGGCCGCGCTGCTGCACGGGCCCGCGCTGGCCGGGCTCGGACTGACCGGCGCCTTCATCGCGCCGGCGCTGGTCTCGAGCGAAGAGCCGAGCTATTGGGCGCTCTATCTCTATCTCGTCATCGTCACGGCCGCGGCCTTCGCGCTCGCGCGCATGCGGCTCTGGCGCTGGCTCGCCATGACGGCGACCGTGCTCGGCTTGCTGTGGCTACTTCCAGGCATCGATTACCCGCATGTCGACGCACTCGGCGCGCATCTGTTCTTCGCCATCTCAGGTTTTGCGCTCGCCGCCGCGCTGATCGTGTCCGGCCTCATCATTGGCCCGCAGACGCAGCCGGGCGCGATCGATCCAATTTCGTCGGCAGCCATCGGCGTCTACCTGATCGGCGCGGCCTTGCTCGTGCTTGGCAGTTTCCATGCCTCCTCGGCGCTGCTGGTCTTCACGCTGCTGTGTGCGGCAACAGTCGCCATATCGTGGCGTACCGACGCCGCACTCTTTGCCTTGCCGGCGGCCGGTGTGCTGGTTCTGATCGTGATGGCGCATTGGACGGCGTCGCATATGTTCGATGCACTCGTGCTGCCGAGCGGCGTCACCGCCGGCGCCATCCCCGAACCGCCGACCGGCGTCGGCTGGCATGTCGTGCTCGGTGCGCTTTTTGCCGTGATGTTCGGTCTCCCCGGTTTTGCCGCGCAGGACCGCGACGGTCCCGCCTCCATCAAGCTCATCTGGAGCATCACCGGCGTGGTCGCGCCGGTTGCGATCCTGATCGCCGTCTATCTGCGCATTGCCGAGTTCGACCGCTCGATCCCCTTTGCCGGCGCGGCCCTGCTGCTGGCAGCGCTGTTTGGCTACGCCACCGATCTCTTGAGCCGGCGCGAACCCGCGCCCGGAATAGCGGCTTCCGCGGCCGTGTTCGCTGCCGGCTCGGTCGCTTCGCTTGCGCTTGCGCTCACCTTCGCGCTCGACAAGGGATGGCTCACGGTCAGTCTCGCACTGATGGTGCCGGGCATCGCCTGGGTCTCGGCGCAGCGGCCGCTGCCGGCGCTGCGTTATCTCGCCGGCGCTCTGATCGTGATCGTGCTCTTGCGCGTCGGCTACGAACCGCGCATCGCCGGCGATGACATCGGCGCGATCCCGCTCTTCAATTGGCTGCTGTACGGCTACGGCGTGCCGGCGGTGTCGTTCTGGACGGCCGGCTATCTCCTGCGCCGGCGGGCCGACGACGTACCCGCGCGCATGGCCGACTCCGCCGCTATTCTGTTCACGGTGTTGTTCGCGTTCTTCGAAATCCGCCATTACATCAACAATGGCGACATTTTCGGCTATAGCGCGGACCTGATGGAAGTCGCGCTGCAAATTTGCGCCGGCCTCGCGATAACGATCGGACTCGAGCGCTTGCGCGCGCGGACGAACAATATCGTGCACAACATCGGCGGGATCATCGTCGCCGCCGTCACGCTGCTCGCCATCGTGTTCGGGCCGATGCTGTTTCTCAATCCGATGCAAACCAACGCGCTCATCGTCGGCGGCGCGTTCTTCAATTTGATCCTGCTCGCCTACGGCATCCCCGCCATTCTGGCGGCGATCCTGGCGCTGATCGCGCGCACCACACGGCCGCTCGCCTATCGCGCGATTGCCGCGGTCGCCGCCGTCGCCCTGGCGCTTGCCTATTTGAGCCTCGAGGTGCGCAGGCTCTATCAAGGCGCGCGTCTGGCCTACGGCGCGACGTCTGATCTCGAGCAATACACTTATTCCGCCGTATGGCTGGCCTTCGGCGTCGCGCTCTTGCTGGCCGGCATCGTGCTGCGCTCGCAGCCCGCGCGTCTTGCCTCCGTGGCGGTCGTAGTGCTGACCGTCGGCAAAGTGTTCCTGTTCGACATGGCCGATCTGACCGGCATCTACCGCGCGCTGTCGTTCATCGGGCTCGGTGCCGTGCTGGTCGGGATCGGTCTGGTCTACCAGCGGCTTCTGTTCCCGGCGCGCACGGTCGCGCCAAGTGCGGCCGAACAGGGCAGCCCATGAGCAGTCAAACCCAATAGGGCGTTGCGCCGGAGATCGTGCGCCGCTCAGTTATTCTCCGCCGCCAGCGACGGCCGCAGGCCGAGCGGCTCATGCTCGGTGCGCGTGCCGTGCATATTGCGGGCCACGGTCGCGCGCGCGCTGTGGCGGGTGAATTCGCAATAGGCAAAGCCGAGGCCCGAGATCGACCCGCGGAAGCTCGCCTCACCGGTACGCTCCAGATTGAAGCAAGGCTGCAGCGGTAGGCCGCGCAGCGAGGCGCACACCGCCTCGCCCTTCACCTGCAGCGTATTGGGCGGCAGATGCGCGTAGCGCACCGGCCCCGAGCCCTGGAATTGGATGGAGCCGACAACCGAGCCGTCCGACAGCACGCGGCCCTGGCCGCGGGTGCCCTCGAAGCAGGTGTAGTTGAATAGCTTGCCGATCACGAATCGGCGCGCTTCCTCGGCGCTCATCTCGCCGGCCAAAGCTGGAACCGCGGCCAACAGGCCGACGGCCACCGTCACCCCACGCAACATCACCGCAACTCCGACTGACACCATCCCGATGGACCGGGGCCCGCGGCCCGGCTGTGTACTTTAACAGATTATGTCCGACGTTCGTCGCTAAATCCTGAACGCGTTTACCCGATCTTGACCACGATCCGACCACGCACCTCGCCTTTGACGATCGCCGAGGCCGCCTCGGCAACCCCGTCCAGCCCAATTTCATGCGTCATTGCCGCAAGTTTGTGGCGGTCGAGGTCGCTTTCCAGCCTTATCCACGCTTCTTTGCGCCGTTCAATTGGGCACATCACGGAGTCGATGCCGTAAAGACACACAGCGCGCAAAATAAACGGTGCGACCGAGGCCGGCAGGTCCATACCGGCAGCGAGCCCACAAGCGGCTACCGCCCCGCCATAACGGATCATGGACAACAGGTTGGCGAGCACGGTCGAGCCGGCCGCGTCGATGCCGCCGGCCCAGCGCTCCTTGGCGAGCGGCTTGACCGGGCCGGTGAGGTCCTTGCGCTCCACGATCTCGGCGGCGCCCAGGCCTTTGAGGTAATCGGCCTCCTGCGGCCGGCCGGTCACCGCATGCACCGTGAAGCCGCGCTTGGCCAGGATAGCGGTGGCGACGGAGCCGACGCCGCCGGCGGCGCCGGTGACCGCGATCGGCCCGCTCGCCGGAGTGAGCCCGTGGCGCTCCAGCGCCATCACAGACAGCATGGCGGTGTAGCCGGCGGTGCCGATCGCCATGGCGTCGTGCGCGCTCATGGTTTTCGGCAGCGGCACCAGCCAGTCGCCTTTCACCCGCGCCTTTTCGGCGAACGCGCCGAGATGGGTCTCGCCGCAGCCCCAGCCGTGGAGGATGACCTTGTCGCCGGCCTTCCAGGCCGGATGGTTCGAGCTTTCCACGGTGCCGGCAAAGTCGATGCCGGCGATCATCGGGAAGCGGCGCACCACGGGCGCCTTACCGGTGACGGCGAGCCCGTCCTTGTAATTGACGGTGGAGTAGTCGACCCGGACGGTGACGTCGCCTTCCATCAGATTGGCCTCGTCGAAGTCGGTGAGCGCGGCCTTGGTCCCGCCGTCCGCCTTTTCGATCACAATTGCCTTGAATGCCGCCACTGTCGCGCCTCGCCCGGTTGATGCTGCAGGGCATTCATGGCGTGGCACGCGAGGCCGTGCAAGCACGGCCACAGCCTGCCCACCGCCACACCCGACAACCGGCGCCCACTCCGCGCGCCGGCAGCCCGTGGGCGGCGCGCCGGCACGAGCACGCGAAGAGCGCGCTAAAAGAGCATGATCGGGTTGTCGCAATTAACTTTCTCGCGACAAGCGGTGGTGGTACGAATCCAGGACCAACGCGGGAAACGCGTGGTTGAGGATCGTTGATCCGAACTCACCTAGGGAGGCAAATATGAGAAGACCAATGCCCATCGCGGCAGCGGCGCTCGCTGCTCTACTGGGAACGACCGCCCTGGCGGCGGCCGACGACACGCTCACGACGCTTGGCGAGTTTCGCCAATCCGGATGGCACGGCGACTGGCCGCAAATCCCGCAGACCGGCCCGAAGGCCGATCAGGTCAAGAAGAACCTGAGCAAGATAACGCTGCCCGCGGGCTTCCATATCGGCCTCTACGCGCTGGTGCCGGACGCCCGCCACATGGCGGTCGGCCCTCAGGGCATCGCGACCTTCGTCGGCACACGCAAGACCAAGGTCTATGTCGTCACCGATCGCGACCGCGACATGGTGGCGGACGACGTGAAGGAATTCGCGCCGTCGCTGCCGAAGAAGATTCCGAACGGACCGTGCTTCTCCAAGGATGGCTTCCTGTTCATCGTCGAGCAGAACCGCGTGCTGATGTATCCGGCGGCCGAGTTCTTCTACGAAAGCCCCGACGTCGTCGCGGTCCCGATCGTGGCCGAGGGCGATCTCATTCCCAAAGCGGAAGAGAGCTACAATCACACGGCGCGCGAATGCCGCATCGGCCCCGACAACAAGCTCTACATCCAGCTCGGTCAGCCCTTCAACGTGCCCTCCAAGGAGAAGTGGGACATTTACAAGAAAATCGGCATGGGCGGCATCATCCGAATGGACCGCGACGGCAAGAACCGCGAGATCTATGCTGGCGGAATGCGAAACCCGGAGGGCATGGACTTCAATCCGAAGGACAAGTCGCTGTGGTCGAATGACAACCAGGTCGACGGCATGGGCGACGACAAACCGCCCGGAGAGTTGAACCGCATCGACAAGGCGGGCGAGAACTTCGGCTTCCCGTATTACGGTGGCGGTCACACCCGCACCGACGAATACGCCAAGGATACGCCGCCGAAGGACATCGTGTTCCCTGAGGTCGAGCAGGTCGCACACGCGGCCGACCTGGGCCTCGTTTTCTACACCGGCAACCAGTTCCCGGCGAAATATCGCGGCGCGATCTTCTCCACCCAGCACGGTTCGTGGAATCGCACGGTGCCGGTCGGCGCGCGCGTGATGGTTACGTTCCTGAAGCCGGATGGTCATGTCGCGGGCCCCTCGATCCCGTTCGCCGAGGGCTGGAACGACAACGGCATCTACAACGGCCGTCCGGTCGACGTGGCGCAGCTCTATGATGGCTCGCTGCTGGTGTCCGACGATCTCGTGGGTGCGATCTATCGCATCTGGTACGACGGCAAATGAGGCCGTCGCGCTGGCGTTGCCGGCGTCTAATCACTGCGTCATGGCCGGGCTTGTCCCGGCCATCCACGTCTCTTTATTTTAAGAAGCACAGACGTGGATGCCCGGCCCAGGGCCGGGCATGACGAGTGGAGCGTCTGTGCCGCTGACGCCAGTTTATCGCATCCGACGGAGCGATCATGAGACTTTCATCGATCGAGCGCGCGTTCGCGCTCGGCGCCGCGGCGCTGCTGATGGCGGCATTCGTCGAACCGGCAGTCGCCGGCGATGTCGCCAAGGGCCGCAAGATCGCGGCGATGAAATGCCAGATGTGCCACGGGCTGGACGGGCAGGCGAAACTGCCGGAGGCGCCGAACCTCGCCGGGCAGACCGAGCAATACATCCTGACGCAGCTTCACGCCTTTCACGACAAGACCCGCCAGAACGACATGATGTCATTGGTGGCGCCGACGCTGTCGGAAGACGACATCGCCGACCTCGCCGCCTACTATTCGGCGATCGAGGTCAAGATCGTGAAGGTGCCCGGCGAATAGCGGAAGCGCGCTCCCGGCGTCACGCCGGCGCGGTCACCGCGCCGATCGGCTTTTCCACGATCGGCAGATTGATCACCGCGGACGCCACGCCGAAGAACACCGACAGCAGCCACACCGGGGTGTAGGAGCCGTAGAGATCGAAGGCCAGTCCGCCGAGCCAGACGCCGAGGAATCCGCCGACCTGATGGCTGAAGAAGGCGAAGCCGAACAGCATCGCCAGCCAGCGAGTGCCGAACATCACCGCCACCAGGCCAGACGTCGGCGGCACCGTCGACAGCCACAGCAGTCCGGTGACGGCGCCAAAGATCAGCGTGGTCGGCGCGCTCGGCGGCAGCATGATGAAGACGAGCGTCGACAGCGCGCGCGCGAAATAGATCGCCGACAGGATGTAGCGTTTCGGCACGCGGGCGCCGAGATAGCCCGACAGGACCGAGCCGAAAATATTGAACAGGCCGATGATCGCGAGCGTCCAGCCACCTACCTCCGCCGACAGGCCGCGGTCGACCAGATAGGCCGGCAGATGCACGGTGATGAAGGCGAGCTGAAAACCGCAGGTGAAGAAGCCGAGCACCAGAAGCACATAGCTGCGGTGGCCGAAGGCTTCCGCCAACGCCTGGCGAAACGATTGCGAAGGCGGCGCCGCCGCCGGCATTTGCGCGCTCGTGCGTGGCGTGGCGAGCGCCATCGCCAGCGGCACGATCAAGAGCGTCACGCCCGCAAAGATCGTCAGCGCCATGCGCCAGCCGAACTGGTCCATCAGCGCAACGCCGATCGGCGAATAAAGGAACTGACCGAACGAGCCGGCCGCGGTGCCGACGCCGAAAGCGAGCGAGCGCCAGTTCTCGGGCAGAAGCTTACCGAAAGCGCCTAGCACGAGTGTAAAAGACGAGCCGGACAGGCCGAAGCCGATCAGCACGCCGGCTGAAAGATCGAGCATGGCCGGCGAGGTCGAATGCGCCATCAGCGCGAGGCCAAGCGCATACATAAGCGCGCCGACGATCACCACCCGATTAGCGCCGAAACGGTCGGCGATGCCGCCGGCAAAGGGCTGGCCGACGCCCCACAACAGATTCTGCAGCGCGAGCGCCATCGAGAATACGTCGCGGCCCCAATGGTTCTCCTGCGAAAGCGGCGTGAGGAAGAAACCGAGCGACGAGCGCGGCCCGAAACCGAGCAGCGAGATCAAACAGCCGCACACAAGCACCACGGCGGGCGTGCGCCAGCCGCTCAAAAGGCCTCTACCCGCAGTCGCTTGTTCCGGCATTTGAATGTCGCCCCGGTCAAAATTCGTCGCGCGCCGCCTTTCGATGCGGCGCAGCAAAGCGGGAACATAAGGTGCCCGCGCCGCCACCCCAAACGAATATTGGTGATCGGAACCATCTGCCCGCTGCATGGGTGGGCGCGCGCCCGCACCCCGGCGGACACGGCCGCCGCCTACATCTTGTCGAGCTTGCGCGTTTCCGCCGCGGTGGTCTTGGGGTCGCCCCAGTGCGGCTCGTCGGAGCCGTCGCCCCAGTTGCGCGGGCGATAGAAGGTGTGCACCCCGAGCTTATACATCTTCTTCATCTCCGCGACCCAGCTCGGATGTACCCAATAGGCATGGTAGTGCGTCGACTTCGCCACTTCGGGCAGCCATAGCTTGCCGTCGAGCGTGTCGCGCGCGATGCGCTTGGCACGCGCCCACGCCTCCGGCTCGGTGACGACGTCGGGAATGCCGTCGCAGGCAAAGGTGAACTGGCAGGCGTTGCGGCGATCGGCGTTCTGATAGACCACGTCGCAGACGGTCTTCGGATAGAACGGCGAGAACACACGGTTCATGACGACCTGCGCGACCGCGATCTGCCCTCGCACCGGCTCGCCGCGCGCTTCGAAATAAACCGCATTGGCGAGGCACTTCTCCGATTTGGCGCGCGCCTCGCCCGACAAACCGAGCCGTTCGGCCGGCGTGAGCGGCCGCTTGTCGGTGCCGGTGACTTCGCCTTTGTTGGCGTAGCTCTCGCCTGACTCGTGACCGTCGTCGGCGCCCAGTTCCGATGGCCTAATCGTGGGATCGGCGGAGGCGAGCACCACTGGCGCGTGGCCGGCGCTCCATGGCTCGATACGCTCCTCATCGCTCGCAAGCGGTGAAGTACCGAAGAAGATACGCGCGGCGTCCTTGCCGGCGCTGGCGCTCGGCGTCGACGCCGGTTGCGCGAACGGAAGCTCCTTGGCGGCGGCCGGCGGCGTTGTCGCCACGGCGTCCGGCGCGGCGGCGAATTCATAATCCGAATAGGGATCGAAGCGGTCGTTGATGGCGTCGCGTTGCAATGAGGCGTCGACCTCCGCCTCCGGCAGCGGCGGAATGCTAAGGAGCGGCGGCAAAGGCGGCATCGGCTCGCGCGCGCGCGCGATCAGCGAGTCGCGCTTATCCCTGCGGTTGACCTTGGGGAACTGCAGCGGCGCATCGGCATCGCCGAGCCGCTCGGCGCCGATGGCACCGGTGATATCCATCGGATCGTAATTCGCCAGCGCATAGATCGGCGGATGCGGAATGCCGGTGCCGAGCGGGTTCGGCAGGCTGAAGGTGGCGGCATGGATGGTGCCGAAGGGCGAGGCGATCAAGTGCTCGCGCCAGCGCTCGGCCACCGCCGGCTGACGCGCGAGCAGCGCGCCGAGATCCTGAAACCCGATCGCGCTGGGGACCAGCGCGAACGCCAGCGCGCCGAAAACAATCGACGCAAACCGTCCCCGCCGTCCGCGCGGCCGTCCCCAATCGACGCTCAACGCAACCCCGCAACATCCCACCGAATGTGGGTGGCTTGTGAAGGCACAATGTGACGAAATTTATTATGGAGCGATTAACCTTGCGGGCGCGTTAATCGCTGAGGGTTCCGAGGAGGGTTCCAAGCGCGCGCCGGTTCCAAGGCGCGAGACCGGCCGCCACAATCGTGAACGCTTCGTCAACGCGCGCGCGCCGGCGCCACCGACAACTTATGACAGCATCATAGATTAACCATATCGCAATCCGTGCCCCTCATGATGCGGTTCGCTTTTACCGTCGGGTCACCATGCTTTCATTCATCCTGCCGTCCGCCATGGCGGGCAAGGCACTCGGGCTCGCGCTCATCGGCTTCGCGGTGCTGGCCACGGTCGCCGTGCTGCATCGCCGTGTCACCGCGCAAAACCGGCGGCTGTTGAACGCCATCGACAACATGTCGCAGGGGCTCAACATGTTCGATGCGCAGGAGCGCATCATCCTGGTCAACCGGCGCTACATCGATATGTACAAGCTGTCGCCCGACGTGGTGAAACCGGGCTGCACGCTGCGCGAACTGATCCTGCATCGCAAGGAGACCGGACTCTTTGTCGAAGATGTCGATGCCTATTGCCAGCGCATCCGCGACAGCATGAAGGGTGGCGCCAGCGCGCCGCATTATGTGCAGGCAAGCGACGGCCGCATCGTGCTCGCGAAGAACGAGCCCTTGCCCGGCGGCGGCTGGGTTTCCACGCACGAGGACGTCACAGAACGTCGCCGTGCCGAGGAAGAACGCGCCGCCATCCGCGGCCAGGAAGAGCGGCGCACGATCATCGACAGCGCCATCGCCTCGTTCCGTCCGGCGGTGGAGAGCCTGCTATCGAGCGTGAGCGGCAGCGCCGCCGCCATGCGCTCGACCGCGGGCGCGCTGTTCGGCTTCTCCGATCAGACCTCGCAGCGCGCGATGAGCGCATTGCACGCCTTCAACGAAGCCTCCACCAATGTCGAAACCGCAGCGATCGCGGCCGACGAATTGTCGCGCTCGATCGCCGAAATCAGCCGCCAGCTTACCAACACCAGCAACATCGTCGGCCTCGCCACGCAGGAAGCGCGCGCCACCGATGGCGAGATCGCCGGCTTGGCGTCAGGCGCGCAGAAGATCGGCGACGTGGTCAAACTGATCCGCAACATCGCGGGGCAGACCAATTTGCTCGCGCTCAACGCCACTATCGAGGCCGCGCGCGCCGGCGAAGCCGGCAAGGGCTTCGCGGTGGTGGCGGCCGAGGTAAAGTCGTTGGCGGTGCAGACCGCGAAAGCAACCGAAGACATCGCCAGCCATATCCTCGCCGTGCAGGATTCGACCGCCGGGGCGGTCGATGCGATCCGTCAGATCGCCGTGCGCATGCACGAGATCAATCAGTTCACCGCGGCGGTGGCGGCCTCGGTCGAGCAGCAGAACGCGGCAACCGGCGAGATTTCGCACAACGTCGCGAGCGCCGCCAAAGGCACCGGGCAAGTGGTTTCGGTGCTGGGCCAGGTGACCAATGCCGCGACCGAAACGCGTTCCTCGGCGGTGACCGTGCGCGATGCGTCCGAGGCGGTGGAGACCGCGGTCGCCGACCTGCGGCAGGAAGTCGAGCAATTCCTCGAAAAGGTGGCGGTGTAGCTTCCGTCATTCCGGGGCGCGGCCGAAGGCCGCGAACCCGGATTCCAGAGTCCAAACTCAGGGCTCTCTTATGCAGTCCCTGGATTCCGGGTTCGCCGCTTCGCGGCGCCCCGGATGACGGGACTGCCTTACGCCTGGCTCGCCGCCGTCTTGCCCAAGGCGGCCTGCGCCGCCGCGAGACGCGCGATCGGCACGCGGAACGGCGAGCACGACACGTAGTCGAGCTTCGCCTCATGGCAGAAGGCGACCGAGGCGGGGTCGCCGCCATGCTCACCGCAGATGCCGACCTTGAGCTTGGCCCTTGTCTTACGGCCGCGCTCGACGCCGATCTTCACCATCTCGCCGACGCCCTGCTGGTCGATCGACACGAACGGGTCGGCCGGCAGAATGCCGCGCGCGGTATAGATGCCGAGGAAGGTGGCGGCGTCGTCACGTGAGATGCCGAAGGTGGTCTGCGTCAGGTCGTTGGTGCCGAACGAGAAGAACTCGGCACTCTCCGCGATCTCGCCCGCCATCAGCGCGGCGCGCGGCAGTTCGATCATGGTGCCGACCTGATATTTGAGCTTGGCGCCGGTCTCCTTCTCGACCGCCTTGGCCATGGCGTCGATGCGCGCCTTGACCAGATCGAGCTCGGCCTTGGTGGCGATCAGCGGCACCATGACTTCCGGCACCACCGCCTCGCCGGTGCGGCGCGCGGCTTCCACCGCCGCCTCGAAGATCGCGCGCGCCTGCATCTCGGCGATCTCCGGATAGGCGATGGCGATGCGGCAACCGCGGAAGCCGAGCATCGGATTGAACTCGGCCAATTCCTGGGCGCGGTCGGCGAGCTTCTTCGGATCAGCGCCCATCGCCTGCGCCACCTCGGCGATTTCCTCTTCGCCGTGCGGCAGGAACTCGTGCAGCGGCGGGTCGAGCAGCCGGATGGTCACCGGACGGCCCTGCATGATCTCGAACAGATCGCTGAAGTCGGCGCGCTGCATCGGCAACAGCTTGGCAATCGCCTTGCGCCGCGCCTGCTCCTCGTCGGCGAGAATCATCTCGCGCACCGCCTGGATGCGCTCCTCGTCGAAGAACATGTGCTCGGTGCGGCACAGGCCGATGCCTTCGGCGCCGAACTTCACGGCAACGCGAGCATCGGTCGGCGTGTCGGCATTGGCGCGGACGCCGATCTTGCGCACGGCGTCGGCCCAACCCA
>DASZQT010000167.1:0-9344 GCA_035549515.1 Pseudolabrys sp. | reverse complement strand
GGATTCCCGCTTGCGCGGGAATGAGCGGCGGACTGAGCGATCCCGCGCGAAGACGAACTGTTCGAAATTAGCCGAGGCGACGATTCCGTAGGAAACGCGCGTCGGGAGTTTGCCAGCGCCGGCTCACGCCCGGCGCTTTTTTGTTGGCCCAGAGGACCACGCCATGGCGCCGCCGAAACTCGAAATCACGCCCGAGCAGATGGCCGAAGCGCAACGGCTCTATGAAGAAGCGCGGGCGCCCCTGCACGAGATCGCGGCCAGGCTCGGCCTGTCGCGCGACACGCTGCGCAATCGCATTCATGAATGGGGCTGGGTGCGGCGGCGGCATCCGCGCGGCGCGCGCGACGCCGACAACAAGGTGCGCGTGGCGGCCAACGCGGCGGTGGCGGAAGCCCCATCGCAGGTGCTGCCGCAGGTCGCGCCGGAGCGGCGCGCCGCGCTCGCCGGGATCATCGTCGACACCGTCGAGGACCAGATGAACGCGGTCCAGCGCGTGCTCGCCATCGTGCAGCCGAAGGATCATGCCGAAGCCGAGCAATCGACGCGCATGATCGCCAGCGTCAGCCAGATCCTGCGCGACACCGTGGCCCTCTTCCCCTCGGACAAGACGACCCATCATGCCGACGACCCCGACGACATCCCGCGCGACATCGACGAATTCCGTGAAGCTCTTGCGCGACGCATTAACGCGTTCGTCGACGCTCACGCCGGCGAGGCGGAAGGAACTCCTGAAGATCCTGGCGATCCGGGAGATCAAGCGCTCTGAATACGAGCTGTTCCTCACCGACTTCGCCAACAGCGCGCACGCGCATCAGCTTCCGCCCGAACGCGCCAATAACGGCGCGGACTGGACCACCTGGCTGGTGCTGGGCGGGCGCGGCGCCGGCAAGACGCGCGCGGGTGCCGAGTGGGTGCGCGCGCTCGCGCTCGCCGACGGATGTGCGCGCATCGCGCTGGTCGGCGAGACCGAGCACGATGTGCGCGAGGTGATGGTGGAGGGCGTGTCCGGCCTGCTGGCGGTGCACGGCCTCGACGAGCGGCCGGACTGGTTTCCCTCGCGCCGGCGCATCGAATGGCCGAACGGCGCGGTGGCGCAGATTTTTTCGGCGGAAAACCACGAGGGCCTGCGCGGTCCGCAATTTTCCGCCGCCTGGTGCGACGAGCTTGCCAAGTGGCGTCATGCCGAAGCGACATTCGACATGCTGCAGTTCGGGCTGCGCCTTGGCGAGCGGCCGCGGCAGGTCATCACGACCACGCCGCGGCCGGGCGCGCTGCTGAAACGATTGATCGACGATCCGCGCACGGCGGTGACGCGCGCCGGCACGGTGGCGAACGCCTACAATCTGGCGCCGGCCTTTCTGGAGACCATCCTGTCGCGCTATCACGGCACGCGGCTCGGGCGGCAGGAGATCGACGGCGAGATCGTCGAGGAACGGCCCGACGCTTTGTGGCAGCGCGCGCAGATCGAAAGCGTCCGCGTGCGCGAGGCGCCGCCGCTCGCGCGCATCGTGGTGGCGATCGATCCGCCGGCCTCGGCGCGGGCAGGGGCGGACGCCTGCGGGCTGGTCGCGGTCGGGCGCGCCGACGACGGCACGCTCTATGTGCTTTCCGACGAAAGCGCCGGCGGCCTCACGCCGCAGGCCTGGGCCAGCCGCGCGATCGCGCTGTGGCGCCGGCTGTCGGCCGATGCGCTGGTGGCCGAGGTCAATATGGGCGGCGACATGGTGCGCGCCGTGATCCGCGAAGCCGATCCCGACGTGCCGGTGCTGGCCGTGCGCGCGACGCGCTCCAAGCATGTGCGCGCCGAGCCGGTCGCGCAACTCTACGAGCAGGGCCGCGTCAAGCATGTCGGCGTCTTCCCCGCGCTGGAAGACGAGATGTGCGACTTCGGCCTCGACGGCCTGTCGTCCGGCCGCTCGCCCGACCGGCTCGATGCGCTGGTCTGGGCGATCACGGCGCTGACCCACGGAGCGCGCGGCGAACCGAAGGTGCGGCGGTTGTAGCGTGCCTACCGCCGCTTCTTGCCCTTGGTCTTCTTCGCGCTCTTTTTGGCGGCGGCTTTCTTCGCCGGCTTTGACGCCGGCAGGCGCACCACCATTTCGCCGGCGACCGGATCGGTGACGCCGAGCCCGTTGCCGAGATCCTCGAGGTGTTCGCGGAAACCATCGAGAATGCCGATCATCAGCGGTCGCGCATTGGCGAGCGTCTTGAAGCTCGCCCATTCGCCGACGACGCAGAAGGTCTGATCGCCGGTCTTTACCAGGGCGCCGCCGCGAAAGCCCTTGAATGGGGCCTGCTTGAAGGCGCGATGCGCCGCGATGAACGCGTCTTCGTGACCGGGCTTGACCCGCATGCGCACGATATTGAAGGCCGTCATGTCCACCCCCGTTTGAAAGCGGAGCGGCGGAACGGAAGACCGCGCTCCGTTGCGGGGGCGATCGTACGGCGAAGCAAGGAAAGAGACAAGAAATGCTGTCGCAGCTCAAATCCCTGTTCGCCCCCGAACGCAAAGCCTCGCGCACCGGCCGCCTGATCGCGCTCGAAGGCGGCGGCCGCCCGCGCTGGACACCGCGCGACTATGCGGCGCTCGCGCGCGAGGGCTATGCCCGCAACGCCATCGTCTATCGCGCGGTGCGGCTGATCGCCGAGAGCGTGGGCGCGCTCACCTTCCTGCTCTATGAAGGCGAGGCCGAACTGACGACGCATCCGCTCCTCGATCTCATCAAGCGGCCGAACCCGCGCCAGGAGGGCGCGACCTTTCTGGAGGCGGTCGCCTCGCATCTCGCGCTCGCCGGCAATGCCTATATCGAGGCGGTGAGCCTCGCGGGCGAGGGCGCCAATATCGACGTGCGCGAGCTTTACGCGCTGCGGCCCGACCGCATGAAAGTGGTGCCGGGGCCGAACGGATGGCCGCAAGGCTATGAATACACCGTGGCCGGGCAGACCGTGCGCTTCGACCAGACCGCGACGCTGCCGCCGATCCTGCAGCTATCGTTGTTCAATCCGGTCGATGACTATTATGGCTTGAGCCCGCTCGAAGCGGCGGCGATTGCGGTCGACACCCATAATTCCGCCGCCGGCTGGAACAAGGCTCTGCTCGACAATGCGGCGCGTCCGTCCGGCGCGCTGGTCTATGACGGCGCCGACGGCAATGTGCTTTCGGCCGCGCAGTTCGAGCGCTTGAAGAGCGAACTGACCGAGGAATATCAGGGCACGGCCAATGCCGGCCGTCCCATGCTGCTCGAAGGCGGGCTCGACTGGAAGCCGATGTCGCTCACGCCGCAGGACATGGATTTCATGGAGGCCAAGCATGCGGCGGCGCGCGAGATCGCGCTCGCCTTTGGCGTGCCGCCGATGCTGATGGCCATTCCCGGCGACAACACCTATTCGAACTATCAGGAAGCCAATCGCGTATTCTGGCGGCAGACCGTGCTGCCGCTCGCCAACCGCATCGGCAACGCGCTGACGCAATGGCTGGCGCCCGCGTTCGGACGCGATCTTGTCCTTAGCGTCGATACGGATCGCATCGAGGCCTTGAACGCGGACCGCGCCGCGCTGTGGGAGCGCGTGACCAAGGCCTCCTTCCTTACCGTGAACGAGAAGCGCGCCGCGACCGGCTACGGCGCGCTGCCGGGCGGCGACGTGATTGGGTGAACCGCGCGGAACCAGGAACCACTGCCGTCGCCACCCGTTCTTTGAGTGGACTGCGCGTCATGCACGCGCGAGTTCATTCCATTGAACGGAGACGACATCATGATCAGGACACCGCTGCTCGCCATTGGTTTCGCGGCGGCCATCGCATTGGCCGCGACGGGCGCCGAGGCGCAAATGAGCCAGCCCAATACCGCCGCGTCGCAGATGAAGGCGAAGCCGAGCAAGGCCGACAGCAAGTTCCTCACCGAGGCGGTCCAGGGCGATCTTGCCGAGGTCCAGGCCGGCAAGCTGGCGCAGCAGAAGGGCCAGGCCGACGACGTCAAGAAATTCGGCGAAATGCTCGTGCAGGATCACAGTGCGCATCTGAAAGAAGCGCAGGACATGGCGCAGCAGATGGACGTCACCGCGCCGACCGAGCCGAGCGCCGGCCAGAAGAAGGGCTACGACAAGCTGAGCAAAGCATCCGACGCCCGCTTCGATCGCGAGTTCAAGCAGGCGATGATCAAGGACCACAAGGAAGCCATCGCCATGTATCGCAAGGAGGCGAAGGGCAAGGGCCCGCTCGCCAGCTTCGCGCAGAAGACCATTCCGACCCTGGAGAAGCATCTGAAGACGGCGGAAGCGCTCGGCCGCGCGCCGGCGACCACCGGCAGCCGCTGACCGCGGCTCGCCGCTGCTGACCGGCGATTAGCCGGCGCGCGCCGCGCGCGGGCCGGTCGTCGAATCTTTATTGAACTTGCCAGCGTCATTGTCCGCGTCGCGCGGCCAATGGCGCTTTTTTTGTGGCTCATGTTTTGGATGCGGTGGAGTTGCCCTGGCCACCGTTCATTCCCGCGACCCGTCTTCGCGCATGCGCTTCGACGGGCTCATGCCTAGGCCCGCCGAAGCGTCAGCGAAGGCGGGAAGCGGGAATCCAATTCTTTTGTTGGGCAAGGACTGGTTCCCCGCGTCCGCGGGGACGAATGGAGATCGGGGCTCTGCCGATGCCCGACATCATCGAGATATTCAGCGCGCGCGGCGATCTCGCGCATCTGGCGCTGCTCATGTGGGCGTTGTCGGCTTCCGCGCTCGCCTGGTTCGCGCTGCGTGAACTGGCCGCCGCCTATCGGCGCTTCGACGATTTCGTGCGCGAGCTCGCGCGCTTCAACGAGCATTTCGGAGGGAAATGATGGATACGCTTCACACCGTGCTGCGCTCGATCCGTGGCGAGACCAAATCGCGCCGCGATCATCTCAATGTGTTCCGCGAATTCCTCGACCATCTCGATCGCGCATCGCGGCGCAAGAGCCAGCCGCGCGCGACGAAGATCGCGAAGGCGAAGACAAAGCGCGGCAAGCGCTGAGCTTCGTGTCCCGGACGCGGTGCAGCGCGAGCGAAAGCGAAGCGGTGCACCGGTGATCCGGGACCGTCACAAGCACCAAACCTCGTAACGGTCCCGGGTCTGCAGCGCACCACTGCGTGCTGCGCTGCGCCCGGGACAAGCATGTCGGCAAGGTCCCTATGCTCGCACCCAACAAAGAGCCCACCGTCGCCTCCGTGTTCGCGCCGCGCACGCGCGTCGAGCCTGACGGAACGGTGGAAGGCTATGCCAGCCTGTTCGGCGAGATCGACCAGGCGCGCGACATGGTGATGCGCGGCGCGTTCGCCGCCACACTCGCGCAGCGCGGCGTCCATCGCATCCCGATGCTGTTCCAGCACGATCCGTCCGAGCCGGTCGGCGTCTGGCTCGAATTGCGCGAGGACCATCGCGGGCTTTACGCGCGCGGCCGGCTGATCCCGGAAGTGGCGCGCGCGCGCGAATTGACCTCGTTGATTACGGCCGGCGCGGTCGACGGGCTGTCGATCGGCTTCCGCACGGTGAAGGGCTCGATCGATCCGCGCACGCGCGTGCGCCGGCTGATCGCCGTCGACCTGTGGGAGATTTCGATCGTCACCTTTCCGCTGCTCACCGGCGCGCGCGTGCAGACTGTGAAGCACGCGCCGGACTTGATGAAACGGCGGATCGGCCGTGGCGTGCCGGCCGCTACTTCGCCGCGGCGGCTTTCAACACCGGCGTGAGCCGCGCAATCTCGCTGTGCACGAGCGCGGCGAGCGCTTTCGGTCCGCGCTGATCCGGGTCGGGGATCTGCGCACCGAGATCGTTGAGCCGCTTCTGCACCGCCGGTTCGTCGAGGCCCTTGGCGAGCGCGGCGGCGAGCTTGTCGATTGCCGCCTTCGGCGTGCCCTTCGGCGCGAACACCGCGTAGAAGGGCGCGCAGTCGAATTGCGGGAAGCCTTGTTCGTAGGAGGTCGGCACGTCCGGCAAGAGCGGGCTGCGCTTCTTGGCGGCGATGGCGAGCGCCTTCACGGTGCCCGCGCGCACATGCGGCAGCGGGCCGAGCACGGGATCGCAATCGTAGTCGACATTGCCGGCCAGGATCGCGTTCATCACCGGCGCGGTGCCGGTGAACGGCACCATGGTCGGCTTGATGCCGATCGCCGAATTGAGCAGCAGGCAACCGATATAGGAGACCGAGCCGACGCCGGCGTGGCCCATGTTGAGCTTGTGCTCGTTGGCCTTGGCATAGGCGACGAACTCTTTCAGATTATTGACCGGGATGTCCTTGCGCACGGCGAGCAGCTCGGGCTGCACGGCAATGACGCCGACCGGCTCGAAGTCCTTCTCGGGGTCGTAGCCGAGCTTGGGATAGAACACCGGCGCCAGGGCATTGGTGCCCACGTGGCCGGAGATGAGTGTGTAGCCGTCGGGATGCGCGCGCGCGGCCCTGAGCGTGCCGACCGTGCCGCCCGCGCCGCCGACATTCTCGACCACGAAAGATTGCCCGAGATGGCGCGAGAAAATATCGGACGCGATGCGTCCCATCACATCGGCCGGTCCGCCGGCCGCGAACGGCACGATCACCGTCACCGAGCGCGCCGGATAGTCTTCCGCCCGCGCGACACCGACAGCGGCGAGCAAGGCGAGCGTCGCCGCAAGGCATAGCTTCTTCATCGTCCCCTCCCAGATGTTTTTGCTTATTGCGCCGAGCTTGGCATTTCGCCGCTCGGTTGTGGAGGGGGGACGGCACGGCCGGCCGCCAGATTCACACCGGTCGTTTTGACGGAATGCTGCAATGCGAAGCGCTCGCGCGCGGCGCAGGGCAGTCGCTTTCACCCATGAGGAGAGAACCGCAATGGAAATCGCGACCCTGACCGAACTGGAGACCAAGGCCGGCGTGCCGCAGGACGCCGTGGTGACGCATGGCGACTTGATGCGCGCCTTCGAGGCGTTCAAGGAGGCGAACGACGAGCTGGAGCAGAAGCGCGCCGGCGACGTCGTGCTCGAGCAGAAGCTCGCGCGCATCGACGCCGCGCTCGACGCGCAGACCCGGAGGCTCGACGAGATTGCGCTCAAGGGCGCGCGTCCCGCGCTCGGCAATGAGCGCGCGCGCAATGTGAATACGCTCGAGCACAAGCAGGCGTTCGAAGCCTATGTGCGTTCGGGCGAGGCCACGAACTTGCGCGCGCTCGAGCTGAAGGCGATGTCGGTCGGCTCCAATGCCGACGGCGGCTACCTGGTGCCGCCGGAGATCGAGACCGTGATCGGCGAGCGGCTCAGCGTGATCTCGCCGATCCGCGCCATCGCAGGCCAGCGCACGATTTCGGGCAATGTCTACAAGAAGCCGTTCATGACCGCCGGCCCCGCCGTCGGCTGGGTGGGCGAGACCGACGCGCGCACGCAGACCGGCTCGCCGACACTCGACGAACTCTCGTTCCCGGCCATGGAGCTTTACGCCATGCCGGCGGCGACCGCGACGCTGCTCGAAGATTCCGCGGTGAACATCGACCAGTGGCTGGCGCAGGAGGTCGAGCAGGTGTTCGCCGCGCAGGAGGGCACCGCTTTCGTGACCGGCGACGGCAGCAACAAGCCGAAGGGCTTCCTCTCCTATACGACGGTGGCGGATGCCTCCTGGAGCTGGGGCAATATCGGCTATATCGCGAGCGGATCGGCGGGCGCCTTCCCGGCCAGCAATCCGTCCGACGTGCTGGTCGATCTCATCTATGCGGTGAAGGCGGGCTACCGGCAGAACGCCTCGTTCGTGATGAACCGCAAGACGCAGTCGGTCATTCGCAAGTTCAAGGACACCACCGGCAATTATCTCTGGCAGCCGCCGGCGGTGGCGGGCGGCAAGGCGACGCTGTTGAGCTTCCCGGTGATCGAGGCCGAGGACATGCCGGACATCGCGGCGAATTCGCTCTCGATCGCCTTCGGCGATTTCAACCGCGGCTACCTGGTGGTCGACCGCGCCGGCGTCTCGGTGCTGCGCGATCCCTACACCGCCAAGCCCTATGTGCTGTTCTACACGACGAAGCGCGTGGGCGGCGGCGTGCAGGACTTCGAGGCGATCAAGCTGATGAAGTTCGCGGCGAGCTGACGATCCAGTGCGCGCATGCGCACGCAATCGTCTTCACCGGGCCGGCGCGCGCATAAGCGCGTTTACGCGCGTCTTCGACGCGCTATGGCGCCGTGGCCCGGTGATCTCGCGCGACAGGCTGTGCGCTCCTAAGCGGGATTGCCGGGTCACAGGCGTTCTGAAAGAACGCCGTTCTTCGAACGGCAATGCCCGGCAATGACGGCGCCGTGCCTGCCGCTCATCAATAGCAAAATCTCGATGACTTACATCAACCCGCTCTACCTCGCGCGTGAGCGCCGGCGCTTCACGCGCCCGGACGCGCATCGTTTCATCAGCCCCGATTGGCGGCGTTTCGTCCGCGCCGGCTCCGATCTCGAATGCCTATACGAAGACTTCGAGCGCAAATACAGCCCGGACCAGCCGCGCGTGCCGGCCGGGAGCCCCGAAGGCGGGCAATGGACGAGCGATGGAGGTGCAACAACTACTCTCAGCGCAGCCGGACATCATCATATTCCCCAAGCCGTCTATAAAAAGTACAATTTGCGTCCGGAAACTCGCAAGGTCTTCGAGGACGCTACGACTGGTCGACTAAATAACCCGACCAGCAACACTTACGATAGTGCTCATCGCGCCTACAATGACGCTGTGACAGAGCAGGTCGACGAGTACCTGCGAACCAACAATGTTGCGCCTGAGCAAATGACACCGGCCCAGGCAGAGGAGGTTATACGGGAGGTGCTTGGATCAAATGATCCGAGGATTCGGAATTTCATTATGCGGATGGAAATGCGCGAGATAATGTACAGAATTATGCGCCAGATGCGAATTCGTGGAACGGAATGAATGGCGGCGGCGATGATTAAAGAAGACGACGTACAGCAGGACAAGGAATGGAACGCTCTTTACCAAAAGATCGTGCATCTCTTGTCGCGATGGGGCACTGAAGAGTACCGCGGGCGTGCCGACTACCTGATCGTCGACGACAATTACGGTTGGAATAGGCAAACGATCGAAATTCACAATTTGAAGATGTTGAAGGTCGAGATCGTCAAGGAACTGCAATCTCTGCTCACGGACTATCCGAATTGGACGATTGTGATCGCGGTTGACATCCCGGGACAGGAACATTGGCCGCCGATGGGCGTGACGATCCGGGCACATGAAATCATTGATGGCTTGCAACGGAAGTATTTGCCGGAACAATTTCGGTTCTTGAACATCCCCGGCAGCCGGCCGGGCACCGGTTATGATTAGAGTATATTACGGCGCCAACGGCGACCCGAGCCTCTTCGCCGT
>DASZQT010000166.1:0-1937 GCA_035549515.1 Pseudolabrys sp. | reverse complement strand
TGGGCGGCCGAAGCCGCGGCCGCGATGCCGGCCGGCCCGCCGCCGAGCACCACCACGTCGTATTCGCCGAAAACCGGGGTCTGCCGTTCGGGTTCGGTCAGGAATGGCGGCGTTGCGTTCATCGAAAGCGGTCCATGCGGGCAGGCGGCTTGCATTGCCTGCCGCTATCCTCTACTGCGGCGCACACAAACTAGGCAATCCGGAACCGGGCAAATCCGGCGCGAGGCACGCAATGGGCTTAGTTGTGCTCGTTCTCGGTCTGGCGATCTTCGTCGCCAACCATTTGTTCGTCACCATGCGGGGCGCGCGCGCGGCAGCCATCGCGCGGCTCGGGCTTAACGCCTATCGCGCGCTGTTTTCCGTGGTCTCGCTCATCGGCCTTGCGCTCATCGTCTGGGGCTTCGCCGACTATCGCGCGCATGGCTGGATCGATATCTGGTATCCGCCCGCCTTCATGCGTCACATCACTGTCGGCTTGATGCTGATCGCAACGATCGTGCTGACCGCCTATTTCATTCCGAGCCACATCAAGGCCTGGGTGAAATATCCGACGCTGACAGCGGTGAAGACCTGGGCCTTCGCGCATCTCTTGTCGAATGGCGATCTCGGTTCCATCGTCTTGTTCGGCACGTTCCTGGCCTGGGCGGTCTATGCCCGCATCGCGGCCAAAGGACGCAAGGACGAGGTGCTGCCGGTCGCGCCCGCCGGCTGGCGCAACGATATCGTCGTGGTCGTGCTCGGCGTGCTCGTCTACCTCGCCCTCGGCTTCTACTTCCACCCTTACGTCATCGGCGTGCCGGTCTTCGCCGGCTGAGTTCAAGGTTCACCCATCATGTCCGTGCAAAGCGATATCAAGCGGCTGACCGCGCCCGACATCCGCGCTCGCAAGGGCGGCGATCCGATCGTCGTGCTCACCTCCTATCACGCGCATACGGCGGCGCTCGCCGACAAGCATTGCGACGTGATCCTGGTCGGGGACTCGCTCGGCATGGTGATGCACGGCATGGAGACCACCGTGCCGGTGACGCTCGACATGATGATCCTGCAGGGCCGCGCGGTGATGCGCGGCTCGCGCCGCGCACTGGTGGTGGTCGACATGCCGTTCGGCTCTTACGAAGCCTCCAAGGAGCAGGCTTTCACCAGCGCGGTGCGCGTGCTGAAGGAAACCGGCTGCGGCGCCATCAAGCTCGAGGGCGGCAAGCGCATGGCCGAAACCATCGCCTTCCTGGTGCAGCGCGGCGTGCCGGTGATGGCGCATGTCGGCCTGACGCCGCAGTCGATCAACACCATCGGCTCGTTCCGCGCGCAGGGGCGCGACGAGGCCGATTGGGCGCCGATCGAGGAGGACGGGCTGGCGGTGGCGCAGGCCGGCGCCTTCTCGGTGGTGCTGGAAGCGATGGCCGAGCCTTTGGCGCGCAAGCTCACCGGCGCGGTTCCGATCCCGACCATCGGCATCGGGGCGAGCGTGGCCTGCGACGGCCAGGTGCTGGTGATGGAGGACATGCTCGGCCTGTCGCCGCGCGTGCCGAAATTCGTGAAGCGTTACGGCGATCTCGGCCCCGGCATCGACAAGGCCATTGCCGATTACGCGGCCGAGGTGCGCGCGCGCGCATTCCCCGGTCCGGACCACGTTTATCCGATGAAGAAGAAGTAACGGCGAAGGCCGCGCTCTCACACCCGTCATTCCGAAACAGGCGCCGCGCTCTCGCTTATCCCGCCCCCGCAAGCGGGGAAAAGGCAGAGCCGGGATGACGGCTCGTAGCCCGGATAAGCGAAGCGCAATCCGGGGCTGACGGGCCGCGATCTCGCTTATCCCTCCCCTGCAAGGGGAGGGTGGCTCCGCGCGAAGCGCGGAGTCGGGTGGGGTTTACTCTCCATCGCGACTGCCCCCACCCGGCCGCTCGCTGTCGCTCGCGTCCACCCTCCCGCGCGAGCGG
>DASZQT010000165.1:0-13459 GCA_035549515.1 Pseudolabrys sp. | reverse complement strand
GCTGACACGCGCCCAGGTCGGCTCGCGCATGGTCAGCCAGCGGCGATAGGCATCGAGCCGCCAGTTGAGCATCCATTCCGGCTCGTTCTTCTTGGCCGAGATGAAACGGATGGTGTCTTCCGACAGGCCCTTGGGGGCCTTTTCGGATTCGATCTTGGTCTCGAATCCATATTTGTATTGATCAACGTCGATGCGTCGGACCTGCTCGACGGTTTCTTGGACCGCTGCCATGTGTTCCCCCGCTCAACCTTCCTGTTGCGACGCCAGCCGCGCCTGCGCCCGCGCGCGCACTTCCGGATCGGCATCCCGCTCCAAGCGCGCGAGCGCGCTCGCATCGCCGCGGTCGGCCACGACATAGCGCACGCGCAGATCGCGATCGCTCGCCAGCCGGATGAGCTGCTCAGGCGCCAGCCGTTCGGCGACGACGATGCGCACCAGCACGTCCTCGTCGAACATCATCGCCATCAGCAATTCGGGCTTGATTTTGCCGGCGACCTCGCGCCGCACCTGCGGATCGGGGTCGTGCATCGCCAAGATCGCGAGTTCCGGCGGCAACCGCCGCACCGCGACCAGCCGCACCCAGTAATCGGCGTCGCCCAGCAGATTGACCAACGCCGCGCCTTCCACACGCTGCGCCACCACCATGCGTACCTTGCGGTCCGCGTCGCCCGCCAAATACGCGATGCGGGCGGCCGGCAGCCGGTGCGCGACCATCGCGCGCACATCGGGTTCGGGGTCATCGAGCAGGGGCGGCAACAGAAACACGCTGGCATATTTCGCCGCCAACACGCGCGCCTCGAAATAAGGATGGGCGAGATAGCGGTCGGCTTCCGCCGGATTGGCGGCGAAGAAGCGGTCGATGCGGCGCGCGCGCCGGTCGCGCACGCAAATGCGCCCGAGATCGCAGCGCATCTCCGCGCGGATCACTTCGTGCGGACAATCGCGACAGGACACCGGCCGACCGAGCCAGTCGACCGCCTCCGTCACCGCGCCGGAGATGCCGCCTGCCACAGCACGCTCCTATGCCGGCACGCAGGTGTTCTCGACCGGACAGACCGCGGCGCATTGCGGCGTGTCGAAGTGCCCTTCGCACTCCGTGCACTTCGCCGGATCGATAATGTACATGTCGCCCTTGAGCCGGATCGCGGCGTTCGGGCATTCGAATTCGCAGGCACCGCAAACGGTGCATTGCGAGGCGACGATCTTGTAGGCCATGGGCTGGCTCCTGAACCACGCGGGCTGCGCCAACGGGCGCGGCCTCTTTCAAACGGCTCTATTTCAAGCCGCGTGCCAGAAGTCAGATGCTTGAATTTAAACGATTAAAAGCTGCGCTCGCGCCGGTCGCGCTGTCGCGGCTCCGACAACGTGTCGCAGTTGCGACACGCGCGGTTCAGAACTGCTTGATCTCGATGCCGTGCTTCTTCAGCGCGTAACCGATCTGGCGCGGCGTCAGGCCGAGGATGCGCGCGGCCTTGGCCTGCACCCAGCCGGCACGCTCCATCGCGTTGACCAGACGGTCGCGCTCCGACATCTCGCCTTCGGCAGCCGGCGGCTCCGGAGGCGCAACGACCGGCAACTTCGCCGGGGCGGGCCGCGGCCGGCCTGCCAGGGGCATCACCGGAAGCGGGATTTCCGGCGCGCCGCGCGTTGACGACGCTTCGCTGTGGTTCTTCCACAAGATCGAAGATAGGCACTCGTTGCGGCTACAGGCAAAATCGTCCGCTACGATGGCAGGACCTTGCGCCAGCGTTGCCGTCCGGCGCACGCAGTTTTCGAGTTCGCGCACATTGCCGGGGAAACAGCACGCCATGAGCACCGTGATGGCGTCCTGGTCGAACACGAGCGCGCGCTCGTTCTCCTTGTTGAAGCGCTTGAGGAATTCGCCGGCGAGCAGCGGGATATCGCTTGGCCGGTCGCGCAAGGGCGGCAGCAGGATCGGCACCACGCTGATGCGATAATAAAGATCGGCGCGGAATTCGTTGCGCGCCACCGCCTCTTCGAGATTGCGATTGGTGGCGGCAACGATGCGCACATTCACCTTGATCGTCTGGTTGCCGCCGACGCGCTCGAATTCCTGTTCCTGCAGCACGCGCAGGAGCTTGGCCTGGAAGGCGGCCGAGATTTCGCCGATTTCGTCGAGGAACAGCGTCCCCTTGTCGGCGAGTTCGAAACGGCCCTTGCGGGCATTGATGGCGCCGGTGAAGGCGCCCTTTTCGTGCCCGAACAATTCCGACTCGAGCACCGATTCCGGCAAAGCCGCGCAATTGATCTTGATGAAGGGGCCTTGCGCGCGCGGCGACAATTCGTGGATGGCCTTGGCCACCAGTTCCTTGCCGGTGCCCGATTCCCCGCGCAGCAGCACGGGCGAATGCGACTTCGCGATGATGCCGACCTTGGCCAGCAGCGCCTTGATCGCCGGGCTGTCGCCGACGATGCCGCCAACGCTCGCGCGCTTGCGTTCGCGCCCGGGCTTGAGCTCGGACAGCGCCTTCTGCAAACGGTGACTCTCCGCCATCAGACGGTCGCGGTCACGCGACACCACGCGATGGAGCTGCACGGTCTGCCCGATCAGATTGGCGACCATGGTCAGGAAACGCACGTCCGTGTCGAGCCGAAATACCGAGCGGCCATCCCAGACACGATCGATGGTCAGCGTGCCGACAACTTTGGCGCCGACACGGATCGGCACGCCGATGAAGGACACGCGCGCCTCGTCGGTGGCGCCGAGCGTCGCCGCGTCGGCGGCACTGAACATCGGATGAGTGGCCACGTTTTCGACGATCAACGGCACGGCGGTCGCGACGATCTGACCGATCGCCATTTCGGGCAGGCGCGCGCGATAGCGATCGTCGGTTCCTTCGTTCCAGCCGGCGCCCACGGTGATGTCGGGAATACCGTCATCCGCCAGCAGCGAGATGACGCCATGCTCCATCTGCATGAACGACGACAGCAGGTTGACGACATTGGCGAGCGTCGTCTCCAGCCGGTTCGGCGCGGTCAGTATCTTGGAAATTTCATAGATGCCGGTGAGCGCGATATCGCTCAAGTGAACCAAGGGAGCGCGCGCGCTGCTCGATTCGCGCTCCACCAGAAGCGTTTCGGCGTGGCCCATGGTGTCATCTCCATCGCCTTGGGCCTCCCTGTGACCGTTATTGTGCTTTATGGCATTCTCGCCAATCTTCAACGACATGTCATGCCCAAGTTGAGCGCAGATGTGGCGCATTACTGCGCAGTTTCGGCCGGCAACCAAGCGGTCTGTGGCAATTTGGGGGCGCTGCCCGTTTGCAGGCGCACCGCATTGATCCAGCGCAAAGTCGCTGCCGATGTTCGATTGGCGCGTAAATAGGGATGTGTTCCATTACATACAATGTCCCGTCACACATGTTGGCCGCCATTGATCTGAATTTCCTCGCCGGTCACATAGCTCGCGGCTTCCGAACAGAGGAAGAAGACGACCTTGGCAACTTCGAGCGGATTGCCGATCCGCCGCATCGGAATGGCGGGCGCCAGCCGGGCTTCGGTTTCCGGCGACAGGATGTCGGTTTTGATCTCGCCCGGCGCGATGGCGTTCACGCGAATGCCATGCGGAGCGAAATCATGTGCCATTTCACGGGTTAAGCAGCCGAGCGCGGCCTTCGAGGTCGCATAGGCCGTGCCGGCGAACGGGTGTACGCGCGAGCCGACGATCGAGGTGACATTAACCACGGCACCGGGTCCGGCCTTGAGTTCCTCGAACAGCCCGCGCGCGAGCAGAATGGGGGCGAGGAAATTAACATGGAACACGTTCATCCAGGTCTCGACCGGCGTCGCCAACGAACTGAGGCGTCCACCTTCGGCGTCCTTCGGCGACGTCGCGGCATTGTTGACGAGCGCGTGGAGCGGAGCGCCGGCAAGCCGCGCCTTGATCTCGGCCACGGCGCGCGGTAGCGCGCGATGATCGCCGAGATCGACTTGCACGTGATTGTCGCCGCCGGCGTCCCACGGGCAGAGGCCGGCGTCGAAGGGCTGGCGCGAGCAGGTAATGATGCGCCAGCCGGCGTCGGAAAACAGCTTCACCGTCGCATGGCCGATGCCGCGTGAGGCACCGGTCAGCACCATCGTCCGTCGCGCTCCGGCACGCGATTCGAGATCGGAGCCTTGGAACGGACAGGTGGCGCCGGCCGAGGCCGTCTGCCGCGGCCCTGCCTCAGCTACCCCGTTACTGCTTCGCACCATGAAGCTCACGTGATCCCTTTGACGGCCGCGCACCGCATCGCGCGCAACGATCGCTGATGCCATCGAACTTGCACGATCCGGGCCAAGGCAACCCGCTCAAACGTCAATGCTTTTTTTGCGCGCTTCCTGTCCGATGTTCGACAACACGACGCATTCGAAACATTGCCAACGTCGGCTTTCCAACAGCGCGCCTCGGCCGCGCGCCGCGCCGCCGGCCAACTCCTTGGAAAGACGTCTCAATCGTTTTCTGGCCCCGTTTGGTCCGGCTCTTGCTGTTGGGCTTTACCGGGTGGCCAACGAGAACGACGAGAGGCTGGGGTGAGCGCGCCGCGATACCAACAAACGCAGAGATCGGCCGATCGATTCGCCGTCGTCATGGGAACCAACGAGATCGCTTCGGCGGTTGCCGTTCACCTGCACCGCGCGCGTTATTCGGTCGTGCTGTCGCACGATCCGCAGCCGCCGGTGATCCGGCGCAAGATGGCCTTTCACGATGTGCTGTTCGGCGAGGCGCTGGAGGTCGATGGCGTCGCCGGCGAGCGCGTCGATAACGGCATGCAGGTATTCAACCGGCGCAGTCCGGACGGTGTGCTGGTGACCGGCTTGGGCTTGCTTGATCTGCTGGCTGTTCGCTCGGTCGACCTCTTGGTCGATGCGCGCATGCAGAAGCGCCAGATCACGCCCGATCTGCGTCGGCTCGCTCGCATGGCGGTCGGGCTGGGACCGGGTTTTTCGACGGCCGCGAACTGCGACATCGCCATCGAGACGCGGCCGGCCCGCATCGGTGTGGTGGTGCGCGATGGCTGGACCGACGCACCCGATGGCGCCGCAAGTCCGCTCGGCGAATTAGGCTCCGAGCGCTTCGTCTATTCGACCGCGCCCGGCCGCTGGCATACGCCGGTCGAAATCGGCAGTCGGGTGTTCCGCGGTTTCGTGCTCGGCCATCTCGCGGGCGCACCGGTGCGCGCCCCGCGCGACGGTATCCTGCGCGGCATCGTCCGGGACGGCAGCGAGGTGCCGGCGGGCGTCAAACTGCTCGAGATCGACCCGCGCGGGCGCGACGCGCAATGGACAGGAATAGATCAGCGCGGGCACGCGATCGCGGAAGCGACACTCGCCGCGATCAAGACCTTTGCGCTGCGGAGCACGTTCCAGGAGGCGCTATCCGGGCTCAAGTGACGGATAGTTTCGCGGCGTCAATCGACTGCGAGGATTTGCACCGCCACGTCCGCCGGCCGCGCCGTGTAAGGCCAGGACGTCACCAGAATATCCGCGCCGGCCAGGGCATAAGCGGCCGCGTTGTCCGCATTGACGCCGCCGGCGGCGGCGACCAGCGGTCGCGGCATCATGACGGCAATGTTCTGCGACAATTGCGCGATCATGTCGGGCGAGAATTTTTCCGCCTGGATCACGTCGAAGCCGGCTTCCGCCGCGGCACGCCCCTCGCTCACCGAATCGACCTCGCAGACCAGCTTCTTCTCCGGTGAATGCCGACGCAGTGCCGCCATGGCCGCCACCGCGTCGCCGTCGTCGATAAACACGCGATGCTCCGGAAAGACCAAAATCGTTTCCGACAGCCCGAGCCGATGCATCACGGCGCCGCCCGCCTTGACCGCGGCCGCCGCGAAGGCCTTGGTACCGGGCACGTTCTTGCGGGTGCAAGCGACCGCAATCTCGGGCCGCGCCGCGCGGGCGGCGGTGACCAACTTGCGGGTGGCGGTCGCCACCCCCGACCATATCTCAATCAGCGTCTGCGAAACTTTCCAGGCCCGCTGCAAAGCATGGGCGGGCCCCTCGCCTTCCAGCAAGAGAGTATTCGCGTCAACGGCATCGCCGGAACGCACCTTCAGCGTGACGTCGACGCCGGCAAGCTCGAGCAGCGCCGCGCCTTCCTCGATCGCCGCGACCACCATCGCGTCCCTCGCGCGGAACCGAATGCGGCCAAGCCTGCGGCCGATGCCCAGCGCTTCGGTCGTGAGATCGCCGTAAGGCGCATCGTCGTGCAAGAGCCGCTCGAGTTCGTGCATCGATACAACCGTCACATGAGCCGCCTTTCTGCGAATCCTTGGCATCTGCCGCGTCATCTTTCCGCACGTTCGAATCGCGACAAGTCGGGTGACAAACCCGACAAAAAACATGTGAGCCGGCGATGCCGGCCCGTGACAAGCACATGTTGTGCCCACCAGATACGCACTTCCGCCCGTTTAATGCGTTTGGCAGGAATATTGCGAGTGCGACCATGCGGGCCGCAGAATCCACCGCGATTCGCGTAGCGAGGCCAGTGGCGATGGAGAACGACACGGAGATTTTCGCCGTCTGCGGCGTGGAAGAGGTCCCCGATCAGCGCTGCAAACCATTCACGCTGTTGCGCCTGGAAAACGGCCGCGCGGTGCCCTGGCAAATCATCATCGTGCATTGGGGCCGCAAATTCTTCGGCTACGTCAATCGCTGCCCGCACGAAGGATCGCCGCTCAACTTCGAGGCCAACCAGTTTTTCGATCCGTCGCGGCGCTTTCTCATGTGCGGACGACACAGCGCCCAGTTCGACATCAAGACCGGCGACTGCGTCGAAGGGCCCTGCCAGGGACAAAATCTGGCGCCCCTGCACTTGATTGTGGACGACGGCGACATCTGCATCGCCGGCGTCACCCTTGTCGAGCAGGGCAGCGCGCAGGACATCGACCCGGACGACACCATGGAGATCATGATCCATCCGGACTGAAGACCGCGGCGCCGGCTTGAAATACGTGGAGTCATTCGTGGAAGTTCTGGACAATGTCGTCACCCACTTCACCCGCATCGGCGGGGCACTGGCGGTGGATCGTCTGGTCGAAGCCTTTTACGCGCGCGTCGACACGCTGCCGCAAGCGCGCACGATCCGCGCCATGCATGCCGACGACCTGTCCGAAACCAAGAATGTGCTGAAGCGCTATCTGTGCGAGTGGCTGGGCGGCCCGCGCCTCTACTCCAGCGAGCGCGGCCATCCGCGCCTGCGCATGCGCCACATCGGCTTTCAGATCGGCGAAGCCGAACGCGACGCCTGGCTCACCTGCATGCGGGGCGCGCTCGACGAGGTCGTCACTGACATCGCGCTGCGCGAAGACCTTTTTCGCTCCTTCGCCAAGCTGGCCGATTGGATGCGCAACGATCCGGGCAACCCGCACGACACCCGGCGCCATTGACGCCGGGATTTCGATCAACACGCGAGGAGAGAGTCGATGAGAGTTCGTCACCTTTTGAGTCTGGCCTTTGCGAGCGTCCTGCTCTGCCTGGCCGGCGCGCAAGCCTTCGCCGGCCAGACCAATGTGGCCGTGGCGGCCAATTTCACCGACGCCGCCAAGGAGATCGCCGCGCTGTTCAAGCAGAAGACCGGGCACGAGGCGGTCTTGAGCTTCGGCTCGAGCGGGCAGTTCTACACCCAGATCGCGCAGGACGCCCCGTTCGAGGTGTTCCTGTCGGCCGACACGGAGCGGCCGGCGAAGCTCGCGACCAATGGGCTCGCGGTGCCGACCAGCCGCTTCACCTTCGCGATCGGCAAGCTCGTGCTTTGGAGCAAGGACCCGGCGTTGGTGAAGGGCAAGGAGACGCTGTCGAGCGCAACCTTCGCCAAGGTCTCGATCTGCAATCCGGTGGCCGCGCCTTACGGCGCCGCCGCGGTCGAGGCGATGAAGGCGCTCGATGTCTACGACAAGCTCAAGCCGAAATTTGTCGAGGGCGCGAACATCACGCAGGCCTATCAGTTCGTCGCCACCGGCAATGCCGAGGTCGGCTTTGTCGCGCTGTCGCAGTTGACCGGCAATCCCGGCGGCTCGCGCTGGATGGTGCCGCAGAATCTCTATAAGCCGATCCGGCAGGATGCCGTGCTGCTCAAGAAAGGCGCCAATAATCCGGCCGCTGTCGCCTTCATGAGCTTCCTCAAAGGTCCGGAAGCGCGCGTCATCATCGAGAAATACGGCTACGAGTTCGACAGCAAGAACGCGACCATGTGATGACGGTGCCACCCGAGATATGGGTGTCGATCCGGCTGACGATCGCGCTGGCGACTGCAACGACGGTCATCCTGCTCATCGTCGGCACGCCGATTGCCTGGTGGCTGTCGCGTTCGCGCCGGCGTTGGAAGGAAGCAGTGGCGGCCGTCGTCGCCCTGCCGCTGGTGCTGCCGCCAACCGTGCTCGGCTTCTACCTGCTGCTGCTGCTCGGTCCGCAAGGGCCCGGCGGCCTCATCGCCGGACTATGGGGCGGGCGGACGCTTGCCTTCACGTTCGAAGGCTTGGTGATTGGATCGGTCATCTATTCGCTGCCCTTCGTGGTGCAGCCGATCCGCAATGCCTTCGACGCCATCGGAGAACGCCCGCTCGAAGTCGCCGCCACGCTGCGCGCCTCGCCCTGGCAGGCATTCTGGACCGTCGCCGTGCCGCTGGCGCGGCCCGGCTTCCTCACCGGCGCGGTGCTGGGCTTCGCCCATACGGTCGGCGAATTCGGCATCGTGCTGATGATCGGCGGCAGCATCCCCGGCAAAACCAAGGTGCTCTCGGTCGCGATCTACGACTATGTCGAGACCTCGCAATGGTTCGAGGCGAGCATTCTGTCCGCCGTCTTGGTCATCTTCGCCTTCACCGTGATCGTGGCCATGATGATGCTCGATAAGCGGCTCGCGCGCCCGACGGCATGAGCGCAATGGGTCGCATCGACGTAGCGATTCGCGACTCGCTCGGGCGCTTTGCGCTCGACGCGGCATTCGACGTCCCGGCCGAGGGCGTCACGGCCCTGTTCGGACCATCGGGATGCGGCAAGACGACGGTGCTGCGCTGTATCGCAGGACTGCACCGGCCCGCCGACGGCCACTGCGCGATCAATGGCGATGTCTGGCATAACCGCTCGCATTTTCGACCCGCGCATAAGCGCCCCGTCGGGTATGTCTTCCAAGAGGCAAGCCTGTTTCCGCATCTGTCGGTTCGGCGCAACTTGCTTTACGGCGCTCCCCAGAGACCCGGCTGTTCGAATGACATTCATTTCGACGAGGTCGTCGAGCTGCTCGGCCTGCACGGCATGCTCGAGCGCGCTCCGCACAAGCTCTCGGGCGGCGAACGCCAACGCGTGGCCATCGGCCGCGCACTGTTGTCACAGCCCAAGCTGTTGCTGATGGATGAGCCGCTGTCGGCGCTCGACCGGCAGACCAAGGACGAGATTTTGCCCTTTCTTGAGCGCCTGCATGCCGGCCTCGCGCTTCCGATCGTCTATGTCAGCCACGACATCGCCGAAGTCGAGCGGCTCGCCGACCATCTCGTTCTCATGCGCGCGGGTACGGTGATCGCGTCGGGCACTTTTGACGCTATTCGCAGCGATCCGAGCCTCCCCCTGGCGCAGGCGAGGGACGCCGCGGTGACGCTGCATGCGGCCGTGACAGCCTACGACGAGAAATACGGACTTGCGACAATGGAGGTCGAAGGCGGCCGCTTCGTCGTGCCGCTTCCGCAGACCGAATCGGCCAGCCATCACCATCTCACCATCGCGGCCGGCAATGTCAGCCTGGCGCGGGAGGCGGCGAGAGGGACGAGCATCCTCAATATTCTGCCGGCCCGGATCGTCTCGGCCTCCGCCGCCAACGAATATGAGACCATCGTGCTGCTGCGACTGGGCCGCGACGGCACCGGCAGCCGCGTTCTCGCGCGCATCACCCGGCGCTCGTGGGATGAACTAGAATTTGCACCGGGCGCGACGGTCTTTTGTCAGGTGAAGGGGGTGTCGCTGGCGCCGGCCTGAGATGCGCGCCCTGCGATCCGACACCGGCACGCGCTCGGCCCGCGACTTAATCCCGGCTCGTTTTGGACGCGTTGCGCACACCGTCGAGTACCTCGGCCGTGTGCTCGCCGAGCGTCGGCGGCGGCCGCGACGTTATATCGCGCGAACCATCGATCAAAACCGGCCGGTTGACCAAGGTCAGCGGCCCTTCGGTCGGATGCTGCTCCTCATAGAACGTGTCGAGATGGCGGATCTGCTCGTCGGCCAGCACCTCCGGCACCGTCTGCACCGGTGCGAACGGGACATCCTCGCGCGCGAGCCGCGCGATCCAGTGTGATCGCTCCTGCTGGGCGAAGGCTTCGGCCAGGACGGCTTCCAGCGCGACGAAATTGCGCACGCGGCCGTCGCGCGTGGCAAAGCGCGGATCGGCAGCGAGGTCCGGCCGCTCGATCACGCGCAGCAGCGCCTCCCAAAACTTGGTCGGCGACGACAGATGCAGCGCCAGCAGCCTGCCATCGGCGCAGCGGAAGGCATAGGACTGCGAGGTCGCCACCCGCGTGCGCGGACCGTTGTCGAGCTTGAGCTTGGTAAAGTTCTGGAACGAGTCCGGAATGAAGGAGACGGCCGACTCGAACATATTGACCTCGACGCGGCGGCCGCGCCCGGTGCGCTCGCGTTCGTACAGCGCTCCGAGAATGCCATAGGCCGCATACATTCCGGTGACATTGTCGGAGATGGTCGGGCCGCTGGTCTTCGGCGCTTCGGGATCGAAGGTGAGGCTGGCGATGCCGGAGAGCGCGCCGGCGACGGCGTCATAGGCCGGACGCTCGGCATAAGGGCCGCCGGCGCCGAAGCCGGTGATCGAGCACCAGATCAGGCGCGGATAGTCGGTGCGGATCGTCTCGGCGGTGAAGCCGAGACGATCGAGCACGCCGGGCCGGTAGTTGTCGATCAGCACGTCGGCGCCGGCGAGCAAGTCACGCAAGCCCGCCTTGCCCGCATCCGTTTGCAGGTCGAGCGCGACGCTGCGCTTGTTGCGATTGAACGCGATGAAGTGCGGGCTATAGAGCCCGCCGCGGAAACTGCGGAACGGATCGCCACCGTCGGGCCGCTCCACCTTGATCACATCGGCGCCGAGGTCGGCAAGCATCATGCCGGCCAGCGGCGCCGTGATCATCGTGCCGAGCTCGAGGACACGAACGCCTTTGAGAACCTCCGTCACGTCAATCCCCTTCGCCCTTTCGCTCGCACTCACTTGCTCTTTCGCTCGCGCTCACTTGGCGGTGTGGTCGGCGAGCGCCATGATCTTCCTGAACTTGGCGAAGTTCCCGGTGAGGAAATCGCCGAAGGCTTTCGACGAGCCGCCGACCAGGATGGCACCGACCGGCTCCAGCCGCGCCTTCACATCCGCCGCGACCAGTGCCTTGTTGATCTCCTTGTTCATGCGCTCGACGATGTCATGCGGCGTGCCCTTCGGCGCCGCCAGACCGTAGAAGGTCACGAAATCGTACTCCGGATAGCCCTGCTCGGCGATGGTCGGAATGTTGGGCGCGCTGGCAAGCCGCTTCGGACTGGTGACGCCCAGCGTGCGCAAGGTGCCCTCCTTAATATACGCATCGCCCACCGCTACGCCGAGGAACATGCCCTTGATTTGGCCGGCGACGACATCGCGCAGCGCCGGCGCCACGCCTTTATACGGCACGACCAGGGCGTCCATCTTCGACATCGCCTTGAACCACAGGAAGCCGATCTCGTGCGGGCTGCCCGGCCCGAGCGTCCCGAAGGTGAACCAGCCGGGATGCGCTTTCGAATAGCTGACGAGTTCCGGCAGCGTCTTCTGCGGCACCTGTTTGGTATTCACGACGAACACCAGCGGCACTTCGGCGAGCTTGATCACCGGCTCGAAATCGTGCTCCGGGTCGTACGAGGTCTTGGTGCCGAGCACGGCGTTGATCGCCAGCGAGTCGAACACCATGCCGAAGGTGTAACCGTCCGGCTGCGCGTTCGCGAGCGCGGCGGTGCCGGTGATGGTCGAGCCACCCGGCCGGTTCTCGACCACGACGGGCTGGCCCAGGGCTTTTTCCAGATGCGCGGCGAGCACGCGCGCCATCAGGTCGGTGCCGCCACCCGGCGGATAAGGCACGATCCAGTGAATCGGCTTGTTTGGCCAGGTGTCCGCCGCTTGCGCCGGCGCCAGACAGGCAAAGACGAGAAATGCGAAGGCAATCCGCGATAGCAGTTTCATGTGATCCTCCCGTGAATGCGAGCCGTGTCAGGCTCTGTCCTTGTTTTCGTAGACTTCGGCTTCGGCCCGCTCCCAGAGCTCGCGCGCGAGCGGATTGCGCATTTCTTCGGCCAGGTGCCCCACCAGACCGACGGCACGCGAGATGACCACCACACCGCGGCAGATCCGCCACGGAAATCCGAGCTCGCACAGGATCGCGCCGATCGCACCGGTGGCATTGATCGGCAGCGAGCGTTGCAGCCGACGTTCCGCCTCGCGGCTGATCGCCTCGAGCAGCGCGATGTAGTCGCCGCGGAAGCCGGTGCGCTCGGCGATGCCGAAAAGGACCGGCGTGCGCGGATCGATCGGTTTGTGCAGCGGGTGACCGATGCCGGGAATGACCGCCTTGCGCGCGACATGCGCCTCGACGATGGAGGCCGCCAGCGCGTCGATATCGGGACGGCCGCCGGTGCGGTCCTTCAGCGTGTCCTGCAAGATTTTGGCGGTCTGCTCGGAGCCGCCGGCGAAGACGCTGCCGACGCCGAGCAGGCCCGCCGCCACCGCGCCCTGGATCGCCTCCGGTGCGGCGAGGTTGACGAGCCGCGTCGCCATCGCCTGCGGCGTCATGCCGTGCTCTACCAGCGTGACCAGCACGGCATTGAACAGCTCGGACTCTTTCTCGTTCGGCCGGCGGCCGATGATTTCCAGGAACGCCATGTCGCCGAGCCCGATATGACCGATCAATTCGTTCGGCAGATCGTGGCCGCGCACGACAATGCGGTCGACCGTGCTCCAGCCCATTTCCGACCGCAGCGGTTTGCGGGTACTCATGTCCGTTCTCCTCGAAGCAGCAATTTCGCCAAGGCCGTCCGCAACACCTCGGACGGCCCTTCCGTGATCATGAAGCTGCGCTGGTCGCGCCAGAACTTCTCAATGGGCAGTTCGGTGGTCAGGCCGATGCCGCCATGCAACTGCATGCAGCGGTCGGCGACGCGGAAGCCCATCTCGTCGCCGAAGATCTTGACCATGAAGGTTTCGGCGCGCGCGTCCTCGCCGCGATCGAGCCGGGCGGCCGCGTCCTCGACCATCAATTTCGCCGCGTGCAGTTCGGTGTAGCAGTCGGCCAGGATCCACTGGACGCCCTGCCGTTCCGACAGTTTATCGCCGAAGGTGCGGCGCTGGCCGGCATAGGCCATCGTCAGTTCGAGGCAGCGCTCGGCAACGCCGCAGGCGCGCGCGCCGTGGCGGATGCGGCCGTCGTTGAGCCAGCGCTGCGCG
>DASZQT010000164.1:0-4669 GCA_035549515.1 Pseudolabrys sp. | reverse complement strand
CGAGGTGCCGAGAAACAAATAGCTGAACGCCACGGTGGTCACAGGGCACATGATGTTGCTGATGATTAATGTCAGCAGCGAGAGCGCGACATCGAGGCCCATGAGCGCGGCGAAGGCGGCCGAGGAGGTGATCGGCGCGATCGCGATGTGCAGGATCATGATGGTGTAGAGCGCGGGCCAGCTCTCGCGCAGGCCGGCGAGCGCATAGACCGCGCCAAACAGGAGCGGCAGCGCCACCATGACCCAGAGCGCGGCAAGAATGGGAAGGCGGGGCGCGGCCAGATAGCGGCGGAAGGCGGCGGGGTCGGTGCGCAGATAGGAAAATAACAGCAGCACGAACACTGTCTCGCCCAGATAGGGTTTGACATAGGCCGCCAGCGGCGGAACCGCGAGCCCGAGAAAGACCGAGACGGCGAGCGCGCGCGTGCCCTGGCGGCCGATCCACGACAAGGCTGCGGCGATCGCGTTCAAGATCAGCATAAATACCAAGTCCCCCGGCACCTGTGGCGCAGGGGTCATAGCGCCCAAGCCCTGGGCAATCCATATAAAAGCGTGCCGGCATGGGCGCCCGGCATTGGGAGACACGGCATTATGGCACGCACCGACGCAATCGTCCTCGGGGCCGGCATCGTCGGCACCTCGGTCGCGCTGCAACTCGCCCGCCGCGGCGGCAGCGTCGCACTGGTCGATCGCGCCGGCGTAGGCGAGCAGACCTCGTTCGGCAATGCCGGCATCATCGAAGCCAATACGGTGTTCCCGCCGGCCTTTCCTTCCGATCCGGCCGCGCTCTTGCGCATTGCACTCAAGCGAGCGAGCGAGGCGAATTATCAGCTTTCCTTTCTGCCCAAGATTGCGCCCTGGCTCTTGGCGTTCCGCGCCGCCTCCCAGCCCAAGCGGCTGATCGAGAATGCGCGCCTCATCCGCCCGCTGTTTGCGAGCGCGGTCGCCGAGCACGAAGTCCTGATGACTGAAGCGGACGCCACGCGTTTCTTGCGCAAGACCGGCTGGCTCAAGGTCTATCGCACCGAAAAGAGCTACGCGGCGCTGCGCACCGAGCTCGACGTCGCCGGCGAGCTCGGGCTGACATTCCAGTCGCTCGACACCGCCGGCGCGCGCGCGCTCGAGCCTTCGCTCAATCCGATCTTCCCGCACGCATTGTTCTGGCCCCAAGCCGCGAGCATATCCAATCCGCTGGCGTTGACGCGCGCCTATGCCGCGCGCTTTGCCGCGCTCGGCGGCATCACGCTCAATGGCGATGCGCGGTCGCTGCACCGCGCGGGCAACCGCTGGCGGGTGGAGACCGATGAAGGCGCGCTCGATGCGCCGCAGGTCGTGGTGGCGCTCGGGCCGTGGGCGCGCGAATTGCTCGATCCGCTCGGCCTCAAGCTCCCGCTCGCGATCAAGCGCGGCTATCACCGGCACTACAAGGGGCAGGGCAATGCTGGCCTGGCGCGGCCGGTGCTCGACGCCGTGCCGGGCTACGTGATTACTCCAATGGAGATGGGCTTCCGCATTACCACCGGTGTCGAATTCGCCCCGCGCGATGCGGCGCCGACGCCGGTGCAGTTCGAGCGCGTGGAGCCACGCGCGCGCGAACTGTTTCCCTTGGGCGCGCGCACGGATGACAAGACCTGGCTGGGCGCGCGCCCGTGCTTTCCCGATTCACGGCCCGCGATCGGCCCGGCGCCGAATCTGCCCGGCCTATGGCTCGCCATCGGCCACGCGCACTGGGGTCTCACGCTCGGTCCCGCCACCGGCCGCATGCTCGCGGAGATGATGGCGGGCGAGACGCCTTACTGCGATCCGACGCCGTATCGTGCGGAGCGGTTTAGCCGGTAAAACGCCGGCTCAATGCGTCTTGATTCCGGCCTCTTTGCCGACGTCGCGCCATTGCTTGATTTCCGACGCGATCATGGTTTGGAACTCGTCGGGTGTAGTGGGCGCCGGCGTGACACCCTGCGCCGCGAGCTTGGCCGCCACATCGGGCGAGGCGAGCGTTTCGCGCAAGGCCCCGTTGATGCGGGCGATCACGTCCTTCGGAGTCTTGTCCGGCGCCAGCATGCCCACCCATTGCACCGCGTCGACATCGGGATAGCCGGTCTCCTTCAAGGTCGGCAAGTCGGGGAAGTGGCTGCTGCGCGCTTCTCCGCCGGAAGCCAATGCGCGCAGCTTGCCCGCCTTGATCTGCGGCGCCGAGAGCTGCGTCGACAGCACGCCGAACTGTGTTTCGCCGGAGATCAGCGACAGCACCGCCGGCGCGCCACCACGATAGGGCACCTCGAGCATCTTGATGCCGGCGCGCAGGTCGAACAATTCCGTGACAAAATGGGATTGGCTGTCAGTGCCCGGCGTCGCATAGGTGAGCTTGCCGGGCTCGGATTTGGCGAGCGCGACGAACTCCTTGAGGGACTTCGCCGGCACCTTGTCGCCAACGACGAACAACAGCGGGTCGCGCACGACGAGCCCGACCGCGGCGAGATCGTGCTCGGTGTCGAATGGCAGCTTGGAATTGGTCGCGGGCGTCACCGTGTGTGAAGACGCCACCATCAATAGCGTGTAGCCGTCGGGCGCGGCCTTCACGACATATTCGGTGCCGACGATACCGCTCGCGCCTGGGCGGTTCTCGATGATGACGGTCTGCCCGAGTTTCCGCTGCAGCGAGGGCTGTATGATGCGGGCGACATTGTCGTTCAGGCCGCCGGCGGGGAAGGGAACGACGATGCGGATGAGCCGGCTCGGAAATTGATCCGCATGTGCCGGCGACGAAAGCGTGAAGGCGCTCGCGAGCGCCGCCGCCACAATAGCGAATAGCTGCAATGTCGATTTGCGATTCACGATGCGGTCCCTTGTGCTTTTGTGCGTTATCGATTTTTCTGTGCACCCCGCCTCACCCTAGCAATAGCTTTGCGGCTATTCGAGTCCGTCACATCATCAGGGTCGAATTGTGGAAAAGCGTTATCAAGTTATCATCGTCGGTGGCGGTCCGGTCGGCGTAGCCCTCGCTGTCGGCCTTGGCCTGCGTGGAATTTCCTGCGCGTTGGTGGAAAGCCGCACCGGCATGCACAACATTCCGAAAGGCCAGAATCTCACGCAACGGACTATGGAGCATTTTTATTTCTGGAACATCGTCGATGAATTGCGCGCGGCGCGTCTGATGCCGCCGGGATTCCCGATCGGCGAGATCACGGCCTATGACAATTTGATGAGCGAGTATTGGCACGCGCCGGCCGGGCGCGAGTTGGTGCGGCCTTATTATTTCCAAGACAATGACCGCATGCCGCAGTACCGGATGGAAGAGGTGCTGCGCCGGCGCTTGGCGACTGTTTCGGGCGTGACGGCGCTGTTCGGATGGTCGGCGACCGCGCTTACGCAGGACGCTGACGGCGTGCGCGTGACGATCGCGCAGGAAGACGATGCGAGGAGTGAGATTTTGGCGGCTGATTACGTCGTCGGCTGCGACGGCGCGCGCTCGCTGGTGCGCGGGCAAGTGGGCATCGAGCGCAGCGGCACCGATTTCGATCAGCTCATGGTGTTGACCGTGTTCCGCTCGCCTGCGCTGCATGACTTGCTGAAGCGCTTTCCGAACCGCTCGACCTATCGCATCATGCACCCGGATCTGCACGGCTATTGGCAGTTCTTTGGCCGCATCGATGTGGGCGAGGGATTCTTCTTCCATGCGCCGATCGCGCGCGACACACAACGCGAGGGTTTCGACTTCCGTGGGCCGTTGTTCCGGGCGGTGGGCGCCGAATTCGCGGTCGAATTCGACTACGCCGGCTTTTGGGAATTGCGCAACGCGGTAGCGGAGACTTATCGCGCGGGCCGCGTGTTCATCGCCGGCGACGCCGCGCATAGTCATCCGCCCTATGGCGGCTTCGGCCTCAACAATGGGCTGGAAGATGCGGTCAATCTGGCCTGGAAGCTGGCGGCCAAGCTGCAAGGCTGGGGCGGCGACGCGCTGCTTAATTCCTATTCGGACGAGCGGCGTCCGGTGTTTCGCGATGTCGCTGAGGATTTCATCGCCGCGCGCATCCGCGCCGACGGCGAATTTTTGGCGCGCTACAATCCGCAGCGCGACAAGGCGGAATTCGAGCTGGCCTGGTCCGCGCGTGAAAGCGACATCGGCACGCGCGTGCGCTCCTACGAGCCGAATTACGAAGGCTCGAGAGTTGTGGCAGGTCCGGCCGGCGGCGTGACCGGCGCGCACGGCCAACATTCGTTCGAGGCGCGCGCCGGGCACCATCTCGCGCCGCAGCCGCTGTCGTCCGGACGCAATGTTTACGAGGAACTGGGGACCGGGTTCACACTCATCGCACTCGACGCCGACGACGGCGATGTCGCGCGCATCGAACAGGCGGCTAAAGCGCAATCGGTGCCGCTAAAGGTGATCCGCGACAGCTATAGCGGCGGGCGTGAAGCGTATGGCCGGCGGCTGATCCTGGTGCGTCCGGATCAGTTCATTGCGTGGATAGGCGACGCCGCGCCTGACGATGCCGACACCCTGCTGCGGAAAGTGACCGGGCGATAGCCTGGCGTCGCATCGGCGCGTGGCGCGTCGGGTGTGCTCAATTGAAGCGGTCGCGCCAACTCTTGAGTGCGCCGGGGAAAGGCAGGGCCGTGGCCTCATAGACGCCGCGTGCGACCGCGCGCGCCATCACATTGGCCGCGA
>DASZQT010000163.1:0-4473 GCA_035549515.1 Pseudolabrys sp. | reverse complement strand
AATGGGACTATCCAACCGCCCGTTTGTGGATCATCCTACCCTCCATAACGGCTTTCTCAATAAACAGGCCGAAAATCGGGGATAGGGAAACACCATGGCTCAAACAATCGAGGGCTTTGTCGGCTCCGCTTTGGACGAAGCGAAGATAACGCCGCTGCATGTGAAAGTGATCTCGCTCATCGCGGCCGGTTATTTCTTCGACGTCATCGACCTGATCGTGCTGGGCGCGCTGATCCCGGACATGATCCAAACAAAATTCGCGACCGGGGCCGAGGCCGCCTGGATCGGCAGCGCTACGGTGTTCGGCATGTTCCTTGGCGGCATCGGCCAGGGCGAATTTAGCGACCGTTTCGGCCGCAAGACCGTTTACCAGTTCAACCTGCTGATCTTCGGCGTATTCACCATCCTGGGCGCGCTCGCGCCGACCGTGATGTGGCTGGTGGCTGCGCGCTTCATCGCCGGGCTCGGCCTTGGCGGCGAGCAGCCGCTCGCCTTCGCCTATGCCGCTGAATATTCACCCAAGGCCATCCGCGGTCGCATCCTCGCGATCGTCCACTTTATCGGCGGCGCCTGCGTATGGCCGATCTCGACACTGTTTACACTCTATTTCCGTGAGTCGATCGGCTGGCGCGGCGTGTGGATCGTAATCGGCGTCGGCGCCCTGATCGTCTGGGCGCTCCGCTTCGTGCTGCCTGAATCGCCGCGCTTTTTGGCGACGCACGGTCGGGGCAAGGAGGCCCTCGACGTTCTCGGTAAGCTGGGAATTGCCGGACCGAAAGAGCCGCTGTCGACCGACGCCGCCAGCAACACCAAAAGCGATCCTTTCGCGCTGGTGTTTTCGCGCTTCCCGGTGCGCGTCATCGCCGGCATGATCTGTTTCTCGGCCTTCTTCGGCGTCGCCATCGGCCTCGGCGGATGGCTGCCCAACATCATGCACGACAAAGGCTTCAGCATCACGAAGTCGCTGCAGTTCACGCTGGTGATGAACTTCGCGGTGCCGGTAGCGAGCTTGTTCATGATGTATGCGCTCGACAATTTCGGCCGCAAAGTCACATCGATCAGCGCTTTCGTCGGTGCCGGCATCATGGCGGTTGTGTTCGCCAATGCGGGCAGCGAGATTCAGTTACTCGTCTTCGGCTTCGTCATGGTGTTCTTCATTCAGGTGGCGGGCAATTCAATGCAGATATTTGCCTCCGAAGTGTTCCCGACCAACGCGCGCGCTTCCGGCTTTGGCTGGGCGGCGGGCGTCGGCCGGCTCTCGACGGCGGGCATCTTCATCGCCATCCCCTGGCTGCAGAAGGGCTATGGCCTCAACGCGGTGTTCGGATCAATCGCCGCCCTGCTGATCATTGCCGCATTCTGCGTGACGCTGCTCGGTCCGGAGGCGCGGCAGAAGGGCCTGGACGAGATCGCCGCCCCCACCGGCTGAGCGGCGCACAACTCAGGTGATAACGAGGCCCGGTCAAGGTTGGCCGGGCCTCGTCCTTAACGGAATAGCGCGCATGAATCCCCCGAACGCCAGCGCCAAGAATGTCGGCTTCCTGTCGCGCAGCGACCAGGGGGGACGGCCCGACGGCACCCAGATCATGGTGCATGAAGGCCACGCCTTTATCGGGCATATGTTCTCCGATGGCATCACCGCGATCGACGTGCGCGATCCGCGCGCGCCGAAGCCGGTCGCCTTTATCGCCAATCCGCCCAACACGCGCTCGCACCACATCCAGACGCATGACGGCATTCTGCTCGCCGTCAATGGGGCCAATGTCTGGGCGCTCGCAAAATACAACGAGCAGAAGGACTACTTCACCTCTTCGCTCACGCAATCGTTCAAAGCCGACGGCGGCGGCTTCGCTTCCGGCCTGCGTGTCTACGATATTTCAAACCCGGCAGGCCCGCGCGAGATCGCGTTCCTGCAAGTTCCCGGGCTCGGACTGCATCGCATCTGGTGGGTGGGCGGGCGCTATGCATACGCGTCGGCCCATCTCGACGGCTTCACCGATCACATCATGATCGCCATTGACATGTCGAACCCTGCGCGCCCCGAACTGGTCGGGCGCTGGTGGCTGCCTGGCATGTGGCAGGCCGGCGGCGAACAGCCGCAAGCGCCGCACGGTAAGCGCTGGGCCGCGCATCACGCCATTATCGCTGGCAACCTCGCCTATGGCGCATGGCGCGATGGCGGGCTCACCGTCCATGACATCAGCGATCCGGCGCGCGCCAAGCTCATTAGTCATATGAACTGGTCGCCACCTTTTGCCGGTGGCACCCATACGCCGCTGCCCTTGCCCGATCGCAATCTGCTCGTGGTCGCCGACGAGGCGACCTCGATGAATTGCGCCAACGGCATCGCTTATACATGGGTGCTCGATGTGCGCGCGCCGGACAATCCGGTCACCATCGCAACACTGCCGACGCCGCGCGAGGAAAACTTCTGCGCCAAGGGCGGAAAGTTCGGCCCGCATAATCTGCACGAGAACCGGCCCGGCTCGCTGCAGCGTTCCGATTTGATCTTCGCGACCTATCACAATGCCGGCTTGCGCGTGTACGACATCGGCAATGCCTTCGAGCCGAAGGAGGTGGCTTATTTCGTGCCGCCGCCGCCCGAGCGCCTGATCGATTTCCGGCCGAATACGGCGAAAGTCATCCAATCCTGCGACGTCTATGTCGATACGAACGGCGTCATGTACATGACGGACACCAATGCCGGGCTTTACATTCTGCAATACCAAGGGAGTTGACGAGGCATGACGGAAAAGTTCGGGCGGCTCGCCCTGCATATGTGGACGATCGATACGACTCCGCTTGCCACCGCGCTCGATGCCGCCAAGCAGGGCGGCTTCGACGCGGTTGAACTGCGCCGCACCGATTTCAAGCGCTGCTACGACGCCGGCATGAGCAACGATGAGGTGCTCGCGCTTATCAAGAAGAGCGGCATCCCGGTCGGCGTGCTCGGCGTCGAATATGGCTGGCTGTTCGCCACCGGCGATGAAAGCGAGCGGCTGTTCAAGGTATTCCGGGAGTCTTGCGAAAACGCGGTCGCGCTTAACTGCGACACGCTGATGAGCGCGCCTGGCCAGGTGAACGGTCCGATCCGTGACGCCATCCAGTATCTCAAGCGCGCCGGCGACATCGCGGCCGAATACAAGCTCAAGCTCGCCATCGAATTCAATTCGCAGCACGACGTGCTCAACAGCCTGCCCGTGCTCACCGAGCTGATCGAAGGCGCCAACAAGCCGAACTGCGGCTATCTGATCGATGCCTATCACTTCACGCGCTCGGGCGCCGGCGGCCGCGGCTTCGAGAGCGTGCCGGCCGACAAAATCTATTGCTTCCAATACAGCGACCTATCGCCCAATCCGGTCACCGGGGTGCGACGGCCGACCGACCGCCTGCCACCCGGCAAGGGCGTGGTGAAATGGCGCGAGATGCTCGGGCTGCTCCATGAGAAGGGCTACACCGGCTATCTCTCCTACGAAGCGCCCAACCCCGAACTGTGGGCGCGCTCGCCTTACGATGTCGCGCGCGAAGGCGTCGAACTGACGCGCGCCCTGCTCAAGGATGCCGTTCCCGATGACAAGCCGTGAGGAAACGATGACCCAAGAAACTCCCGCCGACCCGCTCTATGCCGGGCTCAACGACCGCTCGATCATCGACATCCCGAAGACGGTCGAGAAGCAGCGCTACATGACCAGCGTCGCGCCCATGGCCGCCAATCCCGGCCGCTGGGTCGCAATGCCGCGCCTGCCGATTCCGACCGGCGAGCACGCCGTCATCGAATGCCAGGACAAGATCCACGTCGTCGCCGGCTACGCGCGCCATCGTGTCGACGGCAATTTCCACCAGGTCTACGATTCAAAGACCGGGCAGTGGGAATTGAAAGCGCCCTTCCCGATTGCCTGCAATCACGTCGCCGGGGTTTCCATCGGCACCAAGGTCTACACCTTCGGCGGCTTCATCGAGCAGAACCGCTGCCCGCATTCCAGATGCTTCGTCTACGACACCGCGACCGACCAATGGGCGCCGATCGCGGGTCTCGCGCGCCCGCGCGGCGCGATCTCGGCGATCGTGCTCGACGGCAAGATCCATCTGCTCGGCGGCCGCGACGTCCGTTCGGTGGAATGGCATGAGATCTACGATCCCGCCAGCGACAAATATACCTTCCTTGCCGGCATGCGCGGCTCGACGGCCACGCAGCCGTTCGTCGGCCAGCGCGACCATATGGGCGTCGTGGTGGTGGATGGAAAAATCCACGCCATCGCCGGGCGCATGGACTCCTACGACTTCAATACCTCGCTCAACGCCGTCTACGATCCCAAAGCCGACGGCTGGACGTTCCGCGCGCCGCTGCCGACCGCGCGCAGCGGCGTCTCCGCCGTCTACATCAATGGCAAGATCGTGGTTTTCGGCGGCGAGGCCACCGGCCGCGTGTTCGGCACCAACGAAGCCTACGATCCAACCACCGACAGTTGGGAG
>DASZQT010000162.1:0-27726 GCA_035549515.1 Pseudolabrys sp. | reverse complement strand
GCCCGGCCCACCGGCCCGGGACCTGACCCCAACTCTGTAGCGGCTCGCTGGCGGGGATAACCTGCATGTTCTCTTGCCCGAAGCGGCCCAGTTGGAAGACGCGGTCGGCGAATTCCGATTGGCTGCCGTCGGCGGAAGACGGGCCCAGGCCGCGCCCGACCGCATTCGACTGTCCCGCCACGACGACGATGTCGTAAGCCTCGTTTGAGGCCCGCGCTTTCGGCGCGTTCTCGTGCGACGGTCGCACCTTGACCGACGCGCTGTCGAAGGTCGCCCCGGCCTTATCGTGCTTGCCGTCGATGGCCGCCCAGATTTCACCCGGCATGCCGACCGCGGGCCGCCAGGTCAGACCGTCGAATTGGATTACGCCGCCACCATGGCTCCGCGGAGGGCGTCCCTCGGAGCGGTCGGAGGCACTCGCAGACGCTGCCGCAAACAAGACCAGCGCCAGCGCCAATGAAGCCTTCCGTAGCATGTTGAGGCGCTCCTCAAATCCGCGATTTGGCGCAAGAATCGTCATTCAGGATCGTGTCTTTTGAGTGTCTCGGCGATCGCTTGTCCAGCCGGCGGCAAAGCGGCCGGCGCACGGCCGTGAGAGCCATTGTCGCGTGTGCCAATGGCCGCTACAAGGACGGCACCGACATCGCTCTGCGGCATCGCTGGTCGGGCGGCGCATACCCGTGGCGGTGCGCGGTTCATCAAGCGATGCAAGCAGGGGCGGTGAGCCGTAACCCAAAGCCGATGCCAGCGCCCGCCGACGATCTTATCAGCGTCATTGTCCCCGCTCACAATGTCGAGCGGTTCATTGGCCAGACGCTGCAATCGGTCCTGCACCAGACCCATGCCGCGCTTGAGGTCGTCGTGGTGGACGACGGCTCCAGCGACCGCACCGCCGAGATTGTTGCGGACGTCGCCGAGCGTGACGCGCGGGTGCGGCTGATCCGCACGCACAATATCGGCGTCTCGGCCGCGCGCAATCTCGCGATCGCGCAAAGCCGCGGCCCGTTCATCGCCACCCTCGATGCCGACGACATCTGGCGGCGCGACAAGCTGGCGCGCCAGCTCGCCGTCCTGCGCGCATCGGGACCGGAGATCGGCGTGGTCTATTGCTGGTCGGCGGGCATCGACGAGCGCAATCGCATCATCCTGCCGAGTTGGAACAACAGCGTCGCGGTCGGCAATGTGCTGCGCGAGATCGTGGTGAGCGGGATCGCCGGCAACGGCAGCACGCCGCTGATGCGCCGGAAATATGTCGAGGCGGCCGGCGGCTACGATGCCGAACTGACGCTCTGCGAGGATTGGAAGTTCTATACCGCGCTCGCCGGCGTCTGCGAGTTCGCAGTGGTGCCGGAATTTCTCACCGGCTATCGGCTGCATCTGAGCAGCGCATCGGTCAATGTGCTGCCGATGGAGCAGGCGATCGAAGGCGTCACGGACTGGATCGTGCGGAAATGGCCGTGGCTGCCGGAGAGCGTGCTCATTGACCGCGCCTACACGGTCTATGCCTATCTGGCGGTGCTTGCGGTCAGGCAGCGCGAGTTTCGTCATGCGCTGCGGTATCTTGCGCGCGCGGCACGCGCCCGCCCGGGCAGGGCGCTGACGCCGTCTTATCTGCAGCTCTTTCCGCTGCTGCTCGCGCATGCCGCCGGACTGCGGACGCTGCGCTGGCAATTCTGGCAGGAGCCGACGATCTTCGCCGACGCCTTGCCCCCGCAGGCCGGAGAGGCGTGAACGACAAGGTCAGCGGCTGCGGCGATTGAACGCCACCCCGACCAAGGCATCGAGGAGCAGCGCATCGAAGCCCCAGGCATCCGAGCGCGCGCCGGTATAGGCGCCGTGGCGGGTGAGGGAAGAGAGCGCGCGCATTCTTTTCGGTAAGGTCTCGCTTCGATAGACCTCCGCGCGCAGCTCGCTATTGGCTGTCAGCGATTCGTAATAGCGGATGGCCGCATCGACCGAAGCCTGTTCGTCGTCGTGCAACAGGTCGCGGCAGCGCCGCAGCAGATCCAGCCGGTTTCTTGCGCCCAGTGCATTGCCGGAAACATATTGTTGCGCGTTGCGGAGATGATCGAGCGCATAGGCGAGGTAATGCGCCGGCCAGCCCGATTCGTTGGCGTCGTGCTGACGGTACTCAGCTAAGGTGTTCGGCACATAGACCGTGTCGCCGAGCACCGAAGCCCAAAACGGATACCAATGATCGTGCGGCATCGGCTCGCGCGGGGCATAAGGATCGATCGAGCCTGAATGCAGCGGCGTGAGGCGCAGCAGCGAACGGCGTACCACCTGGGCAAAGCCCGGAATCACCAGCCAAGGATAGATCGATAACGGCTTGTAGGTTTTGCGCGTGCGCCGACGAAACGTGGTACCGAGGACGAACCCGCGATCGTCGATCAGTGTCGCATTGTGGTAAGCAAGCAACACTTTCGGATCGCTGAACGCGCTATGCATGAGGGCGAGCTTTTCCGGCGCCCAGACATCGTCTTGATCGCAGAAGGCGATCAGCTCCGACGTGCAGGCCGCCGCCGCTTGCATGAAGTTTGCGCGATAGCCGAGCCGCGTGCGATTCTGAACGATCCGAATGGGGAAAGACGCATTTTCGGCAAAATCGCGCACGAGGCTCATCGTGTCATCCGTTGAGCCGTCGTCGCAGACAATCAGTTCGCTGGGAGTGCTCGATTGCCTGCGAATACTGTCGAGCTGCGCGGCGATATAGCGCTCTCCGTTGTAGGTCGCTAAAGCAATGGAAATACTTGGCATGAATTCTGCCTTTAAATTTTCCGTTCAGTGGTCACGCGGTGCGCGGTCACGTCCGAAACACGCAGAGGGGGCCTCGATGCGTTTACCTAACATATTGTATTCGCTTTTGATTTCGTGCACACACGTGTAATCAACATGTAAACAAATCGGTTGATCGAGGGTTTTTCGGAGTATAGTAGTTTAACAAACTCGTAGCTCGGGGGCGTCGCGGCGATGAATAGTTCGTTTGTTCACCACCTGCGCGATAATATTGCGATCGTGGGGTGGGCGTGCCGGTTGCCTGGCGCCCGGTCCGTGGACGATCTCTGGACTATGCTGCTCGAAGAACGCTGCGCCGTCACGCGCGTGCCCGAGGATCGCTTCTCGCTCGAGCGCTTCGGTCATCCGCGTCGGCAGGAGCGCGGCAAGAGCTATACGTGGGCCGCCGGCATTCTCGACGATGTGTGGGGCTTCGACCCCGCCGTCTTCGGCATCTCGCCGCGCGAAGCCGTTCAGATCGACCCGCAGCAGCGCATCCTCATGCAGTTGACATGGGAAGCGCTGGAAGATGCCGGCATCCGTCCGTCGTCGATTGCCAATACCGAGGTCGGCGTTTTCGTCGGCGCCTCGCAAACCGATTACGGCCATGCCTTCTTCGGCGATCAGGCCGTCGCCGACGCGCATTTTGCGCCCGGCACCGCGCTCGCCATTCTGGCGAACCGCATTTCCTATGTTTACGGCCTGCATGGCCCAAGCGTCACGGTCGACACCGCGTGCTCCTCCTCGCTGGTCGCCCTGCATCAGGCGGTCGAGGCGCTGCGCAGTGGCCGCGTCGACACCGCCATTGTCGGCGGCAGCAATCTGATCGCGAGTCCGGCATCCTTCATCGCGTTCTCGCAAGCCAACATGCTATCGCCCAACGGGCTCTGCCAAGCCTTCTCGGCCAAGGCGGACGGCTTCGTGCGCGCGGAAGGCGCGGTCGTGCTGGTGCTGCGCAAGGCCGCGCATGCCCAGGCCAAGCAAAACCCGATCCGCGGCCTCGTGCTGGCGAGCGACGTCAACTCGGACGGCCGCACCAACGGCATTTCGCTGCCCAGCATCGACGCGCAGGAGGGCCTGCTTCGCCGCATCTATGCGCGCAACGATATCGATTTCGATCGCCTGGCGTTCGTCGAGGCGCACGGCACCGGCACGCCGGTCGGCGATCCGGTGGAGGCGAATGCGATCGGGCGCGCCATCGGCCGCAATCGCACCGATGTGCTTCCGATCGGCTCGATCAAGACCAATATCGGGCATCTCGAGCCGGCTTCGGGTCTGGCCGGCGTGCTCAAGGCGCTGCTCTCGCTCAATCACGGCATCCTGCCGCCTTCGCTGCATTTCGACGAACCCAACCCGCACATCAAGTTCGACGATCTCAATCTGAGCGTCTGCACGCAACCGCTGCTGCTGCCGAATTCGGCCGAGCAATATGCCGGCGTGAACTCGTTCGGCTTCGGCGGCACCAATGCGCATGTCGTGGTCGCGCCTGGCCGCAAGGCGGCGGCGCCGGTCGAACACGCGAAGAACGGCTCGGGCCTGTTCACCTTCTCGGCCGATAGCAACGCGGCGCTGATGGCGCTGGCGCGCGATTATTCCGAGCGCGTGTCGCAGATGTCGGACGGCGACACCGCGACGCTGGCGAGCGGCATCATCCATCGCCGCGAACGGCAGGCGAACCGCGTCGTCATCTCCTCGACCCGCAACCAGGACGTCGTGCGCGCGCTCAATGCCTTCGTTTCGGGCGCCGAGGATGCCAATCTCACCTCCGGCACCGTGGTCGGCGACGACATGCCGGTGGCTTTCGTCTATTCCGGCAATGGCAGCCAATGGGTCGGCATGGGCCTGGCGGCCTACCGCAACAACGCGCATTTCCGCGCGCGCTTCGACCAGGTCGACGGCTATTTCAAGCAGATTGGCGGGTGGTCGCTGAAGGATGCGATGTTCAGCGAGACGCTGGAAGAGCGTCTGCCGCTGACCAGCATCGCCCAGCCGCTCATCTTCGGCATTCAGGCCGCCTGCACCGCCGCCTTGCGCGCCAATGGCTTGCGGCCGGCGGCCGTGCTCGGCCACAGCGTCGGTGAAGTGGCCGCGGCGGAAGCCGCCGGCATTCTCGACCTGCGCACCGCCATCAAGGTCATCCACTTCCGCAGCACGCACCAGGAACTCATCCACGGCATCGGCCGCATGGCCGCCGTGCTCGGCTCGGCGGAAAACGTCAAACCGCTGACCGACGAGGTGCCGGGCGTCGAAATCGCCGCGATCAACTCGCCGCGCGCCGTCACCATTGCCGGGCCGGCCGATGCGCTGGCGCGCTTCAAGCGGCTCGCCTCCGAGCGCGGCGTGGCGCTGCTCGATCTCGACCTCGACTATCCGTTCCACACCACACTGATGGCGCCGGTCGAAAAGCACCTGCGCGCCGATTTGCGCGACATCGGCGCGCACGATGCCGATGTGCCCTTCGTCTCGACGGTGACCGGCGCCTGTTTGCCGGGCTCGCGGCTGGATGGCGGCTACTGGTGGCGCAACGTGCGCGAACCGGTGCAGTTCATCGCGGCGGTGCGCGCGGCGGCCGAACTAGGGGCGCGCTATTTCGTCGAGATCGGACCGCGTCCGACGCTGATGAAGCATGTGGTGGACAGCCTGCAGGGCGTGGTCAACGGCTTTGCCGCCGTGTCGGTGCTCGATCGCAACGACGAAAACAACGATCCGTTCGAGCGGGTGCGCGCCAAGGCCATGGTGTCGGGCGCCAAGATCGACACCGACAAGATCTTCGGGCCCGATCCGGGTCCCGGCATTCTGCTGCCGCATTACCCCTGGCAGCAGGCGCCGTTCCGCTTCAAGCACACGGTGGAGGCGGTCGGCGACGAGATCGAGCGCCATCCGTTCGCCGGCGCGCGTATCAGCGCCGATGGGCTGACCTGGCACGCCCATGTCGATACGCTGCTCTATCCGAAGCTCGTCGATCACAAGCTCGCCGAGCAGGTCATCTTCCCGGGCACCGGCTTCCTCGAGATCGCGCTTTACGTGGCCAAGCAGTGGCTGCATTCGGACTCGGTCATCGTCAGTGAGTTCGAAATTCTCAACCCGCTCGATCTGACCAGCGGCGAAACGCGCGAGATCATGACGCGGGTATCGCCCGGCTCCAATACGCTGGAACTACTCAGCCGTCCGCGCCTGTCGCAGGCCACCTGGCTTACGCATTGCCGCTGCAAGTTCCTGACCGGCAATGCCGCGAATTCGGTGACCGGACCTGACCGGCCGACCGCCGGCCGCGTCCTGGAAAGCGCGGCGGTCTACGACATCGCCGACGGCAGCGGGCTGCATTACGGGCCGGCCTTCCGGCTGGTGCGCAACGCCACCATCCATGACGGCGGCGCGATCACGGTCGAGCTCACGCCGGGCGGCGACGACAGCGCGTTCCTGCTCGACCCGATGCGGCTCGATGCCAGCGCGCACGGCTTCTTCACCGTGTTCCCGGAGCTGCGCGCGATCGAGCGCGGCGTGACCTATATTCCGGTACGCCTGGAGGAAGTGGCGCTCTACCGGCCCAACGTTCCGCCGGCGCGCGCCTATATCGAGTTCACCAGCAAGACCGAGCGCTCGATCGTCGGCAATTGCTACATCTACGGTCCGAACGACGAAATCGTCGCCGTGATGCGCGGCGTGCGCAGCCAGGCCATCCAGATGCGCCGCACCAGCGCGATCGAGCAGGTGGCCTTCATCGAATTGCCGCGCGCGATCGACGGCAGCATCCTGCAGCAGACCGGCGTGGCCACCTCCGCCAAGGACATTCTGGGCGAAGTCAATGCGATCGGCATTCTGGCCGACGAGCAGGGTGCCTCGACCGAGCCCGAGATGCTGATCGAAGGCTGGGCCACCGCCGCCGCTTACGAGCTGGCGTCGGGCTTCGCCGACAACGGCCATGTCGACGTCGACGCGCTGATCGCGGCCGGCCGCATTCCGGAAAGCATGCGCAACTGGCTGGTCAATGTGCTGGTCCGGCTGGAGGCCGGCGACCTCGCCAAGCATGAGAAGTCGGGCTGGACGCTGGTCAGCGACTGGTCGCTGCCGAGCTCGACCTGGGTCGTGAAGGCGCTCGCCACCGAGCAGCAGTCACGCGCTGCCGAGGCGCTGCTGGCGGCCGCGATTTCGGGCTTCGCCAAGCAGGTGGCCGCGAAGACCAAGATCACGGCGCCCGAAACCATCATTCCGAAGTCGGCGCTCGACTTCTACAATGCAACCGGCGTGGCGCTGCGCGAGACGAGCGAGGTGCTCCATCGCCTGCTCATGGACAACAAGCGGCTGTGGCCGAAGAATCGCGCGCTGCGCGTGCTGCAGGTCGGTTTCAGCCATTTGGCGCATGCGCTGCTCGCCTCGCCGAACAGCATCCTGCTCACGGTGTTCGAGCCGGATCGCCGGCGCTATGAAAGCGCGGAACTCGCGATGTCGCGTCATCGCGAGGTGAAGCTGATCGATGCCGAACATGCGCAGGACCTCGGCGAATACGATCTGATCGTGGGCGCCTCCGGCTTGCACCGGCTGCCGCCGAGCATGGGCGTCGCCGAGCTGCGGCGGCACCTCGCGCCGGGCGGCCTCTTGGTCGGCATCGAGCCGCGCGCCTCGCTGTTCAAGGACCTGGTGTTCGGTCTCGACCCCAATTGGTTCATCGGCATGTCGGGCGACCGACCGGTGTCGCCGCTGCGCCCGCTGAAGTTCTGGGCGGCGCAGTTGGTGCGGGCCGGCTTCGACCATGCGCAGACCTCGATGGTGCGCTGCGGTTCCGATCTCGCCTATTTGGTGGCCGCTGAAGCCAGCCGCGGCGAGGCCGCGGCCTCGCAGGTTACGCCCGCCAAGGAGACGAACACGCTCATCGTCGCTTCGGCCAAGACGTCGGCCTTGGCGGAGAGGCTGGGCGCCGCCCTGGCCAAGGTCAAACGGCCGGTCTCGACCATCGCGGGATTGTCGGACTATCCGCCCGCCGCTCCCGACCACATCGTGCTGGTGCCGGAATTCGCGGCCGACCCGGCCGATACGGTGGCCGCGCTGACGCAGCGCTGCCTCGACATCAAGGCCTGCGCGGAGCGCATCGGCAATACGCCGGCGACGCTCTGGCTGGTCTATAGCGGCGCGCTCAATAACGACGCCGCGCCGGTGCGTCCGGTGGAAACCGGCGCCTGGGCGTTCTCGCGCACGCTCGCCAACGAATTCCCCAAGCTCGACGTGCGCCGGATCGACGTCACGCCGAACCTGTCGGACGACGTGGCGGCGAGCGAGATCCAGAAAATCCTGACCTCGGGCACCAAGGAAACCGAGCTGCAGATCGCCGACAAGGCGGTGCGGGCGGTGCGGGTGGACGGGCTCAAGCGCTCGCTCGAATCCAAGTCCTCGGATCGCCGCACCGGCGCCAAGCTGGAACGCCGTTCGGTGGCCGGCCAGCGCGTGAGCTGGCAGCCGATCGACCGCAAGCGTCCCGGCGACGGCCAGGTCGAGATCGAGGTGGTGGCCGCCGGCCTGAACTTCCGCGATCTGATGTGGAGCATGTCGCTCCTGCCCGAGGACATGCTGGAGGACGGCTTCAGCGGCCCGACGCTCGGGCTCGAATGCGCCGGCCGCATCTCCCGCGTCGGAGCGGGCGTCGAGAATCTGAAAGTCGGCGATCCGGTGATGGCCTTCGCGGCCTCGTCCTTCGCCACCCATGTGACGGTGCAGAACACCCAGGCCGTGAAGCTGCCGGAGAAGATGTCGCTCGAAGCGGCAGCCACCATCCCGGTCGCCTTCTTCACCGCCTATTACTCGCTGGTGACGCAGGCCAAGCTCACGCGGCGCGAATGGGTCCTCATCCATGGCGGTGCCGGCGCCGTCGGCATGGCGGCGATCCAGATCGCGCAGTCGCGCGGCTCGCGCGTCATCGCCACCGCCGGCTCGCCCGCCAAGCGCGACCTGTTGCGCTCGCTCGGCGTCGCCCATGTGCTCGACTCGCGTTCGACGACATTCGTCGACGATGTGCGCAAGATCACCGGCGGCGGCGTCGATGTCGTGCTCAACAGCCTGGCGGGCGAAGCCATGGAGCGCTCGATCGCCTGCCTGCGGCCGTTCGGTCGCTTCGTCGAACTCGGCAAGCGCGATTACGTCACCAACACTCACATCGGCCTGCGGCCGTTCCGCAAGAACCTGTCCTACTTCGGCGTCGACGTCGACCAGGTGATCGGCGCACGGCGCGCGCAAGGGGACCGGATCTTCGCCAAGATCGTCCAGCAGTTCGAGAAGGGCGTGTTCGTGCCGCTGCCGTACAGCGTGTTCGACGCCGACAATGTGGCGGAGGCGTTCCACCTGATGCAGCAGTCGAGCCACGTCGGCAAGATCGTGGTGCGGCCGCCGAGCAAGGGATTGGCGCGTCCGGCGCGCAGCACCTTCGAGGTCGCCGCCGACAAGACCCACATCGTAACCGGCGCCTTCGGCGGCTTCGGTCTCGAAACGGCGAAATGGCTGGTCGAGAAGGGCGCGCGCTATCTCGTCATGATCGGCCGGCGCGGCGCCGCGGCGCCCGAAGCGCAGGCGGTGGTGCAGGACTTCATCGCGCGCGGCGTGAAGGTGGTGGCCGATCCGTGCGACATCACCAACCGTGCCGCGGTCGAGCAATTGTTCGACACGCTGCATTCCACCATGCCGCCGATCGCCGGCGTGATGCACGAGGCCATGGTGCTGGATGACGCCATCCTCGCCAATCTCGACGCCGAGCGCTTCCATCGCGTGCTGGCGCCGAAGGTCGCGGGCATCGACAATCTCGACTATCTGCTGCGCGGCAAATCGCTCGACTACTTCGTGCTGTTCTCCTCGGTCACCACGCTGATCGGCAATCCGGGGCAGGGCAACTACGTCGCCGCCAACGCCTATATGGAAGGCGTGGCGCGCCGGCGGCGGCAGAAGGGTCTGCCGGCGCTCGCCATCGGCTGGGGTCCGATCACCGATGTCGGCGTGGTGGCGCGGAACCAGAAGCTGCAAAGCGGTCTGCAGAAGCTGACCGGCGTCATGGGCATGCGTTCGCGCGAGGCGCTCGAACTGATGGCGCAGGCGCTCGAACAGCCGACCGATATGGCCGACACCGCGGTGATGACCGTGTCGCCGAGCGAGGGTTCGTTCGGCGCCGAGCGGCTCTCGGTGCTGCGCTCGCCGACCTACGCGGCCTATCTCAGCGCCAACAGCCGCACCGGCGATGGCGAGGGCGAGAGCATCGACCTGCATGCGCTCGCCGCCGCCGAGGGCGTGGAGGCTGCGCGCCGCAAGGTCGCCAGCGTGATCAGCGCCCAGCTCGCGCATGTGCTGCATCTGCGCGAGGAGGACATCAGCCATGTGCGTCCGCTCGGCGAGATCGGCCTCGACTCGCTGATGGCGCTCGAACTGGTGATGAACCTCGAAGAGTGCTTCGGCATCCACATCCCGCTCTCGGGCTCCTCGGGCGGCATGACGATCTCGGACATCGCCGACGAGATCATCGCGCATGTCGGCCTTGGCCGCGACCGCGATGATGCCATGGTCGCCACGCTCGCCGAGCAGCATCACCAGGGCGATATTGACCCGGCTCACCTCGAAACGCTCAAGGGCATGATGAACGAGGAAGGCCGCACCGCGAAGAGGTTGCTGTCGTGAGCAAGGAATCGGCGCTGACGGGCAGGGCGCGCGAGAATTTGTTCTCGCGTGTCGCCTCCATGCGCAAGCCGGAGGCGCAGGACAAGGTCGAGCCGGTCGATCTCAAGCTGGTCGGCAACCGCTTCACCGACTTCTCGACGCTGCCCGGCTATGACGAATTGCGGCTGCAGCGCCTGGTCGGCGAAAAGCTCGGCCTGGAAAATCCCTACTTCCGCATGCACGAGTCGCGCATCACCGCGCGCACCCACATCGACGGCCGCGAGCTGATCAATTTCTCCTGCTACGATTATCTGGGGCTGAACGGCCATCCGGAAGTCGTCGCCGCCGCCAAGGAGGCGATCGACCGTTACGGCATTTCCGCTTCGGCCAGCCGGCATGTGGCGGGCGAGCGGCCGGTGCATCGCTCGCTCGAACGCGCGCTCGCGGCGCATTACAACGCGGACGACGCGCTCGTCTTCGTGAGCGGCTACGCCACCAATGTCAGCGTGATCGGCCAGCTCGTGGGACCCAAGGATCTCGTGATCTCGGACGCGGCTGTGCACAACAGCGCGGTCATGGGCAGCGTGTTGTCGGGCGCCTCGCGCCGCAGCTTCGCGCATAACGATCTCGACAATCTCGAGCAGATCCTGGCGGGCGTGCGCAACAAGTTCGAACGCGTGCTCATCGTCGTCGAGGGCCTCTACTCGATGGACGGCGATTTCCCCGATCTCACCCGCCTGATCGAGATCAAGAAGCGCTTCCACGCCTGGCTGATGATCGACGAAGCCCATTCGCTCGGCGTGCTCGGCCGCCGCGGCTATGGGCTGTTCGAGCACTACGGCGTCGATCCGCGCGAAGTCGACATCTGGATGGGCACGCTGTCGAAGACGCTGGCCGGCTGCGGCGGCTACATCGCCGGCACCGCGCTCATGGTCGACTATCTGCGCCTGATGGCGGGCGCCTTCGTCTACAGCGTCGGCATGCCGCCGGTGGTGGCGGCGAGCGTCGAGAAGGCGCTCGAATTGATGCACCGCGAGCCGGAACGGGTCGCGCGGCTGCAAAGCAACGGGCAGTATTTCCAGGCCTATGCCAAGAAGAAGGGCCTCGACACCGGCAATGGCAGCGGGCTCGCGGTGATCCCGATCATCGTCGGCGAATCGATCGCGACCGTCATGCTGTCGCAGGAACTCTACAAGCGCGGCATCAATGTGCAGCCGGTGCTCTATCCCGCCGTGCCGGTGAAATCCTCGCGCTTGCGGTTCTTCGTCACCGCCATGCATACTCAGGAAGACATCGAGACCGCCGTCGACACGATCGTCGAGGAGATGGCGAAATTGCCTGAGCGGCTGCGCCTGCTGCGGGTGCCGGGCTAGCGCCCTCCGCCGGCGCAACAAGCCGCCGGGCGGTTGGAAGCAAGATGGCCGGCACGGTTCTCATCACAGGCGCTTCGAGCGGCATCGGTAGGGCGCTGGCGCTTCATTACGCGCGGCAAGGACGCGCGCTCGCGTTGATCGGGCGTGACCGGACGCGGCTCGAAAGCACGATCGAAGAATGCCGCCGGCTCGGCGGCAGCGCGCAATGCGCGCTCATCGATGTGCGCAGCCGCGCGGCGATGGCCGACTGGATCGGCGAGATCGACCGCGCGAATCCGGTCGAGCTTGCCTTCGCCAATGCCGGGCTGATGGCCGGCACCCCGGCCGACGGTCCCATCGAGCCGGCCGATGCCGGCCATGGCGTTATCGAAACCAATGTGCTCGGCGTGTTGAATACCGTGCAGCCGCTGCTGCCGGCGATGATGGCGCGCGGGCGCGGGCAGATCGCCATCGTCAGCTCGATCGCCGCCTTCATCCCGCTGCCCGACAGTCCGAGCTATTGCGCCAGCAAGTCGGCGGTGCTGGCCTATGGCCTGTCGTTGCGCGCGGCGCTTGCCGCGCACGGCATCGGCGTCAGCGTGATCTGCCCGGGCTATGTCACCACGCCGATGATGTTGCGCGAATCGGGGCCGAAGCCGTTCGTGATGGCGCCCGAGCGCGCGGTTGCCCGCATCGTGGCGGGACTCGCGCGCAACCGGCCGGTCATCGCGTTCCCGTTCTTTTTCGCGCTCGCGACGCGTCTGCATGGGCTGCTGCCCGACCGGCTGCGCCGTTACATCCTGCGCGGCACGCGGTTCACCGTGGCGGAGTAGTGCGGCGTTCGATTTGGCGGGATAATCCGCGCGGTGCGGCCCGTCCGTCATCCTGAGGTGCGAGCGCAGCGAGCCTCGAAGGATGGCGGACACTGGGTCAGCGGCCGTCGCCCTTCGAGGCTCGGCGCGTTCCGCGCCGAGCGCCTCAGGGTGACGGATCGAGGCCGGGCCCGCTTCGACTCAAACGGATCGCGCCTACGCCGCCGAGCCGATCTTGCGCGGCTCTTCCGATCCGGTCGGCGGCGGCGGATTGCCCATCGTCTCCGCATAGACTTCCTCGAACCAGGCGACGCGCTCCTCGTGCTTGCCCAGGATCGGGAAGGAGTCGATCTGCGATGCCACCTTCTGGATGCCTTCGCAGATGCCGTTGTCCTCGCCGAAGATCCGGCGCATGTAGAACGGGAACCCGAGATAGACGAAAGGCGCGGCGACGCGGCGATAGAGCTTCGACCACCAGTTCTCGTCGGTCGCCGGGAACGGTGCCGGGAAGTACCAGCAGCGCGATACGCAGCGATCGGGCGCGAGCGGCACATATTGCTGCACGATCACATACCAGCTCTTCTCGGCGTCGACATGCAGGCTCAATAGGCTCGGGAAGAGCTGGAAGATGCGATAGACCTGCGGGCTGTATTCGCCGCGCTCGACCTCCTTCGCCATCTTGCTCACTTCGTCGTCCGCGCCGTACCAGAAATAGGCGCTGTGCCGGCCGAGCTTGTGATAATGCGGCGCCTCGCGCGGCAGATAGCCGCCTTTGCCGAAGGTGGAGGGATGCACGGCGACGATGTGATAATCGTCGAGCGTGATGTGATAGACGAGCTTCCAATTGCAGGCGATCGGCGTCTCGATGTAGCGCGGCGCGCGCTTGGGGCTCCACATCGCTTCCAGGATCGGGAAGGCCTCGCCCATATAGTCCTTCAGCGTCTCGCTATTGCCCGCGCTCGCAAAGCGCCCGAACACGAAAATGCCGCAGGTGGCGATTTCGACCGGTTTGAGCCTTGCATTGAGCTCGCGCGGGGTGACGCCGAACATCTCCTGGCACATCGGGATGCCGAGCGCGACGCCTTCCTTGTTGTACTGCCAGTGATGGAAGCCGCAGCGGATCGGACCGTTTCCCTTGTCCTCGGTGCGCAGCGGATAGAAGCGGTGGCGACACACATTTTCGAAGCCGACCAGATCGTCGCCGAAGCGCTGCACGAACACCGAGCGTCCGCCCAGGGTCGAGCGAAACCAGTCGCCGTCCTTCGCCACGTCGCTGGTGACGCCGAGCAGCGTCCAGCATTTGCCGAGCTGTTCCTGTTCGCGCGCGAAGGCGTCGGCGTCGGTCAGCGTGCGAGCCCAGGCCGGCGGTTTCCTGTCCAAAGCGCTAACGGGGTGCATGATCGGCTCCCTTGTCGGTCCCAAGAAATTCCATGCCACAAATCTAGCGAAATTTGCTTGTTCCGCCTATCGCAAACCTTGCTTTGCAGAACCGCCGCTCTTGGCGCTCATGGCCCGATGGTGTAGTTTAGAAACGATTTCCGGGGCCCATTTTTGGATCGGATTTTCAGACAGGTGAGATGCCAAGATCGCGCACGCCAAACCCCGTCCTGTCTGATCGCAAGCGTCTGGCAGCCGAGACTATCCACATCGCGCGGGAGCGGGCGGCGCCGGTCGCCATGGTGCCGTTCGAGCATGCCCGCGGCACCGTCTCGCGGACGGTTGCAGCGGTACCCTGTTCACGATGGAAGACGCTCGCGTGAGACGGTTGGTCGCATGAGACGAAGGCCGCAGTTGACCGCGCGCAATCGGCTGGTGCGCGCGCGCGACCCCGAATGTTATTCTGCGGGCGGCGTCGGCGGAACGGGCGCCGGTGTGCCGAAGATGTCGAGAAAGCATAAGCGCGAGGGTCATTTCTGATGCACGCTCCGGAGCCAAGCGGCGAATTCAAAACCTATGCCGGCGCGCGGGAGGGCAAGCCGCTGCTGCGCGTGCTCGCCTGCGGCAGCGCCGGCGCCGGAACGTCGACACTCGTCGGTCGCCTGCTGGGCGACAGCAAGGTCACGTTCGACGGTCCTTCGACGGCGGGCGGGCCGGAACAGGCCGGCAGTCGCGATATCGGCTACCATTCCTTCGCTACCGGGCTGCGCCAATTCGTTGTCGCCGACGTGCCGGGCGACGAACCGCACACGCGCGAAATCGCCGCCGCCGCGCCGGACTGTGACCTTGCGCTGGTCGTGATCGACGCAAGCCAGGGCGTGGCGAGCCAGACCCGGCGCTATGCCTATATCGCATCGCTGGCCGGCATTCGTCATGTCGTGCTGGCGGTGAACAAGAGCGATCTCGTCGGCTTTTCGCAAGACGCGTTCGACGACGTCGTGTCCGATTTCCTCGATTTCGCGGCGCCGCTCGGCTTTGCCGCCGTCGTGCCTATTCCAGTATCGGCGAGTCTCGGCGACAACGTCACCGCCGCCGGCACCGGCACGCCCTGGTACACGGGCGCGCCGTTGTTGCAGGCGCTGGAAACGATCGATGTCGAGCGCGCGCTTGCCGGCGCGCCCTTCCGCATGCCGGTGCAATCGGTCGTTCAACTCGACTCCGGGGTGCGCGGATATTCAGGGACCGTTGCCGGCGGCGCCGTGAAAGTTGGCGATACGGTCGCTGCCGCCAAGTCCGGCCGCCCCGGCACGGTGACGCGCATGCTCGGCAAGGACGGCGACATTCCAGTCGCCGGCGTCGGCGCGGCGGTGACGCTCGCGCTCGCGGAGGCGATCGACATTGCACCGGGCGATGTGGTGTGCGCAGCCACCGCAAGGCCGGAAGTGTCCGATCAGTTCGCCGCGCATCTGGTCTGGATGGGGGACGAGCAGCTCTATCCGGGCCGGCAATACATCCTGAAGCTCGCGACCAGCACTGTCACTGCGCAGGTCACGGCGCTCAAGCACAAGGTCGATGTCGACAACCTCGAGCATCTTGCCGCCAAGACGCTGCATCTCAACGAGATCGGTTACGTCAATGTCTCGCTCGCGGAGCCGATCGCGTTCGACCGTTATCGCGACAATCGCGTCACCGGCGGCTTTATCCTGATCGACCGCTTCACCAATGCGACGGTCGGCGTCGGCATGATCGACTTCGGGCTTCGGCGCGCGACCAACGTGCATTGGCAGGCGCTCGATGTCGACAAGCATGCGCGCGCCGGTCTCAAACTGCAGAAGCCGGTGGCGCTTTGGTTCACCGGCCTGTCAGGCTCCGGCAAGTCGACGATCGCCAACCTGGTCGAACGCACCCTGCATGCGCATGGGCGCCACACCTATATTCTCGACGGCGACAATGTCCGCCACGGGCTCAACCGCGATCTCGGCTTCACCGAGGAGGACCGGGTGGAGAACATCCGCCGGGTGGCCGAGACCGCGAAGCTGTTCGTCGACGCCGGTCTGATCGTGCTGGTTTCGTTCATCTCGCCGTTCCGTTCGGAACGGCGGATGGCGCGCGAGTTGATGGGCGAGGGCGAGTTCGTCGAGGTGTTCGTCGACACGCCGATCGAGGTCTGCATGACGCGCGACCCCAAGGGCCTGTACCAGAAGGCCAAGGCCGGCACGATCAAGAACTTCACCGGCATCGACAGCCCCTATGAGGCGCCGGATGCGGCCGATATCGTGGTGCGGACCGTCGAGGGCGATGCTGCGGCGCACGCAGCGGCCATCGTGGGCTATTTGCGGGAGCGGGGCTACTGCAGTTGAGGTGGTGCGCCTCTTGCGGGTCCAAAACGCCCGCCGTCCGGCGGCGGGCGTTTTTCAAATCGTGACAACAACAGGACGGAATCGGTCGGCGCGACAGTTGCCCCGCCGAAGCCTGTAAATTGATGGATGTATAAAAGTCACGGCGGCCAACTTGTTTGTAATTCACAGGTTTTTCCGCCTCTTGGGAGGTGTTCAGGGCGTTGCTGCCGCGGTGTCGATTGCCTATAAGCCCCTTGGTGGGGTATTTCCGGGCTACCGAGACTCCCAGCGAATTAGAAAAGCCTTGTTCGAGAAGTCTTGGGATTGAGAAGTCTGGGGCTTGGGAAATAGAGGGGCAAGCGGTGTCCATCGTTAAGTGGTTGGGAGGGTGTGCGGCGTCGCTGAAGGTGCGCATGGGGCTCGCGATGGTCGCGGCCGCCGCCCTGGCGGCCTGTGGACTTCCTGCGGCCGCCCCGACCTCTATTGAGCTGACCTCGTCCAAAAACGACGCCGATTTCCCTTATTCGGTCGTCAAGATGGACCGCCGGGTCGTCTCCATTCTCGATCAGTTTCATCCGGGCTTCGGGCCGGGATTCCGCAGCGGCCCTTATCGCCCGACCAACGCCCTGCAGCGCGGCGATATCGTCACCATCACGGTCTATGAGACCGGCGGGCAGAACCTGTTTCCGCCGCCGGCCGTGGTTCCGGGCGCGCCGTCGACCTCGAGCAATACGGTGGGCGCGGTTTCGACCGGGGCCAGCAATATCCCGCCGCAGGTCGTCGAAGCCGACGGCACGATTTTCATGCCCTTCGTCGGCCGCGTGAAGGTCGCGGGCCTCACACCGGGGCAAGCGGGCGTCCTGCTCGAGAAGGATCTGGAGGGCAAGGCGGTCGGGCCGCAAGTCATGGTCGTGCCCTACAGCAGCGTCGGCAATGCCGTGACGGTAGGCGGCGAGGTTAATTCCGCGAAATCGGTGTCGATCGGTGCGCGCGGCGACCGCGTGCTCGATGTGATCGCGGCCGCCGGCGGCGCGCGCTATCCGGCCTACGAAACCTACGTGCAGATCGTGCGCAACAAGCAGGTCGGCAAGGTGCTGCTGCAGACCGTGATCAACAATCCGGCCGAGAACATCTTCGTTCGCCCGCACGATCAAGTCTATTTGTCGCACAACCCACGCACCTATGCCGTGATGGGCGCGACCCAGAAAGTCGCGCTCTATCCCTTCGCTTACGAGAAGGTCACGCTGGCGGAAGCCATCGCCCAGGCGGGCGGCCCGATCGATGTCGTTGGCGATCCGAGCGGCATCTACCTGTTCCGCTTCGAGCCCTGGTTCATCGCCAAGGACATCTTACCGCCCGACGCCCTGCCGCCGCTCGTGGCCAATCCGCCGGAATTCGTGCCGATCCTGTATAAGATCGATATGCGCGCCGCCGATGGTTACTTCCTGACGCAGGCCCTGCAGATGCGCGACAAGGACGTCGTGCTCATCACCAATGCCGCGTCGGTGCAGATCAACAAGCTGATGGCGGTGGTGCGCAGCTTCACCGGCGTCGCCTACGACCTGAAGCGGTCCTACGGCAACTGAGTCGCGCGGGCGGCCGACCGATCGGCCGCCGCGCAAGCCGCATTCCGGTAACGGCGCGGCCGCGCTGTCTTCCCAACGTCACGTTCCATTATCGCCGCCGTGTGCCCGGCCGCGCAGCCAAACGCGGTGCGCCGACGGATGCGCGCGCGCGAATTTTTGCTATACACGGCGGCAAAGCAGGGAAGCGCCGATGGGGCAATGCGAGTATTGCGGCCGGTCCGCCGGCTTCGGAAAGAATGTGCATGCCGACTGCCAGGAGCGCCACGCGCGCGCGGTGGCGCAGATTCCCGAATTCTTTCCGAAGTTCTTCAAGAGCGATCTGTCGCTCGCGCGCTTCGCCGAATTGTTGCGCGGCGCGTCGGAAGCCTCGTTCGTGCGGCCGGACGAACTGAGCGAGCTTGCCGCGCGCGGCCTCGCGGACGTCGCAAAACGGATGATCGAGCACCACCTGCCCGGTGCGGCCGACACACAGCGCTTGCGCGATGTCGCGCGGACCTTGGCGCCCATGATGACGCGCGACATTCTCCCGCACGAAATGCTCGCCAAGATCGAAATCCTGCACCAATTGGAAGCGGGGCAGGTGCCGGATATCGTCAGCGTCGCGGGCCCGATGCCGATCGCGCTTGCGGCCGGCGAATCGGTGATCTGGATCTTCAACGACGTCACCTGCTTTCGCGATGCCGCCGGTCCGGACGGTGCCCCGGCCCATGCCGGTATCGCGCCGGTTGCGCTGTCGTTTTCGGCCGCGGCCTATTACGCGCCTTCGGCCTTCCGCGCGTCCGTGCTGCGGGAGGCGCAGCTTCTACAGGACGCCACCGGCGATCTCGTCGTCACCAACGGCAATCTGTTCTTCGTCAACGGCACGGTCGAGACGCGGCGGATTCCGCTCGCGCGCATAACCGCACTCGCGGCCTATGCCAATGGCATCAACCTGGCCTGCGACCAGACGACCGGCGAAACCCGGCAGAGCTTCAGCCTCGCCGATTCCTGGTTCGCCGCCAACATGCTGGTCCGCCTGCTAAGCCTCGCGCGCCTGGCGCGCGCATCCTGACCGGCGCCCAGCCGGCGGCCGCCGGTCGGGCCTGCCGCATGGTGAATTGCCGTTTGCCAATCGAAAATTCGGGGTGCTAACGTTCGCCCTTCACCGGAGGCCGCGATTTTGCGCACGAGAACCAAACCGAGAGCCGTCGAGCGCCCCTTGCGGGCGCGCATGCGCCGCAGCGAGGCGCAGGAGATGGACGAGGCGGCGGCGGTCCAACGCGGCGGCGGGGTGCAATCGATCGGGCGCGCCTTCGCCATACTCGAGGAGATCGCGCGCAACCGCGACGGCATCGGCCTGGCCGACCTGTCGAAGCGGGTGGGCTTGCATAATTCGACCACCTTCCATCTGGTCAAGACCATGGTCTCGCTCGGCTATGTGCGCCAGTTGAAGGACTCCAAGCGCTATCGTATCGGCCGGCCGCTGTTCGCGCTCGCCGCCAGCGCGCTCGACGAATTGGAGATGACCAGCCTTGCCACGCCCGTGCTGGAGAATCTCTCGCGCGAGACCGGCGAGAGCGCGCATTTCTCGGTGCGCATGGGCGACGCTGTCGTGGTGCTGGCGCGCACCAGCGGACCCGGCGCGTTCCAGCTCACCGACCGCGTCGGCGTGGTGCGCCCGGCGCATTGTACCGCGCTCGGCAAGATCATGCTGGCGAACCTGAGCGAGCCGCAATTCGAGCGTTTCCTGACAAGCGCCGAGCTCAAGCCGCACACGCCCAATTCGATCGTGGCGCCCGAGGCGCTGCGGCGCGAGATCGCCGAGGTGCGCCGCACCGGCATGGCGATCGACAATGGCGAGTTCGATTCCGAATTGCGCTGCGTGGCGGTGCCGGTGCGCGATTTCTCGGGCGCTGTGATCGGGGCCATCGGCGTCTCCGGCCCGGTGTGGCGGCTGTCGATCGAGGCCTTGCGCGCCCGCACCCGCACGGTACGCGCGGCCGCCGACCGGCTGTCGGCCGAGTTCGGATTCACCGGAGAAAACGAGCCGCGCGTGAAAGCGGCGGTCTAGGGAGCAACCTCGATGGCAAGGCACCCGAGCTACATTCCGCACGGCGTTATTCCGGCGGTGCTGCTGCCATTCCACGAGGACCTCACCATCGACGAGGCGAGCTTCCGCCGGCACCTGCGCGATGTGGCCGCGGTAGAAGGGCTGTCGGCCATCACGCTCAACGCGCATTCGACCGAGGTCGCTTCCTGCACGTTCGACGAACAGCGCCGCGTGCTCGAGGTCGCGCAGGACGAGATCGGCGCGCGGCTGCCGATCGTCAACGGCGTCTGGGCCGATGGCAGCATCGAGGCCGCGCGCATCGCGCGCATGGCGACGCAAGGCGGCGCCTCGGCGCTGCTGGTTTTTCCGCCGGCGCCGTTCACGCTCGGGCAGTCACCGGCCATGGCGCTCGCGCATTTCAAGCGCATCGCGGAGGCGACCGACCTGCCGCTGATCGTGTTCCAGTATCCGCTCGCCACCGGCCAAGGCTATCCCAAGGACACGCTCTTGAAGCTGTGCGAGGAAGTGCCGACGATCCGCGCCATCAAGGATTGGATCGGCAATGTGCCGCATCACGAATGGCATGTGCGCACGCTGCAAAATCTGCCGCGGCCGGTGAATGTGCTGTCCACGCATTCGGCCTGGCTGTTCTCCTCGCTGGTGCTCGGCTGCAATGGGCTATTGTCGGGTTCCGGCAGCGTGATCGCCGATCTGCAGGCGCGCCTGTTCCGCGCGGTGCAGGGCAACGAGCTCGCCGAGGCCAAGCGGCTCAACGACCGCATCGAGCCCTTGATGCGGGTGTTCTACGCCGATCCCTTCGTCGACATGCACAACCGCATGAAGGAAGCGCTGGTGCTGCTCGGCAAATTGCCGCGCGCGGTGGTGCGCCCGCCGCTCGTCAAGATCGAGCGCGCCGAGATCGAGCGTATCCTCGCGGCGCTGATCGCGGCTGGCCTGCTCGACAAGGGTGCGCGCGACGCGGCGTAGTCTCAATCCGTCATCCTGAGGTGGCCGCGGAGCGGCCCTCGAAGGATGACGGGCACGGCCTGGCCGCCATCCTTCGAGGCTCGCTACGCTCGCACCTCAGGATGACGGCCTCACCTCGAACTCACTATTCCTGCGGTCCGTCACCAGCATGCATCCCGGATAATGCGTGATGCAGAAGTCGGGCTTCACCGTCGCGATCACGGATTGCGGCGTCACGCCGCAGGCCCAGAATACCGGCACTTCGTCGTCGTTCACCGGCACCGCGTCGCCGTAGTCCGGCTTCGCCAAGTCGGCGATGCCGATCTGCTCCGGCTTGCCGATATGAACGGGCGAACCGTGCACCGCCGGAAAGCGCGCGGTGATCTCGACCGCGCGGACGGCGTCGGCTGGCTTCATCGGCCGCATCGACACCACCATGGGCCCATGGAACGGGCCGGCCGCTTGCGTGGCGACCGAGGTGCGGTACATCGGCACGTTACAGCCGCGCGCGATATGGCGAATCTCAATGCCGTCGGCGCTGAGCGCTTCCTCGAACGAGAACGAGCAGCCGATGACGAAGCTCACCAGATCGTCGCGCCAATATGCGGCGATGTCGTCCGGCTCATCCACCAGCTCACCGTTGCGCCAGACGCGGTAGCGCGGCAGGTCGCTGCGAATGTCGAGGTCGTCGCCCAATGCCGGCACGCGCCAGTCGCCGGGCGTCGACACGCCGATCAGCGGGCAGGGCTTCGGATTGAGCCGGCAGAAGCGCTCGAAATCACCGGCGAGTTTGCGCGGCAGAATCGCGAGATTGCCTTGCACGAAACCGGGCGCCAGTCCCGCGGTCGGCCCGCGATGCAGGCCGGAGCGGATTGTGTGCCGCGCATTGAGGCCGGCGTCGTTGTCCGCGTCGTCTCGCCGCACCGAACCAAGCGCCATCGCGCTCTCCAGTCGTCGTGGTTTTTTGCTCGTCCGCAAGCCTAGCACCGGCGGCTGTCGCTTCGAAACGCGACGCGAACCTCGCTATCCGATCATATGAAATAGCCTACATCAATATTGGAAATAGCCATTGAAACTTGTGTTCGGATCGCGTTTGCTAGGGTCATTCCGAAAACGAAGGCCCGGCCACAGGGTCCGTCCAGGGAGGGAAAACCAATGTCAAAGCACGTCAGGATTCCGCTCGCGCTCGCCGCGCTCGCCGCCGTGGCGGCGGCGCCCGCGCAAGCCCAGCAAGCCGCGCCTACCGTCAAGCTCGGGATCGTGTCGTTCTTGACCGGTCCGGCCGCCTCGCCCTTCGGCATTCCGGGTCGCAATGGCGCCGAAATTGTCATCGAGGCGTTGAATGCCGGCAAGGCGCCGGCGCCGTTCGACAAGGTCGGCTTTGGCGGTGCCAAGATCGAAACCAAAGTGATCGACGAGGCCGGCAGCGTGGCCAACGTCGTCACCGAATTCCGCAATCTGGTGCAGCGCGACCAGGTCGACGCCGTGGTCGGCTATGTGTCGTCCGGGAGCTGCCTTGCGGTGACGCCGGTCGCCGAGGAACTAAAAGCGCTCACCGTGCTCTACGACTGCGGCACGCCGCGCATCTTCGAGGAAAAGGCGCGCAGTTACGTGTTCCGCGTCAGTCCGCACGCCACCATGGATAACGTGGCGGCCGCGCGCTACGTGCTCGCCCGGAAGAAGAACCTCACGAGCTTCTCCGGCATCAACCAGAATTATGCCTGGGGCCAGGATAGCTGGCGCGATTTCCTCGGTTCCATGAAGGTGCTGGCGCCGAAAGCTGCCGCCGACAAGGTGCTGTTCCCCAAGCTGTTCGCCGGCGAATACGGCGCGGAAATTTCCACGCTGCTCACCTCGAAGTCGCAAGTGCTGCACACCAGCTTCTTCGACGGCGACCTCGAAAGCTTCATCTATCAGGAGGCGGCGCGCGGGCTCGACAAGCGCATGACGATGATCATGACCACCGGCGAGGCGGCGATCTGGCGCCTGAAGGACAAGATGCCGGACGGCACCATCATCGGTGGACGCGGTGCCAATGGGCCGCTCGCGCGCGATACCGAGATCAACAAATGGTTCCAGAAGATCTATACCGACCGCTACAACACGCCGCCGACCTATCCGGCCTACCAGATGGCGCAGTCGCTGCTCGGGCTGAAGCTCGCCTATGAGAAGGCGATGAAGCCAGGCGCCAAGCCGACGACCGACGAGATCGCCGCCGCCTTCAAAGGCATCGAGTTCACCGGGCCGGCCGGCCACGTGAAGATGGCGCTCGGCGACGGCCATCAGGGCATCACCGAGACCGCCTATGGCACCTACAAGTTCAACAAGAAGACCAAGGAACCGGAGATCGTCGACATCGTGCGCTATCCGGCCGAATGCGTGAACCCGCCGCCGGGCATCGATGCCGACAAATGGATCGAAGGCGGCATGAAGGGCGCCAAGTGCAATTGATGCGCCGTTTGGCACAATAAGCAGACGAAAAGATGAGCGATGCACGCGCTTCTTACCCTCCCCCCGCGCAGCGGTGGGGAGGGTCGATCGGTATTGCGTCAGCAATGCCGATCGGGGTGGGGGGCTTCTTCATAACCCCGCCGGTCGCCGCGCGCGCGACTTGTCCCCCCACCCCCGACCCCTCCCCACCGCTCGCAAGCGCTCGCGGGGGGAGGGGCGACAAAACACCGCCGCCGCTCGCAAGAGTTTGCGGGGGAGGGGAGATCGAGCCGTGCTCCTGACCGCTTTCGCCATTCTCACCGACGGGCTGGTCTACGCGGCCTATCTGTTCATCGTCGCCATCGGGCTGACGCTGATCTTCGGCGTGATGAAGATTCTCAACGTCACGCACGGCTCGTTCTACGCCTTCGGCGCTTATGGCGCGGCGACCGCGGTCGGCATCGCCGCCAATGGCGACTGGCCGGCCGCGCTCGGCTTCGTGTTCATGATCCTGCTGGGCATGGCCATCGGCCTGATCATGGGGCTGATCCTCGAGCGCGGCATCCTGCGGCTGGTGTACGGACGCGACGAGGTTGTGGTGGTGCTGGTCACCTATGCCGTCTTCCTCATCCTCGAAGATGTGATCCGGCTGATCTGGGGCGCGCAGTCCTACGCCGCCTGGCAACCGATGGCCGCCGCGGGCAATACCGAGGTCGGCGACCTCGTCCTGTCCAATTACGACATGATCCTGGTGGCGATCGCGGCGCTGCTCGCTGGCGCCGCCTATTGGGCGCTGAAATTCACCCGCTATGGCCGCCTGCTCACCACCGTGATCTACGACCGCGAGACGGCGGCCGCCTTCGGCATCAATGTCACGCTGGTCTACACAGTGACTTTCGTGATCGGCGCCATGCTAGGCGCGCTTGGCGGGGCGGTGATGGCGCCGAAGATCGCGGTGACGCTCGGCATCGGCGTCGAGGTTATCGTGCTCGCCTTCGCCGTGGTCGCCATCGGCGGCATGGGCTCGATCGAAGGTGCGCTGATCGGCGCGCTGATCGTCGGCATCTGCCGCGCCGCCGCCGTGCATCTGGTGCCGCAGGTCGAACTGTTTGTGATCTACGGCGTGATGGCGCTGGTGCTGGTCATCCGGCCCTACGGGCTGTTCGTGCGCGCGCAGCCGAGGAAGATCTGACATGGGTGCGCGCGCGCAACTGGTCGGCGCTCTCGCCTTTCTGTTGGCGGCGGCGGCTGCGCCGCTGCTGCCGGATTGGATGGTCTCGCTCGCGACCATTGCCTTCGCCAATGCGCTGGTCGTGCTCGGGCTGATCGTGCTGTGGCGGGCCGGGCTCGTGTCGTTCGGGCAGGCGCTCTATTACTGCATCGGCGCCTATACGGTGGCGCTCATCGCGCGCTGGACCGGCTTCCACGACGCCTTCCTCCTGGTGCTCATGGGCGGCGTCGCGGCCGGGCTGGTCGCGGCGCTGGTCGGCGTTTTGCTCGCGCGTTACCGCGAAATCTTCTTCGCCATGCTGTCGCTTGCGCTGTCGATGATTCTCTATGGCGTGCTGGTGAAAACCGAGTCGCTCGGCTCGACCGACGGCTTCACGGTGTCGACGCCGACCTTCCTCGGCTTCGCTCCGCATGGCGACAGGCTCGGCCTCGCCCTTTATTGGCTGACGCTCGGCATCGGCGCGCTCGCCGCGCTGTTGGTCGGGCTCTATTTCCGCTCGATTGCCGGCAGCCTGGCGGCGCCGATCCGCGACAACGAGATTCGCGTCGAATTTCTCGGGGTGTCGGTCACCCGCATCATTCACGCCAAGCTGGTGATCGCCGGCGTGCTCGGCGGCCTGGGCGGCGCGCTCGCCGCGCTGTCGATCGGACACGTCGATCCGGCGATGTCGTATTGGACCACATCCGGCGGCTTCGTGTTCGTCACCATCCTGGCCGGCGCCGGCTCGGTCGCCGCCGCCTTCGTCGGCTCCCTGGTATTTGAGGCGGTGCGTTCCTTCGCGGTCGACGCCATGCCGGGCCTGTGGCAGATGACGCTCGGCACCGTGCTGCTGCTCACCATCCTGTTTTTGCCCGACGGCCTCGGCTCGCTCGCCACGCGCTGGCGCAAGCGGGAAGGGGCGAAGCCGTCATGAACGCGAGCGGCACTCCCATTCTCGCGGTGCGCGACCTGGAAAAGACCTTCGGCTCGCTGGTGGCCGCGCGCGACATCAATGTCAGCGTGCCGGCCGAGCAGACGGTCGGCGTGATCGGCGCCAATGGCGCCGGCAAGACCACCTTCATCAACATGATCACCGGCCACCTCACGCCCTCGAAAGGCTCGATCCTGTTCGAAGACAGGGACATCACCGGCATGCCGTCGCGCGCGATCACGCGCCTTGGCATATCGCGGTCGTTCCAGGTCGCGCAGGTGTTCCCCTCGCTCACGGTGTTCGACAACATGTGCGTCGCCGCCGCCATCGCACGCGCAAAGGGCGGGCTGCTCGGTCCGGTGACCACGCTCTTGCATTCGCCCGCCGCCATCGCCGAGGCGGAAGCGACCGTCGATCTGTTCCAGATCGCGCGCTACCGCGACACGCCCGCCAATACGCTGCCGCAGGGCGTGCGCAAGCTCTTGGACATCGGCATGGCGGTGGTGGGCTGGCCGCGCCTGTTGCTGCTCGACGAGCCGACGAGCGGCATCTCGATCGAAGAGAAGTTCGATCTGATGAACGTCGTGATGTCGGCGCTCAAGAGCCGCAAGATCACCGTACTGTTCGTCGAGCACGACATGGAGATCGTGGCGCGCTTCGCCGACCGCGTGCTCGCCTTCTACGACGGCAACATCATCGCCGACGGCACGCCGCATGAGACGCTCGAGAATGCCCGTGTGCGCGAACTGATCACCGGCGTGCGCGTGAAACCGGGCGCGGGGGCGGCGCATGCTTAAGGTCGAGAACCTCAATGTCTCAATCGGGCCGATCCCGATCATCCGCAACGCCTCGCTCGCCATGAACGAGGGCGAGATGTGCGGGCTGATCGGCCGCAACGGCGCCGGCAAGACCACGCTGTTGCGCGCGCTGATGGGCGCGCTGCCGGCGAGCGGCAAGGCCGAGCTTGGTCATGTCGACCTCTTGGCGCTGCCGCCGCACCGGCGCGCGGGCCATGGCGTCGGCTATATGCCGGAGGACCGCCGGCTGGTGCCGGAATTCACCGTGGAAGAAAATATCCGCCTGCCGACCTGGGCGACGCTGGCCGACGGCGTCGATCAGCGACTGGAATGGATCTATTCGATCATGCCGGAGGTGGCGCGCTTCGCCAGCCGTCGCGCCTTGGAGCTTTCCGGCGGCCAGCAGAAGATGGTGGCGCTGGCGCGCGCGCTGATGGCGGGCACGCGAATCCTGTTGCTCGACGAGCCGTTTGAGGGGCTGGCGCCAGCGCTTGCGCGAAGGCTCGGAGAGGTGTTGGCCAATCTGAAGACCGAGGGCGTCTCGGTGCTGATTGCCGAGTCGAACGAAGTGCATGTGCTCGATCTGCTGGCGCGCGCCTTCTTCATTGAGCGCGGCAGCGTGACGGATAAGCGGTAGCGAAGGTCCTGGCCGCATCGGCCCGGTCGGCGCGCAAGCTCACTGTTTGGTTAGCTCCGCGCAGGACGCCACGCGCGTGGTCCCCGATCGCATCATATAGCAGAGCTCCATCCGGTTCGGGGCAAGCATCGTACCCACGGTATAGCCGTCATCGTCGACCATGTAGATCGTGCCGTTGTGCGACATAACAGCGATGACGGTTTCGGTGTGCCGCGGCGACGAAAACATGCCGGAGAAGCGGCGTCCGTCCTGCTTGTCGATGGTCAGGGTGAACGGAACGCTCGAAAGGCGCGGCTCGGCGGATTGAGATGCGGTGTGATGGGGATTTGCACCCCCCATGACGATCGATTGGCTCTCGCCCTTCCAGGTGCCGCGAAGGTCGGGCGGCGCGGTCTGGGCGGCCACGGGCGTAGCCGCGAGCGCTGTAAGCATGATCGCGCTGGCGAGCGTCGGCAGCGTCACATGTAAGATGCGCAAGGGGTAAGAGTCTTGGTCAACGTCGGTTCGAGTCTTGCTCATGAGCACACCTGCGCCAAATGTTTCACGGCCTGCGCCCGCGCCGATTGCCGAACTTGGCCGCAATTGTCGCGGCATCTGAGCGTTTGATCATCCCTCGCGATTGGGCGTTCCCAGGACATGGGTCTTGGGCGGCAGCATCGTCTCGTCGAAGGTCTGGGTGAACATTGCAGCGGCGAAGAAGGCCACGGCCCGCAATGTGTCGCCGCCGGTATTGGCGAGATCGTGGCGCACATTCGCCGGGATCGCAAAGACGCTTCCGGGGCCGATTGTCTGCTTGCCGTCCTCCATCATAAGTTCGCCGCTGCCGGCGATGATATATTGCGTCTCTTCGGTCGCGTCG
>DASZQT010000161.1:0-9079 GCA_035549515.1 Pseudolabrys sp. | reverse complement strand
ATCCGGGCGACTTCCCGGTGCTCTACATCAGCATGCGCTCGGACACTCTGCCGCTGTCGACGATCGACGACTATGCCGAGACCGTCCTGGCGCCGCAGATTTCGCAGATGCCCGGCATCGCCCAGGTGCTGGTCTACGGCGCGCAGAAGTTCGCCGTGCGGGTCCAGGTCGATCCGCGCGCAGCGGCGGCGCGCAACATTTCGCTCGACGACGTCAAGAGCGTGGTGGCAGCGGCGAACTCGTCGGTGCCGGTCGGAACGCTGCAGGGCGAGAAACAGTCGGTGACGCTGCTCGCGACCAGTGCGATGCGTCACGCCAGCGACTACAAGGACGTCATCGTCGCCTACCGTAACGGTGCCCCGGTCAAGCTCGACCAGATCGCGCGGGTGATCGACAGCGTCGAGAACAACAAGATCGCGTCCTGGTTCAACGATGCGCGCGCCATCGTGCTGGCGATCCAGCGCCAGCCGGACGCGAACACCGTCGAGGTGGTCGATCTCGTGCGCGCCAAGCTGCCGCAGTTGCGGGCGCAGGTGCCGCCGTCGATCCAGATGCAGCCGCTGTTCGACCGCTCGACCTCGATCCGCGACGCGGTGCGCGACGTGCAGGAGACTCTGTCGATCGCGATCTGCCTCGTTATCCTCGTCATCTTCATGTTCCTGCGCAAGCTGTCGGCGACGATCATCCCGGCGCTCGCCGTGCCGGTCTCGCTGATCGGCACCTTCGCGGCGATGTACCTGTTCGGCTTCTCGATCAACAACATGACGCTGCTGGCGCTGACCCTGTCGGTCGGCTTCGTGGTCGACGACGCCATCGTCATGCTCGAAAACATCGTGCGCCACATCGAGGGCGGCATGCGTCCGTTCGAGGCGGCGCTGAAGGGCTCGCGCGAGATCGGCTTCACCATCGTGTCGATCACCTTCTCGCTGATCGCGGTGTTCATTCCCGTGCTGTTGATGGGCGGCATGGTCGGGCGCGTGTTCCGCGAATTCGCGGTCAGCGTTTCGGTGGCGATCATCGTGTCCGGCTTCGTGTCGCTGACGCTCACACCCATGCTGTGCGCGCGCGTGCTCAAGGGCCATCACGGCGAGGAGAAACAGAACTTCGTGCTGCGCGCCTTCGAGCGCATGTTCCAGTCCTGGCTCAACGGCTACGAATGGGCGCTCGACAAGGTGATCAAGGCGAAAGCGGTCATGCTGCTGGTGACGTTCGCCACCATCGCCGGCACGATCTGGCTCTATGTCATCGTGCCGAAGGGCTTCTTCCCGACCGAGGACACCGGCTATGTCATCGGCATCACCGAGGGCAAGACCGACATCGCCTATGCCGCCATGGCGGAGCACCAGCGCAAGGTCGCCGACATCGTGCGCAAGGACCCGGCGGTCGAATACGTCAATTCCACCGTCGGGATCGGCGGACCTAATACGCTCGGCAATAGCGGGCGCATGCTGGTGGCGCTCAAGCCGCGCGAGGAGCGCGACAAGCTGCCGGTGGTGCTGGCGCGGCTGCGCCAGAAGGCCAATGTCGTGGTGGGCATCCAGACCTTCTTTCAGCCGATCCAGAACATCAATCTGGGCGGCAAGCTCAACAAGAGTCAGTATCAGTACACGCTGCAATCGAACGACACCGACGCGCTCTATCGCGTGGCGCCGGAGATGCGCGACAAGATCGCCGGCATCGCCGGCCTGCGCGACGTCACCACCGATCTCTACATCAAGAATCCGCAGATCACCGTCGACGTCGACCGCGAAAAGGCGGCCGTCTACGGCGTAACGGTCGACCAGGTGCGCCAGGAGCTCTACAACGCCTTCGGCAATCGCCAGGTGGCGACCATCTACACGCCGGCCAACGACTACCAGGTGATCCTGGAAAGCCTGCCGGAATACCGCAGCAAGCCGAACGACCTGCAGCGCGTCTATCTGAAGACCTCGAACGGCACCACCGTGCCGCTGTCGGCGGTCACCCATTTCGTGCCGTCGGTCGGGCCGTTGCAGATCAACCATCAGGGCCAGCAGCCGGCGGTGACGATCTCGTTCAACCTCAATCCGGGATTCTCGCTCGGTCAGGCGGTCGACGCCATCACCAAGCTCGAACGCGACGAGCGGCTGCCGGCGACCATCACCACCGGTTTCCAGGGCACCGCCCAGGTGTTCCAGGATTCGCTGCGCGGACAGGGCATCCTGATCCTGGCGGCGATCTTCGCGGCCTATGTGGTGCTCGGTATCCTTTATGAGAGCTTCATCCATCCGATCACCATCATCTCCGGCCTGCCGTCGGCCGGCATCGGCGCCATCCTCACGCTGATGCTGTTCAAGATGGACCTGTCGGTGATCGCGATGATCGGCATCGTGATGCTGGTGGGTATCGTGAAGAAGAACGCGATCATGATGATCGACTTCGCGATCGAGCGCCGGCGTGTCGGGCTGTCGGCCGAGGCGGCGATCCGCGAAGCGGCGACCTTGCGCTTCCGTCCGATCATGATGACGACCTTCGCCGCCATCTTCGGCACGCTGCCGATCGCGATCGGCACCGGCGCCGGCGCCGAATTGCGTCAGCCGCTCGGCGTCGCCGTGGTCGGCGGCCTGATGGTGTCGCAACTGCTCACGCTCTTCATCACGCCGGTGATCTATCTCTATCTCGACCGCTTCGACCGCCTGCTCAAGCGCAAGCTCGAACCGCAGCTCGAGGAAGTGCCGGACGAGGAAGTGCCGCCGGCGGTCGCGGCGGAATAGAGGCCGATCGGACGATTTCTTTACAGCCTTGTGACATCGCGGAGCGGCGGGTGACCACCCGCCGCCGGCGGCCTATCGTGCCGCCCGCGCGTGCGTCCGCATTTGGTGCTAGGATGCGGCACGCGACGTTGTCCCGGGAGATAGCGATATGGAATCGCTGGTTTTTCTGCTCACCTTGCTGGTGTTGGCGATCGCCGTCGTCATAGCCGGCGTCAAGACCGTCCCGCAGGGCTATCAGTGGACGGTCGAACGCTTCGGCCGCTTTCGCACGACGCTGATGCCGGGATTCAATCTGATCATTCCCTTCATCGACGCCGTCGGTCACAAGATCAATGTGCAGGAGACGGTGCTGGAAATCCCCAGCCAGTCGGTCATCACCAAGGACAACGCCTCGGTCACGGTCGACGGCATCGTCTTCTATCAGGTGCTGCAGGCGGCGCGCGCGGCCTACGAAGTGCAGGACCTGCGCGCGGCCGTCACCAACATGGCAATGACCAATATCCGCACCGCCATCGGCGCGCTCGATCTCGACGAGACGCTGTCTAAGCGCGACGAGATCAACGAGCGGCTGCTGCACGTGCTCGATTCGGCCACCCAAAGCTGGGGCACCAAGATCACCCGCGTCGAGCTCAAAGACATCAGCCCGCCCGATAATGTGGTGTCCTCGATGGCGATGCAGTTGACCGCCGAGCGTGAGAAGCGCGCCGCCATTTTGCAAGCCGAGGGCGTCAAGCAGGCGGCGATCCTGAAGGCGGAGGGCGAGAAGCAGTCGCAAATCCTGGCGGCCGAAGGACGCCTGGCGGCGGCCAATCGCGACGCCGAGGCGCGCGAACGGCTGGCGGCGGCTGAAGCCGAGGCCACCCGTTCGGTGTCGAAGGCGGTCGAGGAAGGCAGCGTGCAGGCGCTGAATTATTTCGTCGCGCAGAAATATGTCGACGCGCTCGGCCAGATCGGCCATTCGCCCAACGTCAAACTGCTGCTGATGCCGATGGAAATGAGCAGCGTGGTGAGCGCCGTCGCCGGCATCGCCGAACTGACCAAGAACGCGACCCAGCGCGAGAGACCGTGATCATGCCGGCGAGCCTGTCGCCCTGGGCCTGGGCCGTTGCCGCGGTCGTGATCGCGCTCATGGAGCTGCCGATTCCGGGCACCTATCTGATCTGGATCGCCTGCGCGGCCGCGATCACGGCGCTGGCGAGCTTCCTGGTGGCGTGGTCGCTGACGGCGCAACTGACCATCTTCATTGTTGCCAGCATCGGCACCTGCGTCGCCGGCTATTTCGTCTATCGCCGCCTGGGCGAACGCGGCCGGGACGGCGAGCCGCTCAACCGCCGCGACCTTGCTCTGGTGGGAGCCTCCGGCGTCGCGGCCGAAACCTTCGCGAACGGGCAGGGGCGCATCAGGCTGGGCGACTCGGTCTGGCTCGCGGTGTCGAAAGAAGACATCCCGGCAGGCGCCGCGGTCACGGTCAGCGGCATGCGCGGAACCACGCTGGTGGTCCATCGCAAGCAACCAAGCGGCCATGGCACGGAGGCGGGCGTGGGTGGCTAACCGCCGGCGCGGACCAATGCAATTGTGTATGCGTCAGAGCGAAAAGCTGGTGCCGCAGCCGCAGGAGGCGGTGGCCTGCGGGTTCTTCACCTTGAACGAGGCGCCGATCAGGTCTTCAACGAAATCGATCTCGGAACCCGCCATGTAATTCACCGAGACCGAATCGATCAGCACCACGGCACCGTCGCGCGCGATCACCAGGTCGTCGTCGGCCTTGGCGCGCTCCATGTCAAATTTGTATTGGAAGCCGGAGCAGCCGCCGCCTTCCACCGACACGCGCAACATGGTGCCGGCCGGCTCGGCCTTGAGGATCTCGCCGATCCGCCGGGCGGCCCGCTCGCTGACTGTGACACTCGCGGCCATCGATTTAGCCTTTTCGCGGTTCAATTCTGTTGGCAGACGCCTATCCGGATAGTTAAGTGCGCCGACCGACAAGGTCAATGCGGGACGGAAATGGCCATTTCCACGCCTATCGAACGCGCGCCTTACGCCAGCGATCCGGCGCAAACGCGCGGGCGGCGTTTTGCCGAGCCGGCGAGCCCCTCGCGCAACGATTTCCGGCGCGACTGCGACCGCATCATCCATTCCGCCGCCTTCCGCCGGCTGGCGCATAAGACCCAGGTTTTCGTCTATCACGAGGGCGACCATTACCGCACCCGCCTCACGCATACGCTGGAAGTGGCGCAGATCGCCCGCTCGCTGGCGCGCGCGCTCGGGCTCGACGAGGACCTGGCCGAGGCCTTGGCGCTCGCGCACGATCTCGGCCATCCGCCATTCGGCCACGCCGGCGAGCGCGCGCTCGACGAGTGGGTCAAGGCCTATGGCGGCTTCGATCACAATGCACAGGCGCTGCGGCTGGTGACCGATCTGGAACGCCGCTATGCCGGCTTCGATGGGCTGAACCTCACCTGGGAGACGCTCGAAGGCCTGGTCAAGCATAACGGCCCGCTCACCGACCGCGCGGGCGCGGCCATCGGCCGCTACGCGCAACGCGGCGTGCCGGCGCCGATCCTCGCCTATGACCGGATCGGGGACCTCGCGCTGTGGTCCTTCGCCAGTGCCGAGGCGCAGGTCGCCGCGCTCGCCGACGATATTGCTTACGACGCGCACGACATCGACGACGGCCTGCGCGCCGATCTGTTCGCGCTTGAAGACATCGCGACTGTCGCCCTTGTCGGCGAGATCGTCGCCGAGATCGACGCGCGCTATCCGGGCCTGGAAGCCGGCCGGCGGGTGCATGAGGTCGTGCGCCGCATCATCACGCGCATGATCGAGGACGCCACCTCCGAGAGTCGCCGGCGGCTGGCGGCGCTAAGCCCGCAATCGGTCGCCGATGTGCGGGCGGCGCCGCGCGCCTCGATCGCTTTCTCCGCCGCGATGGAAAAGACCGATGCGGAGATCAAGGGTTTCCTGCGCCCGCGCATGTATCGCCACGAACGCGTGATGCGGGTGATGCAGGACGCCGAGCAGGTGCTGCGCGACCTGTTCGCGCATTACAGCGCGTTGCCCGACGATCTGCCGGCGGAATGGGGCGAGGGCATTGCGCGTCTCGACGAAGCCGCGCGCGCGCGCCGCATCGCCGACTACATCGCCGGCATGACCGACCGCTACGCGCTGATCGAGCACGCGAAGAATTTCGGCAATACGCCGGAACTGCGCTGAGCCCGCCCCTGTTTTCTGCGCATCATTGTCATTGAAACGTCGCACTAAACGGACGCGCGCATTGACGCGCGAAATTTTTTCGCGCCGCCGTTCGTGAGAATGGAATAGGCCATGCGCGCCGTTGTTTAAGCCGTTGCGGCCTGAACCCGGGGAGGTGTCATGCAACGGCGCAACCATGCAATTCCGCGCGCGGCAATCGCTGCCGCGCTGCTTTCGCTCGCCGGGGCTCATGCCGCCGCCGCAGCCAACAGTTATTCGGTCGAGCTTCTGGTCTCCAACCAGGCCGGCGCCGCGCACAAGGACGCGCGACTGCGCAATCCGTGGGGCATCGCGTTCCTGCCGGGCGGTCCGTTCTGGATCGCCGACAATGTGGCCGGTGTATCGACGGTTTATGATGGATCCGGCGCGATCAATAGCGTGTTCGTCAAGATCCCGCTGCCGGCGCCGCCGCGCCGGCCGGACGTCGGCAAGGTCTCAGCGCCGGTCGGTATCGTCTCCAATACCGCCAATAACTTTTTTGTCGACGGCGACCCGGCCTGGCCGGCGCGCTTCATGTTTGACAGCGAGGACGGCACCATCGCCGCGTGGTTTACGGCCGAAGGCACCAGTTCCACGACCGTCATCGACAATTCGCTCAACGGCGCCAATTGCAAGCCCAAGCCCACCGTCCACTGTCAGGGCGCCGTGTATAAGGGCCTCGCGCTCGGCACCAACAAGAAGCATGGCGCGCTCTTGTTCGCGGCGAATTTCCGTTCCGGCAAGATCGAAGTCTATGACAGCAAATTCAAGCCGGTGAATTTGGGCGCGAGCGCGTTTGTCGACGGCAAAATTCCGGGCGGCTACGCGCCGCACAACATCACGAATCTGGGCGGCGACCTCTATGTGGTCTACGCCAAGCAGAATGCCGCCAAGCACGACAGCGTGAGCTGCGCGGGCTGCGGTTTCGTCGACATCTTCGACACCAATGGCGTTCTGGTGAGCCGGCTGCTCCCGGCCGGCAAGAATGCCCAGCTCGACGCACCCTGGGGCATTGCGCGCGCGCCGGCGAGCTTTTGGCCGGGCGGCGCGGTGCTTGTCGGCAATTTTGGAAACGGAAAGATCAATGCCTTCGATCACACCGGAAAATTCCTCGGCGCGCTACAGGAAGCGACGACCAAAAAGCCGGTGACCATCCCATTCCTATGGGCCGTCACTTTCACCGGCGCCAATGGCCCGCCGAGTTCGAGCCCGAGCGCGCTCTATTTCACCGCCGGCCCGAACAACCAGACCAATGGCCGGTTCGGCGCGATCACGCTGGCGAAGTAGAAGGACATCGCGCAAGGCCGCCAGGGCGGTCGAAACGAGAACGCGCGCGCCGTTTAGGCGCGCGCGGCATTTTGCACGCGTGGTGGGCTTTGAACTGTCAGGCGGCCGCCGCTTGCGCGGTATGTTCGACGATCACCTCACACACCGATCCGGCATGCGGGAAGTCGCGCCACACCGGTCTTTGCACCAATGCGCGGAAGCCTTCGTCGTGTGCGCCGCGCCAATGCTCGACCGTGGCCCATTCGACGTAGTTGATAAACTGATAGCGCGACTGAGGCGTCACCGCCCGATGCAGGCGGTTGGAGACGAAGCCCGGCTTCTCGCGCATATAGCGGTTGACCTCGTCCCACAGCGCGACGAATTCGTCCTCGCGCCCGGCGGGCACTTCGAAGCAGTTGACGAACACGGCAGGATTTTTCATTTCTTTTCCTTTCTTCGGCTTTCACGTTGAATTTCGTTCTGGATGACGTCGATCGCCCACAGCACGGCCTCTTCGGCGCGCTCGGGCGTTAGACCGGATTCCTCCTGCAGGCTGACCCAGGCCTGCAGGCTGCAGAGATAAGTGAGCACCGCGGCGGCGCGTTCGGCCTCGCGTCGGGGCAGGGCGGGCGCTTTGGCGCGCACCTCGTTGCGGATGGCCTGCGCGCGCGCGGGGCGGAAACTGCCGCGCACCGCGCGCCCGCTCTCGGTCGCCATGAGCGCGTGCGCGAGCTTCGGCCGTGTGCGCATGCGTGTGGTGCCGGCGCGGAAGCTCTCGGCGATGCCGCCTTGGCCGATCGCGGGATCGATCTTGAACACCGCGCCGCGCACGAAATCGCCGGCGGCGGCGATGAGGTCGCCGCGGGTGGGGAAGTAGCGGTAGAGCGTGCGCCGCGAAACGCCGGCCTCGCGCGCCAGTTCCTCCATGCCGACGGTATCGATGTCGCCGGCCTCCAGATGCTTGACCAGCGCCTCCAGGATGGCGTCACGCGCGAGTGCGGCACGGCGGTCTTGCAGGGTTGCTGTCGTCGTCATGGCGACGGTGAATAGAACGGTGGCACACGTGTGTCAAGTCGCGTCGCGTGTGCCACCTGGGTGCAAGGAGATGGTCTCTGACGCGCCCGCGCCGGTCGAACAAAAAAATGCCTCCCTGCTTTGGCGATATGCAGGGAAATACCGCAGGAACCGATGGCGGGCTGGTTCGTTTCCCGCCGCATGCAGCGGATTGTTTGCGTTGCCGCGGCGGTCCTGTCGCTGGCAGCCGGTGCGCCGAGCGCCGCGGACGAAGATAGGGATTCCAGGGTCTCGCTCTGCCTGCTGATCGACTCGGCGGCGAGCGCCAACAGCCTGCCGGCGGAGTTTCTGACGCGCGTCATCTGGCGCGAGAGCCGTTTCAAACCGCTCGCGGTTGGACCCGCGACAGGCGGCGGCGCGCGCGCCGAAGGCATCGCGCAATTCATGCCCGGCACGGCGGCCGAGCGCGCGCTCGCCGATCCGTTCGATCCGGTTGAGGCGCTGCCGAAGGCTGCGGCCTTCCTGCGCGACTTGCGCGACGACTTCGGCAACCTGGGCCTCGCGGCGGCGGCCTACAATGCCGGGCCGCAGCGTGTGCGCGGCTGGCTTGCCGGGACGCGCAGCATGCCGGACGAAACGCGGCATTACGTGCGGGCCATCACCGGGCGCGGTGTCGAGGAATGGGCGCGGGGCGCGGTCGCCGACGAGGCCGGCCACCGGCCCGACCAAAAAAACTGCACGCAAACCTTGGCCGCGCTGAATGCGCCGCCGGCCGCCTTTGCGCTCGAACTCGAGCGGCGCGTGGATGTCGCGATCGGCAAGCCCTGGGGCGTCGA
>DASZQT010000160.1:0-3471 GCA_035549515.1 Pseudolabrys sp. | reverse complement strand
CCAGCGCGGCGTTCGCCAGATGCCGTCGGCATTGTGATAGACGGTCGCGGCGACGATCGGCCTGTGCGTCAATAGCGTCGCGCGCGCGCCCTGCAAAGCGGCAAGCTCGCCACCTTCGAGATGAAACTTGATGAAGCTGGGCGCGAGACCGAGCGCATCGAGCGGACGGGTGGCAACGCGCATTTTGCCGGTCGGCGAGAGCTGCGAGGCGTAGCCGAGGCCCTCGTGAAAGGTGGCTTCACCGTCGCCCTCGGCCAGCGCGCAATCGTAAATCGTTGTGTCCGGCCGCCCGGCCAGATGCTGCGCGAGAACCGCGCGATTGGCCGCGTCGGGCTCGATGGCGGCGATTGTTCGAAATGCGCCGTCAGTCCGAGCCAAGAAGGCGTCGATCACGCTGCCGCGGTGCGCGCCGGCGTCGACGAAAACCTCCCGGTCGGTGAGGACGTCGGTCACCTCGGGAATGAAGAAACGGTCGCCGATGGTCACGGGCGCATCGGCGAAGGTCCATTCCTCGCGCAGGCGCCGCCAGGCCACAAATTGCAGGTGATGGGCGCGTGACATATCGTCGTCCCAGCGTGTCAGCACCTCGCTCGTTCGTTCGGTTTCGTCCGCCTTTAAAGCTGGCGCGAACCAACCGTTAGACAGCGGATGCACGGCCCTGAAACTCTCCGCGAGATCGTAGAACGGCACGACATCGTCGAAGCCGAGCGCCCGCAGCGAAGATTCGAGCGGCACGAAGGCCGAGGTCACGATACTGACGGCCAGGCGGGCCTCGCGCTTGACGCGACCGCGCACCTCATCGGGATGCAGGAGCCGCACGCCGGACCAATAGGGATCCTGCGCCAGCGCGCCGGCGTTGCGGTCGACGACCAGGGCGAAGTCGCGGCCGACAGCGGTGAGGAATTCGCGTGCCAGCCGGCCGAGACTGCCGCCGCCATAGAGCGCGAGCGGCCGGTCCATCGGCACGGGCGCGAAGGCGCAGGGCGCGCCCGCCATTTCGGCCAGGAGCGCGGCGGCGGCCGCCGCATCCGTCGGGCCGGCGAACAAGCGGGCCCGGTGTGGCGGGGGCGGGGACTCGACAGAAGCAAGAACGGCCCTTGTCATTGGTCGCGGCCCTGTCGTGGTTGCCGGCGGCGCCGTCGATCATCTCAACGAATCACCCGCGTTGAGCCTATAGTATCCCGGTAACGGGGCGAATCGGGCGGCCGGCGGCCATGCAGATTTCAGTTCTGATCGGGACGAACCGTAGCGGGCTTTCGGCCTGCGCGCGCATTGCCCAGGCCTGTTCCTGGGCCTCGCCCGACATCGAAGTGATCGTGCGCGACAATTCGGGCAATGCCGACAAGCGCGAACTGCTCGCCCGCATGCGCGGTGAGCACCGCAATATCATCCTTGCCGAGCCGTGCGACGCGCTCACCAATTTTTCCGAAATCCTTCGCCTCGCCCAAGGCGATTTCATCTTCCTCGCCGCCGACGATGATTTCCTGTTCGACCACGCCATCGCCGCGCTGCCGCCGCTCATCGAAAAGGTTGGCGGCGATCCTGCGGTTGCCGGCATCACCGGCGCCTATCTGGTGGAGTCCGGTCAGTTCGGCTCGTCGATCATGACCTATCAAGACGCCGAAGCGGACGATGCTGTCACGCGCGTCGCCGGCTACCTGAACAATGGCGGCCCCAACATCCTGCATTATGCGCCGGTGCGGCGCGAGGTCGTGCAGAGCGTGTTCGCCTTCATGAACACGCTGCCGTTCTATTTCTCCTTCCACGATCAGGTCGTGTCGCTGCTCTATCTGCTCAAGGGCAAGTTCGCGCGGCTCAACCGGATCATTTACGGCTACGATCTCGGTCCCTGGGCTTCGCCCGAGACCGCGCAGCAGCGCGACCTCGATTACTATCGCGAGGCCGGACTCGATCCCGCGATCAACAAGCTGCATTGGTTCCTGTGCGGCTTCGAAGGCGCGCTGCTGGCGCGCAACGCCGCCGGGCTTCCCGATTATCCGCTGCCGCAGCGGCAAGCGATCGCCGATCGCTGGTTCACGGCGATGTATCACCGCTTCCGCAGCCAGCCGCGGCTGGCGGGCGACTCGGTCTTTGCCGGTGCTGCCGACCGATTGTGCGCAAAACTTCAGGCGCCGGCTGCGCAACTGTCGTTCGAGAGCATGCTGAGCGAGATCTGCGGCCTGATCGCGCTGTCGTCGCCCGAGCAGGCACAGCGCTACTTTGACTTCTGGGCGGCGGCGATTGCCGGACGCCTGCGCGCGCCCGCTGTCGCCGCGGCGGAATCCCGGGTGGCCTGAGGGGCGCATGAAGGTCGTCATCCTCGCCGGCGGTCTGGGCACGCGGATTTCCGAGGAAAGCTATCTGCGACCGAAGCCGATGATCGAGATCGGCGGCAAGCCCATTCTCTGGCACATCATGAAGATCTATTCGGCGCACGGCGCCAACGACTTCGTGATCTGCTGCGGCTACAAGGGCTATGTGATCAAGGAATATTTCGCCAACTATTTTCTGCACATGTCGGACGTCACCTTCGACATGGCCAAGAACAGCATGATCGTGCACCAGCAGAAGGTCGAGCCGTGGCGGGTGACGCTGGTCGACACCGGCGAGCAGACGCAGACCGGCGGGCGGCTGCGGCGCGTCGCCGATCACATCAGGAACGAAGAGGCCTTCTGTTTCACCTATGGCGACGGCGTCAGCGACGTGAATATCCGTTCCGCCGTCGAATTCCATCGCCGGCACGGCAAGCTCGCGACCATCACGGCGGTGCATCCGCCCGGCCGCTACGGCGCCATCGAGCGCGCCGGCGATCAGGTCACCCGTTTCACCGAAAAGCCGCGCGGCGACGGCGGGCTGATCAATGGCGGGTTTTTCGTGCTGTCGCCGCGCTGTCTCGATTACATCGACGGTGACGAGAGCAGTTTCGAAAGCGCGCCAATCATCCGGCTGGCGGCGTCCGGGCAGATGATGGCCTTCGAGCATCGCGGTTTCTGGCAGGCGATGGACACGCTGCGCGACAAGACCATGCTGGAAGACCTGTGGGCCTCCGGCCGCGCGCCCTGGAAGATCTGGTGATGCGTCGCGGCCATTGGGGTTTCATTGAAGGAGGTGCGGCATGCGCGTGCTCGTGACCGGACATAAGGGCTATATCGGCCCGGTCCTCGCGCGTCATATCGCCGAGCGGCAACTCGGCTGGCGACTCACCGGAGTCGACCTGGAATTCTTCGCCGGCGAGCTCACCGGTCCCGACCCGGCGCGCTATTTCGAGCGCGAGATTCATGGCGACGTGCGCGCGCTGCCGGACGAGGTCCTGCGCGGCATGGACGCGGTGGTCTATCTCGCCGCGGTCTCGAACGATCCGATGGGCAAGGAGTTCGAGGCGGCGACCATTGAGATCAATGCCGACGCCGCGGTCACGCTGGCGCGGCGATGCCGTGCGTCGGGCGTAAAACGCTTCGTCTTCGCCTCGAG
>DASZQT010000159.1:0-20930 GCA_035549515.1 Pseudolabrys sp. | reverse complement strand
AGGCAGCCGAATAGCGCGCGCCGCTCGCGGTAGAGCACGTCGAGCAGCGAGCGCATGGCCGGCGAATAGCGCGCGATCTTGAAGAAGCGCACCACGCGGAATACCAGCACCACGCGCAGATCGGCCGGCACGATCAGCGCGAACCAGAACGGCAGCACCGCGATAAGATCGACGATGCCGGCCGGGCTGAGCGCGTATTTCAGCCGTGCGCGCGTCGGCGACAAATGGCGGTTCGGCACGTGCTCGGCCGCGCACCACAGGCGCAAGGCGTATTCGACCGTAAAGACGATGAGCGAAAATGCCTCGATGACATTGAAGAGCAGCGCATAGCGCGCGTCGATTTCGGGCACCGTTTCGAGCGCGACCGCCACCAGATTGATCAGGATAAGCGCGATCAGGGAGCGGTCGACCGTCACGCTCAGGCGGTCGCCGACCGGTCCGGCCTCGAGCACCTGGTAGACGCGCCGGCGCAGTTCCTTCAGTCCCTCGCGTGCCATGCGGGCTCACCTAGCGGAATCGATAATCCATACAACGGCCTGGCTGCCGACCCTTTGCGCTCGATCAAGCCCGGCCGGCGATCTCGCCCATTTCGGCGCGGTCGAGCCGCTCGACCTCGGCGGCACGCATGAGCACAAGGCGCCGTTGTACCGCCTCGTCCGGCAGGTCGAGCGTCTCCAGCAGGCGGCCGGCGAGCTGCAACCCCGCCTCCACCGTTTCCGGGATCACGCCGAGCGCGCCGAGCTTGACCAGCCGGGCGGCATGCGCGTGGTCGGCGGCGCGCGCGAAGATCAAGGCGGCGCGCTGGGTCTTGCGCGCGGCGCGCACCATGCGCTCGGCCGCGCGCGCATGGCCGATGGTCACCACGAAGGCGCGGGCGCTGGCGCCGCCGACTTTCTCGAGCAGTTCGGGTCGCGAGGCGTCGCCGTAATAAGCGGGCCGGCCCTGCTTGCGCATGGCGGCGACCGCATCGCCATCGGTATCGAGGCAGACATAGGGCACCTGCTCGGCCTCGAGCGCCTCGACGATCAATTGGCCGACGCGGCCGCAGCCGCCGACGATCACGTGGTCCTCAAGCTCGCCGGCTTCCGCGGTCGGCAGGTGCTCGCTCTCGGCCGCGGTTTGCAGGCCCGCGCCGAGCCACCGGCCGGCGAGCGCCAACAGCGGCGTCACCAGCATGCTCAGGCCCACGACCGCGACCGCGCCGGCGCTGACGCGCGGCTCCAGCAAATGGCGCTGGTCGGCGACGCCGACCACCACGAAGGCGAACTCGCCGGCCTGCGCCAGCAACAGCGCCACCTCGGCGGCGGTGCCGCGCGCGACGCCGAAGGCGCGCGCGACGACGAATACGATAACCGCCTTGCCGACGAGCAGCGCGATGACGCCGAGCACGATCCAGCGGGCATCGTCGAGGATCGCGACCGGGTCGAGCTTGGTGCCGACGGTGATGAAGAACAGGCCGAGCAGCAGGCCCTTGAACGGATCGAGATCGACCTCGATGGCGTGGCGCGCCTCGCTGTCGGACAGCACCATGCCCGCCAGGAAGGCGCCGAGCGCAACCGACAGGCCGGACAGTCCGGTCACCACCGAAGCGGTCACCAGGATCAGAAGCGTGATCGCCATGATCAGGTCGCGGCTGCCGGTGCGCACCACTTGGTGCAGGATCGGACGCAGCACGAAACGGCCGACCAGCGCCACGCCGAGCACGGCGCCGAGCGCCATAAAGAACGGCGTGATCAGCGCTGCGATGCCGCCCGCGATCATCTCCTTGCCGTGTCCGAGCACGCCGACGATGAACAGGATCGGCACCACCATCAGGTCCTGGAACAGGAGCACCGACAGCGCGATGCGCCCGACCGGCAGCGCGGCACGATGCTGCTCGACCAGCACCTGCATGACGATGGCGGTCGACGATAGCGCCAGGCACAGGCCGAGCACGATGCCGGAGGGCGGCACGGCGCCGGCGAGCCGCACGGCAAGCCCGATGACCACGGTGCTCGCCACCACTTGCGTGAGGCCGACGCCGAGCACGAAGCGGCGCAACTGCCAGAAGCGTTGCAGCGACAATTCAAGCCCGAGCAGGAACAAGAGGATGACGATGCCGAACTCCGCCAGCACTTCGCCGCGGTCGGAACCGTCGAAGGTGACGTATTGCAGCCAGGGCGCGCTGTCGACGAAGCGGCCGAGCCCATGCGGCCCGAGCGCCACGCCGGCGATGAGGAAGCCAAGCACCGTGCCGATACGCGCGCGATGGAACAGCGGCACGACCACGCCGGCAACCACCAGGAAGATGATGAGGCCCTTCAGGCCCTCGGCATGCAGCACGGGTCAGGCTCCCATCGCCGATGTCATCGCCGGGCTTATCCCGGCGATCCCGATGCAATTGGCACGACCGTGCGTACCTAAGCGAGGTGGCACGCGCAACTCGGGCCTACCCGATTTGCGCAAGATTTATAACGAGATGCCGCAAGGCGGGTAAACCCGACCTGCGTTGACAAGCCCGGCCACGACAGAGAAAAAGCCTATCATACGGCAGGAGCGTTTCAGCCTCCCAACGCCTGCTCAATCGCCTTGAGCGCGGCATCGGCCTTGGAACCGTCGGGACCGCCGGCCTGCGCCATATCGGGGCGGCCGCCGCCGCCCTTGCCGCCGAGCGCTTCGGCGCCCTTGCGCACCAGATCGACCGCATTGAAACGCGTGGTGAGATCGGGCGTGACGCCGACCGAAATGCCCGCGCGGCCCTCCTCGCTCACCGCGACAATGGCGATGACACCGGACCCGATCTGCTTCTTGGCTTCGTCGATCAGGCTCGGCAGTTCCTTCGCGCTGATGCCGGAGATCGCGCGCGCGATCAGCTTGACGCCATTGACCTCGCGCGCACCGTCGGCGGCAGCGGCCTTGCCCCCGCCGCCCATGGCGAGCTTCTTCTTGGCGTCGGAGAGATCGCGTTCGAGCTTTTTGCGTTCGTCGAGCAGCGCCGCGATGCGTGCCGGCATCTCGTCGGCCGGCACTTTCAATTCGGCGGCCGCCTGCTTGATCACCTGACCCTGATGATTGGCCGCCTTGCGCGCGGCCCTGCCGGTGAGCGCCTCGATGCGGCGCACGCCGGCGGCGACGCCCGAATCCGACAGCACCGAAATCAGGCCGATGTCGCCGGTGCGCTTGACATGCGTGCCGCCGCACAATTCGACCGACCATCCCATCGCATTGCCGTTCGGCTCGCCCATGGCGACCACGCGCACTTCGTCGCCGTATTTCTCGCCGAACAGCGCGCGCGCGCCAGAGGCAATCGCATCGTCCTGCGCCATCAGCCGCGTGGTGACCGGGGCGTTCTGCAGCACGATGTCGTTGGCGATGTCCTCGACGCGTTCCAATTCCTCGGCGGTGATCGGCTTCGGGTGCGAGATGTCGAAGCGCAGCCGGTCGGGCGCGACCAGCGAGCCCTTCTGCGCGACGTGATCCCCCAACACCAGGCGCAGCGCCTCATGCAGCAGATGCGTGGCGGAGTGGTTCTGCCGGATGGCGCCGCGGCGCGCGTGATCGACCTCGAGCAGCAGCGGATCGCCGACCTTCACCGCGCCTTGGCTGACGGTGACGAGATGCGCGAACAGATCGCCGGCCTTCTTCTGCGTGTCGGTGACGGCAAGGCGCACACCCTCGCGCCGCATCTCGCCGGTGTCGCCGACCTGGCCGCCCGACTCGCCATAGAACGGAGTCTGGTTGACCACCACCACGCCGCTGTCGCCTTGCTTGAGTTCGGCGACTTCCTGGCCGTCCTTCAGCAGCGCGGAGACCACGCCTTCGGCGCTCTCGGTCTCGTAGCCGAGGAATTCGGTGGCGCCGACTTTCTCGCGCAGCGCAAACCAGATCGCCTCGGTCGCCACTTCGCCGGACGAGAAGCGGGATTCGCGCGCCTTCTCGCGCTGGCGCTCCATGGCGTCGGTAAAGGAAGCGATATCGACGCCAATGCCGCGCGAGCGCAGCGCATCCTGCGTGAGATCGAGCGGGAACCCGTAGGTGTCGTAAAGCGTGAAGGCGGTCTCGCCATCGAACATGTCGCCTTGGCGGAGCGCGCCGCTTTTTTCCGCCAGCAGCGCGAGGCCGCGCGAAAGCATATTGCGGAAGCGGGTTTCCTCCAGCCGTAGCGTTTCGGTGATCAGCGCCTCGGCGCGGATCAGCTCGGGGTAAGCCTGGCCCATCTCGCGCGTGAGCGCGGGCACCAGCTTCCACATCAGCGGCTCCTTGACGCCCAAAAGCTCGGCGTGGCGCATGGCGCGCCGCATGATGCGGCGCAGCACATAGCCGCGGCCTTCGTTCGACGGCAGCACGCCGTCGGCGATCAGGAACGACGATGCGCGCAGGTGGTCTGCGATCACCCGATGCGAGGCCTTCTGCGGGCCTTCGGCGTCGACACCGGTCAGGTCGGCGATGGTGCGGATCAGGGTCGCGAACAGGTCGATCGCGTAATTGTCATGCGTGCCCTGCAGCACGGCGGCGATGCGCTCGAGCCCCATGCCGGTGTCGATCGAGGGACGCGGCAGGTTGAGGCGCTCGCCGGAGGCAAGTTGCTCATACTGCATGAACACGAGATTCCAGATCTCGATAAAGCGGTCGCCGTCCGCCTCCGGTGAGCCCGGCGGTCCGCCTGGGATATGGGCGCCGTGGTCGTAGAAGATTTCCGAGCAGGGTCCGCAGGGGCCGGTATCGCCCATGGCCCAGAAATTGTCGGAGCCGGCGATTCGGAGGATTTTCGACTCGGGCAGGCCGGCAATTTTCTTCCACAGGCCGAAGGCTTCGTCGTCGTCGATATAGACGGTGACCAGCAAGCGGTCCTTCGGCAGCGAGAATTCCTTGGTGACCAGGTTCCAGGCAAGCTCGATCGCGCGTTCCTTGAAATAGTCGCCGAACGAGAAGTTGCCGAGCATCTCGAAGAAGGTGTGGTGGCGCGCGGTGTAGCCGACATTGTCGAGGTCGTTGTGCTTGCCGCCGGCGCGCACGCATTTCTGCGAGGTCGTCGCGCGCGAATAAGGGCGCTTTTCGAGGCCGGTGAACACGTTCTTGAACTGCACCATGCCGGCATTGGTGAACATCAGCGTGGGATCGTTGCGCGGCACCAGCGGCGAGGACGCCACGACCTCGTGACCGTTGCGCGCGAAATAGTCGAGGAAGCTCTTGCGGATGTCGTTGACGCCACTCATGGATGAAACGCTGTCCTCGCGGTCCCCTGCTCGCCGGCAGTGCCCGCCGTTCCCGGCGGGGCTTCGGCCGGGACCGTTAAATCCCCGTCCGGCTTGATGTTTTCAAGGGATTATTTAGCGACGGGGGGGAGCAGAGTCCAGGAAGGGGGACTTTTCCTTCCGCATCGCCATCGGTCATAGCGCGAGCCCGCCGAACGGGTGCGCGCCTTGCGCAACCGGTTGGGCAAGAACCCGGCATCCGGGAGCCACACCGCCACACTGAATAGCCCTGGATTCCGGGCTTCCCCACTCCCGCGAGCGCCTCGGAATGAAAGGGGGCCGAAACGCCTTCGCCCCCGTCCTCGGTGGCGGCCCTGTTAGGGGGCCGGGTGCCGACGGGGGCGATACGCAAGACAGGGACGCGGTACACAACACACGGCAGGCGACGGACGATACGCAGGACGCAGCAGGCAGCAGGCAACACACAACCGATGCCACCAGCCCGGCCTTAACGGCCGGACTTCTTCGACTTCGTTTTGGTCCCGGCCGGCTTATCGGCCGCATCCTTCGGCTTGGCCGCCTTGACCTTGGTCGCATTGACCTTGGTCGCATTGACCTTGGTCGCCTTGACTTTGGTCGTCTTGACTTTGGTCGTCTTGGCCTTCGTCTCCTTGACCTCGCTGACGTTGGCCTCCGCGACCTTTGCCTCCGCGACCTCGGCCTTGGGTGCCTCGGCCTCGGCTGCTTTGGTCTTGCGTGCCTTAGTCTTGGACGCCTTAGTCTTGGACGCCTTAGTCTTGGGCGCCGTAGTCGTGGGCGCCATGGCCTCGAGTACCTTGGGGTTCTCGGCTTCGGCTTCGGCTTTGGCTTCGACTTCCTGGACTTCGGTCTCCTTGACCGTGGCCTGGATGGCGACCTCGGCCGTGGCTTCGCGTCCGGCTACCGTCCTGGCATCCGCCGCGACTTCCGACTTGGGTTCGCTATCCGCTTCAGATTTGGCAGGCTTGGCAGGCTTGGCAGGCTTGGGCTCTTCTAAGACCGGCTGGCGCCGGGTCTCGGCCGGTCCGTGGCTTGCGGAGGTATCGACCCCCTCACCGCGACCGGCTCCGGACAGTGGCGCAATGCCGCCGTCCGGCTCGCCCGCATCCTTTCAAGTCTCGTCGGCCGCCTCGTCGTCGCTCTTGTCGTCCTCGCCCGCCATGATGGCCTCGGCGATGAGGCCGGAATTCTGCCGCACCGCCGCTTCGATCTTGGCGGCGAGATCGGGGTTCTCACGCAGGAAGGTCTTGGCGTTCTCGCGCCCCTGCCCGATGCGCTGGCTGTCATAGGAGAACCAGGAACCAGATTTCTCCACCACGCCGGCCTTGACGCCGAGATCGATCAATTCGCCGATCTTGGAAACGCCTTCGCCATACATGATGTCGAACTCGACCTGCTTGAACGGCGGCGCCAGCTTGTTCTTGACCACCTTCACGCGGGTCTGGTTGCCGATCACCTCCTCGCGCTCCTTGATCGAGCCGATGCGGCGGATGTCGAGGCGCACCGAGGCGTAGAACTTCAGCGCATTGCCGCCCGAGGTGGTTTCCGGCGAGCCGTACATCACGCCGATCTTCATGCGGATCTGGTTGATGAAAATCACCATGGTGCGCGAGCGCGAGATCGAGGCGGTGAGCTTGCGCAGCGCCTGGCTCATCAGCCGCGCCTGGCTGCCCGGCTGCACGTCGCCCATCTCGCCTTCCAGTTCCGCGCGCGGCACCAATGCTGCGACCGAATCCACCACCAGCACGTCGATGGCGCCCGAGCGCACCAGCGTGTCGGCGATCTCAAGCGCCTGCTCGCCGGCGTCCGGCTGCGAGATCAAAAGGTCGTCGACATTGACCCCGAGCTTGCGGGCGTAGACCACATCGAGCGCGTGCTCGGCGTCGACGAAGGCGCAGATGCCACCCTTCTTCTGCGCCTCGGCGATGGTGTGCAGCGCCAGCGTGGTTTTCCCTGAGGACTCCGGCCCGTAGATTTCCACGATGCGGCCGCGCGGCAGGCCGCCGATGCCGAGCGCGATGTCGAGCCCGAGCGAGCCGGAGGAGATGGCCTCGACGTCCATCGCCTTGTCGTTCTTGCCGAGCCGCATGACCGAGCCCTTGCCGAACTGGCGCTCGATCTGGGTAAGCGCGGCGGAAAGCGCTTTCGACTTGTCCATGGACGATCCTTCGACGAGACGCAGGGCAGGCTGACTCATGGTCGCGCTCCTTATGGCCTAAGATTCGGGGCCCGGACAACGCCGGGTTCACAGCCGGAATTGATGAGCAGCACTGTACACTGTTTGTTCTCAGTTCGCAATATGTTCTTTATAGGAATAATTGCCAGAATAGATTCTGGTCTCCCCGAGAATGGCCGGAATACCTCGTCCGCGGTCCGTCGCTGTTCTATTTCTCAATATAGATTATAAGAACCCGCGCTCAGTCGTCCCGACCTCTACGCACTCGCATGGAAAACTTCGTTCGCCGGCAAAATATCGAGCGCTATCGCCGCCTGTTGGCGGAGACCGTTGACGAGGCGGAGCGCCGGCGCATCCGCAAGCTCTTGGCCGAGGAAGAGGCGAAGGACACAGCCCCGCCCAAGGACGAGCAATAGGCGAGTAATGGGCGCGTGATCCGTCGGACCTGTCGCGTCGCCCTCGCGCTTGCCGACATCGCCCTTCCCGGCATCGCCCTCGCGGCCATCCCCGGAGCCCAGCCACGACGACCGGCATCCAAGGCCGCGTATTCCCGCGCTGCAAGCACCGCGCACCCACGCACCGCAAAAGCACGGCGCATGGCGCCTCGCAAAAAAAACCGGGGGCGGAGTCGGTCTGACCCCGCACCCGGCTCACATTTGCCGAACCGCCAAGCCTCGCCTGCCCCGGTCAGGGCGAAGGCGCAATCACGCCGAGAGCCTTAGCGGCAGACGCGCACGCTGCGCACGTTCCAGGCATAGCCGTCCCAGAAGCGCTGGCGCACCCAGCGGCAAGCCGGCGCGTAATAGACCGGCGCCGGGCCAGGGCCGTAGTAATAGCCCGGGCCGGGCCCGTAGTAGTAAGGCCGCGCGGCCGAGCCGATGATCGCGCCGGCCACCAGGCCGCCGGCAACGCCGGCACCGATCCAGCAGCCGACGCAGCCGGCCTGTGCCGGCGCGGGCGCGCTCAAGGTTGCAGCGGCGATGGTCGCGCTCGCCGCGAGCGCCAGAACGAGCTTTTTCACGGGAAGTCCCCCATAGGTTTCAGGACGGGACCACGAAGCACCCTGTCCCACCGCGCAACAGGAGACCGCAAGCGTTTGGCGCAAATTTGAAGAGATTGCGGCATGATGCGCGAAGTGAGCCGCCATGGTTACGCCTCAATTAACGCTGGGCGGCCGATGGGCCAGGCGCCCGTTCATCGGCAGCGCCACGGCCGGCACATGCGATCCCGAGCGGCGCGGTGCGCCCAAGGCTTGCCACTGTCATTCCGCCGGCTTTGCTTCAGGCAAATGACGCAGGCGCGATATCCAGCCGCCATCCATTAGCCATAACCGAGCCGCACGATCTTTATCGCTGTGGACTCAGTTTCAATTCGGGACGGGGCTCAACGGTCGTCTCGCTCGGCCGATCGGCGGGCGCTGGCGTAATCGGCAATTTAGATGGAACGCGCCTGCGGACGTGCTATTCAGCGAATCGTCGGCGGCCGACTCGGGGATCAAGGGATGCGAAAGAGTGTCATCGTCGCCTTAGCATTGGTTTGCGCCACGGCAGCTTACGCCCAACAGACCGATCCCGCGCAACAGGACGAACCCACGCAATCCTGGCCCGGCGAGCCCGCTCCGGCGGGCGCCGCCGCTCCCGCAGTCCCATCTGCGCCGGCAAGGCCCGGGTTCGACCATTGCCGCACGCAGGGCGTGAACCAAAAGCTGCGCGGCCAGGCCTTGGTCGACTTCGTTCAAGTCTGCCGGCTGGAAGCCCGGCTCACCTGCCTGAAGGATGCCATCGCCAAGAGAATCACCGGCCCGGCGCGTCGGGACTATCTCAAGTCGTGCGACATCTAACGCGTCGACACTGTCAACATCAGCTCGAAACCAAGGGGGTCATGATGCGAAAATTGGGACTTTCACTCGTTGTGGCGGCCGTGTTCGGCCTTGCGGCGGCCATGTCCGGCAGCGCGCAGGCGGCAGTCGCCGGCCCGTCCAGCCAATTGGGCGTGGTCGCGGGCACGCTCAGCCCGATCGAGAAGACCGACTTCGTCTACGGCGGGCACACGCACTGCTGGTACAACAGCGGCTGGCATGGGGCGGGCTGGTACTGGTGCGGTTATCGCTGGCGCCGCGGCCTCGGCTGGGGCGGTCCGCGCGGCTGGAACAACTGGGTCTATAGCGGCTGGGGCGCTCCCCGCGTCGTCGTCACGCCGGGCGCCGTGGTCGTCGCGCCGGGCTGCCGCTGGGTGCGCCAGCGCGTCGTGCGTCCGGACGGCGTCGTTGTGGTGCGCCGCGTGCGGGTCTGCCCGTAAGGCGTCCGCAATAGGGCGCGCGTTGCCCGTACAAACAATGTTCCGGGAAGGCTTCGCCCGCGAAGCCTTCCCGGTTGCTTTTTTAGCAAGCTCTTCCGCAAGCACACCGTCGCGACACCATCGCGCATGCGGCGCATCGCTCTTCGCCGGCGGTTGGTTATTTCTGCGACCTGTCGTCCGCCGCGTTCGGACCCTTGCCGGTTTGCGGATTGATCAGGTGGACCATGTTGCACATCGGACAGGCCACCGAAACATAGGCGCCCGGCTCGCGCGGCGCGTCGGCGACCCATCCCTGAATATTGAATCCGGTTTTCGGACACCGGTATAGAAACGCTGCCATGGGAGCGGAGTAACCCGCGACCGACCCCCGCCAGCAACTACGGATGTTTGCGTAGCGCGCCCGACCCGCCCGCTTAACCTTATCCGTTCACGCCGTTTGCAGCCGGCGATGGCCGGGGCCGCCCTCCCCCATTAGCGTGGACCCCGGGTCAAATCGGGGGGTTCGAATGGCGGACGATTGGGTGCGACTCGGGATGGCGATCATGCTCATCGCCTTCGTTTCCGTCTGCCTTTATGCCGGCAGCGACCGCGCGCGGCTGGCGCAGCCGGGCGCTTTCGCCGTCGTGCAGTGGCGTTGATGAGGCGGGCCGGCCGTCCGTCGCGAGGCGCGGCCGCCGACGCGCGTCAGTCGGCGCCGCTCAGCGGACTTTTTCCCGTGCCGTTGTGCCAGCGCCGCCAGTGGGTGGGATGAATGTCGACCCGCTCGCGCGTCTCCGCGTTCATCCAGCCGCTCAGGATTCGCCGGCACGGAAAGACGAGCGCGTGCGGCCCCTCCTCATCGATAACGGCGAGCTCGAGATCGTGGTCGAATGGCGCGCTGGAAATGTGTTCCCACATGCGACAAATCTCGCCGTTTCGCGGTCCGGCGCTTTGACCTAAATCACGCCCTTGCAAATCTTCCCCGCGCGTCACGCTTGGGCGTGCCGGCAGGCCGGTCTCGCACACGCGGAAACCGCACCGACCTTTGACTTTTCTCAATAATCGACGGGCGAAAGTCGTTATTTAAACTCTCCGATGTTCGAGCCGCGACACGTCCGCCGCGGTGCGACAAAGGTTACGGAGAGCCGCATGAAGTCAGCCATCGTCAAACGCTCGGTCGTGCTGGACGGGCACAAGACCAGCGTGTCGCTCGAGGATGAATTCTGGGAAGGGCTGCGCGAAATCGCGACGCGCCGAAAGGCCAATATGTCCAGCCTCGTGCGCGAAATCGATCGCGAGCGCGGCACCGGGAACCTGTCATCGGCGATCCGCGTCTTCGTGTTCAATCAATTCCGCATGCCCGAAACCGAGATCGCCACGGCGCCGGCGCCCGAACTGCATCGCCCGGCCGCCTGAGTCGCCCCGGCCGATCCGCCGGCGCGTCATTGCATTTCCCCCTGCGGCGCCGGAACCAAACCGGCGGTGCCGCGTTACAGTGGCGCGTGGAGGGTCGTCCTCCCCGCCATTGACCCATCAAGGGGGGGTCCCATGACCAAGGCAATCAAATCCGCGGTCGCGAAACGTTCCGTCGTCATCGGCGGACACAAGACAAGTGTCAGCCTGGAGGAGCCGTTCTGGAACGAGGTGCGCACAATCGCCGCCGCCAGCCAGGTGAGTGTCTCCAATCTCCTGCAGAAGATCGACGGCGAGCGCCAGAACGGCAACTTGTCGTCCGCCATTCGTGTCTTTGTGCTTCAGCACTTGCGCGAGCAGAGCAACCTGCCGAATCGGTCCGGCGCGGTCGCCGTATCGCGTTCGACCCCGGTCGAACTGGGGCTGTAAGCGCCGCAACCGAAGCTGGCGATGGCGGGCCGAGCGCCCGCGCTGCGGCTCGCCCGGGCTGCGGGCGAATGAGTGTGGGCTGCCGCCCCGTCGCGCTGTCGATTTACGCATCGCCCCGCGCGATTTTTCGCGCCGCTTTTTGAGGCTTCCCTCGGCAGTGCCCTTGGCAGGCAGGCCGGTTGCCCGCTAAACCTTTCCGCTTCGTTGCGCGAATTGGGAGGGCGCCATGGCCGACATGACCGTCAGCGGGATCGCCGTTCCGCGCGCCAATCCCCTACGCCTCTGGTATCTCGTCGCCGCGGCCGCCGCTTTGGCCGTGATGGTGGCCGCGATCCTCGGCTCCAGCATCTGGTTCCTGAATTTCGTGCATGTGATGGCCGGCACGCTGTGGACCGGCATCGACCTGTTCATGGGCTTCGTGGTCGGCCCGGTACTGCGCCGCGTGTCGTTCGACACCCGCCGCGCCGTGATCGCCGGCATCATTCCGCGCACGCTGGTGCTGATGCCGACCCTGTCGACCATCACCTCGACCGCCGGCTGGTTCCTGGCGGTGCGGCTCGGCTTCCTCGATCTCGGCTATCCGGAATTCTGGTGGGTGGTGGCCGCGCTTTCCATCGTCACCGTGCTGACGGCGCAGGGCCTCGGCTATCTCCTGCCGACCAATCTCAGGCTTTATTTCGAGACCCAGAAGCCTTCGCCCGACATGGAGAAGATCGGGCGCTGGATGAAGACTTACGTGCGCGTGGTGGCGCTGCAGGGCACGCTGCAGGTCGCCATCATCGTCGTCATGGCGCGCTTCGTGACCGGGTTCTAGCGCGGCCGCTTGACGGGGCGAAGCCTGCTCCCGACAATCGCCGCCGAGCTGCGAACAATAAATGCCGGGACGGAAACGATGACGCGCGAGGCTAATGCCGTCGATTTCTGGCGCGGCTTTGCGCTGATCACGATCTTCATCGACCATATTCCCGGCATTGTCTATTCGCACTTCACGCTGGCCAATGTCTCGATCTCCGACGCGGCCGACCTGTTCGTGTTTCTCGCCGGCTGGTCGCTGCGGCTGATGGCCGACGGCGGCGGCCGTCACATGCCGACGCGCGACGTCATGCTGCGGCTGTTCGGGCGCGCGCTCGAACTCTATGCCGCGCAGGTCTTGATCACCATGCTGGCGATCGCCCTGCTCGCGCTGTCGGCGACCGAGCTGAAAAATCCCCTGCTGCTGCAATGGCACAATGCCGCCGCCGTGTTCGACGATCCGGTGCCGACCCATATCGGGCTCGCCGTGCTCACCCATCAGCTCGGCTATTTCGACATCCTGCCGCTCTATGTGGTGCTGATGCTGATGGCGCCGTTCTTCGCGCTCATCGACCGCCACGCGCCGCACTGGCTGCTGCCGCTGTCGCTTACGCTCTACCTCGCCGTGCTCGTGTTCCGGCTGACGCTGCCGACCTGGCCGGTCTCCGGCACCTGGTTCTTCAATCCGCTGGCCTGGCAGGTGGTGTTCGTGCTCGGCTTCGTGTTCGCCAAAGGTGACAGCGGAATCGGCGCCTGGGCGCGCCGTCATATCAAAGTTCTACGCCTCGTGGCGCTGCCGATCGTCATCCTCGGCGTGCTGGTGCACGTCTTCGACTGGTGGCCGGACCCGATCGACGTGCCGAACCCGAAACTCATCTTCATCGCCGACAAGACGTTCGAGACGCCGATGCGCCTCATCCAGTTCCTGGCGCTGGTGACGGTGTTCTCGGTCGCGTTTCCCTATATCCGCATGGCGGCCAAGCTGCCGTCCCTGAACGCGACCGTCGACGGGCTGATCCGCCTGCTCGCCATGCTCGGGCGTAACTCGCTTTATGTGTTCTGCGTCGGATCGCTGCTCAGCCTCTCGGCGCAGGTGGTCCGCTTCGTCTATCGCGGCACGGTCGGCAGCGACACGGTCGTGGTCATTCTCGGCATCCTCATCATGGCATTCACCGCATGGCTCGCCGAATCGCGACAACGCACCCGCCCGGCGGGGCCACCGGCTTCCGCGCCGGCCGCCTCGCCGCGCTCCTAACAGCGCTTGTGGGCGCACATAGTCTGCTGACGCCGGTGACGGCGCAGCCAACGCCGGCGGCCGCGCCCACGGCGGCCGAGACGCCGCTGTCGAAAGCCTGCCAGCCGGGCGCGAGCGCGCTCGCCGGCGGCCCGCCTTTGGCCAATGTCGCGGCCGCGCTGGCGCAACGAAAGCAGCTCCGCATCCTGGCCTTCGGCGCGGCGCCCGGCCGGATCAGCCGCCGGGGCGGCTACACGGCGCTGATCGAGAGCATGCTCGCGCGCGCGCTCAAGGGCATCGACGTGATCATGATCAACCGCGGCGTTTCCGGCGAACTCGCCGCCAATGCCGCGGTGCGCATGAAGAACGAGGTCGCGCTCGAGGAGCCCGACCTGGTGCTCTGGCAGGTCGGCACCAACGATGCGCTCGCCTATGTCGCGGCCGACGAGTTCGCCGCCACCGTGAAGGAGCAGCTCGATTGGCTGAAGGCGCACAAGGTCGATGTCGTGCTGGTCGGGCTGCAATTCGCGCCCGAGATGCTGCGCGATGCGCATTACATCGAAATCCGCGACACGCTGCGCAAAGTGGCGGCCGCGGAGAACGTGCCCGTGGTGCGATTCTTCGAAGCCATGCAGATTATCAACCGCGCCGACACCGATGGCCCCGGGCCGGTCGCCGACGAGTTCGAGCGCGACGAGGCCGGCTACAATTGCCTCGCGCAATATGTCGCGCGCGCGATCACGCTGGGGGTGTTCGCCAAGGGAATGCCGAAGCGCGTGCCCGCGGCGCAGTGAGGGGCTGGACGAGGAGAGTGCTTTTCATTCGGGCGGAGTCGCCCAATTCACCGTTCATTCCCGCGAAAGCGGGAATCCAGTTCTTTTATCGGGCAAAGACTGGGTCCCCGCTTCCGCGGGGACGAGCGGAGGTTGGGTAGCCGCATCGCAGTCGGCCTCAAACCCCCAGCCAGCGCTGCAGCACCTGCGGGTCGGCCTTGATCTCGGCGGCCGGGCCCTCGTGCACGATATGGCCGTTGTTGATGATGTAGGCGCGCGTTGCCAGGGCCAAAGTGGCCGCGATGTTCTGCTCGACCAGCACGATGGTCTGGCCCTCGGCCGCGAGCTTGCGGCAGGCCACCATCAGGTCGTGCACGATCACCGGCGCCAGGCCCTCGAACGGCTCGTCGAGCAGCACGATCTTGGGGTCGCGCACCAGCGCGCGCGCGATCGCCAGCATCTGCTGCTCGCCGCCCGACAGGTCGGTGCCGCGGCTCAAGCGCCGTTCCTTCAGGCGCGGGAACATGCCGTAGATGCGATCGAGCGGCCATTTGCTCTTGGCGGTCAGCCCGGCGAGGATGATGTTCTCCTCGACATTGAGGCTGCCGAAGATGCGCCGTTCTTCCGGCACCAGTTGCATGCCGGCGAGCGCGATGACATGCGCGGCCTTTCCGGCCAGTTCCTGGCCGTCGAACATGACCTTGCCGGAGCGCGGGCGCACCAGGCCCATCAGGCTCTTGAGCGTGGTCGACTTGCCGGCCCCGTTGCGCCCGAGCAGCGCCACTACTTCATGCGCATCGACCCGCAGCGACAGGTCGAACAAGATGTGCGAGTCGCCGTAATAGCTGTTGAGGTTTTCGACTTCGAGCAGGCTCATGGCGTGTGCATCCCGCCGAGATAGGCTTCCTGCACGGCGGCATTGGCCCTGATTTCTTCCGGCGTCCCCTCCACCAGCACCGAGCCTTCGCGCAGCACCGTGATCTTTTCCGCCAGTTCGAAGATCGCATCCATGTCGTGGTCGATCACGATCATGGTGCGGCCCTTGGCGATCTGCTTGAGCAGCTTCACCGTCTCGACGCGCTCGCGCGGGCTCATGCCGGCGAGCGGCTCGTCGAGCAGCAGGAGCGAGGGCGCGGTGGCGAGCGCAAGCCCGATCTCGAGCCGGCGCTTCTCACCGTAAGCAAGCCCGGACACCGGCGTGTCGGCGCGCGAGGTCAGATGCACCAGCGCGAGCGTCTCGGTGACGCGCTTTTCCAGCCCCTCGATCTTGGAAATGCTGCGCAACAGGTCGAGCTTGAAGGCGCCGCGCTTCTGCGCCAGCGCCGCGATGGTGATGTTCTGCCGCACGGTCAGCCGGTTGAAGAGCTGGTTGACCTGGTAGCTCTTGGTCAGGCCGAGCTGGCAGACATTGGTGACGGTAAAGCCGGTGATGTCCTGGCCCTCGAACACGATGCGGCCGGTGGTCGGATGCACCTCGCAGGTCAGCATCTTGAAGAAGGTCGACTTGCCGGCCCCGTTCGGGCCGATCACCCCGCGCAGCTCGCCGCGCTTGACCGCGAAATCGATATTGTCGTTGGCGACCACGCCGCCGTAGCGCTTGCTTAAGCCCGTCGCCTCCAGGATCGTATCGGTGCCTGCGGCCGCGGCCGCGTTGAGCGCGGCCGGCGCCGCCGACGAGCCGATTGCGCCATCCTGACCGCCATGCGTCGGGTCCATGTCGGGCTCGGCCGGCTGCTCGGCATGGCCGCCGCGGCGCGCGAAGGCGACCAGATCGACCAGCCCGCCGACGATGCCGCGGCGCAGGAACACCACCAGGAGCACGAAGACGATGCCGAGCACCAGCTTCCAGGTGGCGCCAAGATGCAGCGTGGTCTGGAAGAAGTCGGAGAGATAGAGCCAGACCGTGGCCCCCACCAGCGGCCCGAACAGCGTGCCGGCGCCGCCGATGGCGGTCTGCATCACGAGCTGGCCCGAGGTTTCGAAGGTGAAAGCGTCCGGCGGCATGAAGCCCTGCATCACGCCGAGCAGACCGCCGGCAAAGCCGGCATAGGCCGCGGCGATCACGAAGGCGGTGAGCTTGTAGCGCTGGATGTTGTGGCCGACCGCGGCCGCGCGCAGCGGGTTCTCGCGGATCGCGCTGAACACCGCGCCGACCGGCGAGCGCATGATGCGCAACGCGATCGCGGCACCGACGAAATACCAGAACGCCAGGAAGACATACATCGACCAGTCAGTGTTGAACTTGACGGTCGTGAAGCCGAGATGCAGCACCGGCGTCGGCACGCCCGGCAGCCCGTTCTCGCCGCCGGTATAGGCCGAGAGCGGATTGAATTCGATGAAATAGAACACTTCGGCGATCGCCACCGTGATCATGGCGAAATAGATGCCGGTGCGCCGCAGCGCGATCAGTCCGACCAGGTACCCGACCACCGACGCGGCGATCATGCCAATGAACACCGAGACGATCACGTCCGGAAAGTTCGCGACCGTCAGCAGATAGGCCGCGACCATGCCGCCGGTGCCGAAGAAGGCCGATTGGCCGAACGACAGCAGGCCGGTGAACCCGAACAGGATGTCGAAGCCGAGGCCGAACAGGCCCCAGACCAGAATGCGGTTGATGGTGGTGGGCGAGAAGCCGAGATGCGGCAGCACGAACGGCACGGCGATCAGCGCGATGGCTGTCAGCGCCTCGACGATGAAGGGGCGTTGCTTGAACATGGGCGACCCGCGCTTTATTCGCGGCCGACCGTGCCGAGCAACCCATAGGGCCGCAGCACGAGCACCAGCGTCATCGCAACGAACAGCATCACGTAGGAATAGCCGGGATTGAACATCGAGGTGATGCTGATGATCTCGCCGGCGATCAGGCCGCCGAGCACCGCGCCCGGAAACGAGCCGACGCCGCCGATCACCACGACCACGAAGGTCTGCACCAGGATCGCCTCGCCGACATCGGGCGCGATCGACACCACCGGGGCGTTGACGATGCCGGCAAAGCCCGCCGCCATGGCGCCGATGCCGAACACCAGCATGAAGATCTTGTAGACGTCGATGCCGAGCGCACCGACCATGCCGGAGTCCTCGATGCCGGCGCGCACGATCATGCCGATGCGGGTGCGGTAGAGCACGACATAGAGCACGATCAGCGCCACCGCGACGATGCCGAGCAGCGCCAGGCGATAGGTCGGATAGAACATGAAGCCGATCGGCGTGATACCGGCGAGCCAGGCCGGCGGCGGCACCGCTTTCGACAGGCTGCCGAAGAAGAAGCGCACGGTTTCGACGAAGACGATGCCGATGCCGAAGGTGACGAGAAGCTGGTCCTCGTGCGGCCGCGAGTAGAACTGGCGGATGATCACGCGTTCCAGCACCACGCCCACCAGCATCACGAACAGCGAGCCGGCGGCGACCGCGACGATGAAGGAACCGCTATAGGTATAGGCGACCCAGCCGGCATAGCCGCCGAGCATGAACATCGCCCCGTGCGCCAGATTGAGCACGCCGAGCGTGCCGTAGATGATGGTCAGACCGGACGAAATCAGCGCCAGCAGCGCGCCGAGCACCAGCCCGTTGAAGCATTGCGATACGAAGTTAGGCCAGTTGATCACGCTGTCATCCGCATCATGTATTCGGTCAACATGAAAGCTCTCCTCGTCATGGCGGGGCTTGTCCCGGCCCTCCACGCCTTACTTCCTCAAACCAAGGCGTGGATGCCCGGCACAAGGCCGGGCATGACGCAAACGGAGGCGCCCTCCCCATCCGACGACGGGGAGAGCGTGAGCCGTCAGGTGTAGTCGCCGAGCTTGCAGCCGAAGGCATCCGGCTTCTGCATCAGCGGGGCGCCCGGCAGCACTTCGAGGACTTCCCAGTAGTCTTCCTTGTTCTTCATGTCTTTCGGCGCCTTGCCGCGGACGATGACGACCGGACGGACGAGCTGGTGATCCTCGGGACGGAAGTGCACTTCACCAACGGTGGAGTCGAACTTCTCGCCCTTCTCGTACTCCTTGATCACGGCCGGCGGATAGAAGGTGCCCGCGCCCGAGACCATGCGCGCCCAGATGGCGAACTGCATATAGGCGTTGTTGGCGCCCCATTCCGGCTTGTAGCCGTACTTCTTGTCGAAGGCCTCGACGAACATCTTGGCCAGCGGATACTTGTCTTCCAGCGTCCACCAGAAGTCGGTCGCCGCGTAGACGCCTTCGGTGAGTTCGGCGCCGACTTCCTTGGCGAGGAAGGGGATCTGATAGGGGATCACCATCTTCATCCTGGGGGTGAGGCCGAACTGCTTGGCCTGCTGCACCGACAGCACGGCATCGCGGCCCCAGTTCACGTTGATGATCGCGTCGGCGCCCGAGTTGGCGATGTTGGTGAGGTACTGACTGAAGTCCTGCGTGCCGAGCGGAGAGACCTGGTTGGTCACCATGGTCCAGCCGCCGTTCTTGGTCAGGTAGTCGTTCACCGACTTGGTCACCGTATGACCGTAAGTGTAGTCCGGCGTCATGAACGCCGCTTTCTTGCCCTTGCCGTAAGCCTTGACCAGCACCGGGCCGATCGCGTTGGCCGCCGTCTCGCCGTAGAAGCACTGGCGGAACGAATAGCGCGCGCAGTCCTTGCCGGTGGTGTCGTTGGAGCCGGAGATCGCGACCAGATAGAGAATCTTCTCGCGCTGGGCGAACTTGTTGAGCGCGACCGCGACCGCCGAGGAGGTCGAGCCGGTCATCGCAATGATCTTATTGTCGTTGATGAAGCGCTGCTCGGCCTGCACCGCGTCGTTCGGCTTGGCGCCCGAGTCGGCGACCACCAGGTTCACCTGCTTGCCGAGCACGCCCTTGGTGACTTTGGGCGCGATCTTCTTGATGAGCGGGTGGCCTTCGTTGATGTGCTCGACGGCAAGCTGCATGCCCTTGAGCTCGTCTTCGCCCTGCGCCGCATAGGCGCCGGTGCGCGGCACCGCGGCGCCGATCGAGACCGTCGCGCCCTGCGAGCCCGCCGGCCAGGTGCCCATCGCAGGCTCGTTGGCCGCGAAGGCGGGCATCATCATGCCGCCGGGCAGCACCACGGCGCCGGCAAGACCGGCACCGGCCTGAAGCAATGCGCGGCGCGAAACGCCGGCGAGGTTGTTGTGATCGTCATGCATGGTCGTTCCTCCGTTGATGAATCATCCGAGTTGCCCCCGAATTGATCCGTTTACCCGGCAGCCCAATGACGCCGGTCGCTGTCTTCCGCAGCGATGGCGCAAGCCGGCCAATCGCCAAAGCGAGGCTTGCGTCATCGCGTCGGAGACGCGCCGATCGCTTCGAGCCTCCAAGTGCCATTGCGTTTGCCGATAGGCATTTCGTCAATGCTTCTTTCGTCGCGCGCAAACGCGCTGGATCGTCACCCCGCTCGTTGCTTGTTGCAGCGCGTCGGCCGCGCGCGGCCACGACGCACAAAAAACCACCTAGAGAAAATTATTTTTAGACTGAGAATTGTTAGCTGCCTCTACGACAATAGTCTTAGTTGCGGGAAGCCTCATCCATTTCTTCGCAATGCAGCAGTGGCGCCCGTCGAATGCATGCCGATAGCGATACCGATGGCGCGCGAAATTCAAAAAATATCGAATGCCGCTCAGCAGCGCGTGGCTCAGGTTGCGCCGCAGCAGTCGCGCGAGCGCCGACCGTGCGCATTTGTCGCGCACGGCCTTTCGCCCTTCATGCCGGACGAGCCGTCCGCAAGCGCGGGCCATGGAGATCGTTGCTAGCGCGCGGCGCTGGCGTCGCGCTCGATGAAGATCCAGAAGCCGCGCCGAAGCGACGACTGCACGCGGATGCGCAATTCGCGTTTGGCGTCGCCGAAGTCGCCGGGCCAGCCGAATTCGAGATCGACCGGACCCTTCTCCGCGGCGCGCAGGATGCGGCCGCGGAAATCGCCGGAGGCCATGCAGGACGAGATCGCGAACAGGTTCTGCCCGAGCGGCGAGCCGCCATAGCCCGATTGGCGCGCCTCGGTCTCGCTGTAGAACAGCACGGTGCCGTCGCGGTCGATGAGGATGACGCCGAACGGCAGACGGTCGAGCTCGTATTGCGTGAGCGCCTCGATGCGCGCCGCCAGATCGGGCGCATCGAATTCGACGCGGGGTGTGGGTGGCTCTTGCGGCGGCTGTTCGTTTTCCACGCGCTCGTCGTGTTACTTGGTCGTTGCTCTATTGCGCGCGGAAAGCTGCACGCCGCCGCATGAGTCGGCAAGCGCTAAGTCGCTGATACGCTTTATGCAAACGCTTTGCGCGCAAAACAACTTTGCCGCGTCGACGGCAACAATGAACGCGAACTGGAGTCATTCGCTTTTGACGGAAGCGATCCGTCATTGCCGGGCTTGACCCGACAATCCATCCTCTTGAAGAGACTCATTCTTTTTCGATGGATGCGCGGGTCAAGCCCGCGCATGACGAGTCCGAGTGAACCTGAACCGCTCTAGGCCGCCTTTGGTGTAGTTGAGCCCGCTTGGTTGTCGACGATCACCGGCGTGTCGAACCACATGATCTGCGGCGTGGAGCCGTAGACCTGCTCGACGCGCGCTTTCCATTCGCCGTTATAGACCGCTTCCGCCGCCGCGCGGCTCTCCCACAGATAGACGCCGCCGGCGCG
>DASZQT010000158.1:0-7766 GCA_035549515.1 Pseudolabrys sp. | reverse complement strand
CAGCGCCGGATTCCAAACGAACACTTCCGGCTGGTCGCTTTCCTGCTCGAGACCGCCGCCATGCCGCGTCAGGATCAAGCGGCGGCGCTCTCCCGAGCGCGGGTGGTCTTCGCGCGAATGGCGGCCGTGCACGACGAGATCGACGGCGTTAAGCCCGCGCTCGAAGAAGCGCTGGTCGGCCTCGAACATGAGCCCCTGCGGCATCACGCCTCCGGCATCGGCGAGCATGCCGTCCGCGGAGACGATGGCATATCCTTCGATCACGGGCTCGGACGGCATAAGACTCGCTTTCGGTTTGAACGGCCGAGGATAGAGCATTTGGCGGGCGCACGGTATCGGCCGCAGGCTTAACCATGCCGGGCGAAGCCGCCCGCGCGCGATTTAACGCGCGAGGCGATCCGCTATTGTGCATGGCAGGGCGGCGCCGGCGGTTGAACCTGCCGCGCGCCGATGCGGGGGAAGAGATCATGCGGCTGCCGGTGCGCCTGTCCGTTGTCGTGACGCTCGCTCTGCTGGCCACGCCCGCGCTGGCGCTCGACCTCAATTCGTTCCGCAAGGAGCACCGGCTGCCGGCGCTCAAGCACAGCGCGCTGCTCGCCGGCGCGGCTTACGAGCATGCGCACGATCTCGCGCGCCGCAATCATCTCGATCACAACGGCTTCCGCGAGCGCATGGGCATGATCTCGACCATGGCGGCGGAGAATGTGCTGTATGGCTGCCGCGATGCGCCTTGCGCCTATCGCATGTGGGCGAAGTCGCCCGGCCACCGCGCCAACATGCTGATGAAAGGCATCACGCGCTACGGGCTCGCCTCCGCCACGGCGGACAATGGGCGCGTGTATTGGGTGCTGGAACTGGGGAATTGAGGCCTCGTGTCCCGGGCGCAGCGCAGCGCGTCTTAGCGGTGCGCTGCAGACCCGGGACCGTTACAAATTCCTAGACTGGAACGACCCCGGATCTGCGGTGCACCACTTCGCCATAGCGCGTCGAAGGCGCGCTTATGGCTCGTGCTGCACCGCGTCCGGGGAACGAGGCCGCGCGGCAACAAGCTCACCTCTACTTCACCTTCATACTGCCAGACGAGATCATCAGCGACGAGGTATCCACCGCCTCGAAGGCCGAGGCCGGCACTTTCTTGAGTTCGTCGAGCAGCGCACTCGGCCAGCGCGTATCGGCGGTGCCCTGGAAATACCAGGGCGTGCCGTTGTCGGCGAGGAACAGGCCGTATTTCTTCATCGCGGTGAGCACCGCGCGGGTGTCGGCGCGCAAGGTCGAGGCGATGCGGTAGGACGCCTTCAGCCGGAAGCGCGCGCCCATCGGCGGATAGGCCTGGTTCCTGAGCGAGCCGGCCTGATGGCGCGCCGGCCAGACATAGCGTTCGTCGGTGACGTCGGTGGTGAAGCGGATGGCATGGTCGACCTTGTGGGCGGCGACCTCGTCATAGCCCAACAGCCCGGGCAGGATCGGCAGGCCGGCGGCGTCGGCGGAGGTCCAGCCGTTCGGCCGCAGCTTATAGCTGTTCAGGTCCCAGATCGCGCCGCTGCCGGCCGACCAGGCATTGCCTTTCCTGCTGGTGGCCCAGGTCTCGTACAGCTTGCAGGCGTCGCGATCGACCACCACGGTGTGGCGGTCGCCCGACTTATACTGGCCGCCTTCGACCTGGGTGTCGGCGCCGAGCGGATAAGGGCCGGGATCGCTCTCGCTGGCATATTGGAATTTCACCGTCACCTTGGGATGGCTGCCGGCAACCACGGTGATCGGAATGCCATAGGGCGCGGGCTGCGCGCCGTAGGACGGTCCGAAGTCCGGATGCAGCTTGAAGCTCGGCGACATGTGCGACATCCACTGCGCGCTGCGCGCATGCACCGGCAGCTTGCTCACATCGGCGTGAAACCAGGTGTCGGCTTTGAAGGTCGGGCATGTCGTGCCGGGCACATTGCCGGCCTGCGCGGGCGCGAACGTCGCGCCCGACCACAACGCGGCTCCGGCGAGCCGCAATCCCCATTTGACATGTGCGTTGGCCATTCGCCCCCTCCCCCGCCGGCTGTGGTCTCCTAGCCGAACGGCCTGTAGATAGTGCTAGCTTCGTCGCGCGACTTTGTTTCAATTAGGGCGCTTCCCGCCCGGATTTCCCCGCCAGGATCTCACCACCATGCCCCTTTCCGACACGATCAAGACGCTCATCCGCAATGCCTGGGACGACGGCTATCCCTGCCTGGTCGCGACTTCTGGGCTGCTCGGCCCCAACATCACGCCGAAGGGCTCGATGATCGTTTATGATGACGAACACCTCGCCTGGTGGGAGCGCTCGAAGCGCCAGGTGCTGGAAAATCTCGGCCACGACAGGCGCGTGTGCATCATGTACGCCAATTTCAAGGCGCAGCGCGACGGCGTGCTCGAATCGGGCTTCCTGCGCCTCTACGGCGCGGTTGAGTTGCACGAGACGGGGCCGGTGCACGACAAGATTTTTTCCATGTTGTTGCCGCGCGAGCAGACCCATGTCGGCGCAGATGCCGGCATCGGCGCGTTGGTCAAGATCGAGAAGGCGATCGACATCCGCGGCAAGCCTATCATGTGAGGGTTTTTCGTTTCGCCGCGCGCTTGCCCATGGTTGCGGCGGCGGAAAGAAAAGCAAATTGCGGCGCGCATGAGCCATATTCGAGGCGCCTTTCTTCTCGGCAATTGAGAGCGTGCATCGCACGGAACGCTCCGCCTCCCCGCGCATTGAAATAACCGCGAGCCGCCTTAAAGGCGCCATCGCGCGGGTTATGCTCGGAGGTATCCGAGACGGGAGTCGATGCCATGTGTGTCCGCCGCCAAGCGCTCTTGTTCGCCGCAACGCTCACGGCACTCGCGTTCAGCCAAACGGCGAAAGCCGATCTGCTCGTGAATATCGACAAGTCGACCCAGCAGATGACCGTCACGGTCGACGGCGTGCCGCGCTATGTCTGGCCGGTGTCGAGCGGCGGGCGCGGCTACGACACACCGAACGGCGAGTTCAAGCCATTCCGGATGGACAAGGACCACTTCAGCCGCGAATGGGACGATGCGCCCATGCCCTATTCGATCTTTTTCACCATGAAGGGCAACGCGATCCACGGCACCTTCGAGACCAAGAATCTCGGCAAAGCGGTGTCGCATGGCTGCGTGCGGCTATCGCGCGAGCACGCCGCGATTTTGTGGGATCTGGTGAAAGAGCAGAAGATGGCCAACACCAAGGTCGTGATCGCGGGCGAGATCCCGGGTGCCGGCGGCGCGGCCGTGGCGCGGCGGCTCCCGAGCTATCGGCGCGTCTACAATAGCGACGGCTCCTATTACGAGGATAGCGGGCAGGCCCAGGTCGCGACCCGCGCGCAGCCTTACGCCTATCAGAGCCAGCAGCCCTATCCCTATCAGGGCGCGCAGTCTCCCTATTATCAGAGCCACCAGCCGTCCTATTACCAAACCCAACCGACCTATCAGCAGGACCGGCAGCCTTCGTACGATCGCAACAGCCGGCGGACATATTATCAAGGCGACCCGCCTGCCTATTACCCGGACGGCCAACCCGTTTACGGTCGGACTCGGCAGGCCGACGATAATCAAGATGCGCAGGTCTACGCCGCGCGCCCCTATTACGCGGCACCGCGTCCGGCGCCCTTCCCGTTCGGCTGGTGAGGCGCGGGAAGAAAGCGCTCAATGATCCGCAAGCTCGCCAGCGGCAAGTACCGGCTCTATTCGCGCAAGAAGAACCCGCGAACCGGCAAGCGCCGCAATCTCGGCACCTTCGGCACCAAGAAAGCAGCGCAAAAGCACGAACGCGAGATTCAGTATTTCAAGCGGCACTGAACGTGCGCGCGGCGAGCCTTACGGGGCGACGCGGAAGCTGCGGGTGACGCCGGTGGCGACGCGGCGCGTCGGCTTGCGCTCGACCACCACCGCGCGCGGCGCCGAGGATGAACCCGTGAACACGGCGGTGCGGGCGGCCGGCTTGAGCGTGAGCCGGCTCGGCGTGGCGCGCTTTTGCAATTCCGCGCGCACCTGATCGGCCGGCATGCCCATGAGGGCGGCCGCGATCTCCGCCTGTTCGTCGATCTTGTCGGACAGGCCCTCGGCGGCCACGAACGCCTCCTCCAGCGTCGGTGCCTCGTTACGCACGCGCCGCGGGCCGTACTTGGTTTGCCAGCCTTGAGTCTTCTTCTTGCTCATTTCGTTTCTTTCACTCATGACGTTCTCTATAGCGCAAATGGTGCAGCGCAGCAAGTAAATTTGTGCAACGCAACAGATGTCTGGTGGTTCCGCAAATCCCCTCCGGCTGCACCGCGAGGCGCGCCGGTCGCGCTGTTACATAGCCATCGCACGCGCGTGCGCAAACGGCTAAAAGTTGCAGCATGAATGCCCCCACCACCGTCGCCCGCGTCCCCTGCGACGAAAAGACCGCCCGCTGCATCGCCAATTACCTGGGCGAGAGCCTCGAGGCCAACGACACCGCCTGCGCCGCCTTCGAGGACGACAAGGGGCAATGGCAGGTGGCGATCCATTTTCGCGCGCCGCCCGACGAAGAGGCCCTGCGTGACCTGGTGCGGCTTGCCGCCGGCGGAACGGCGGCCGATGCGCTGACCTTCGAAACGGTGGCGACGCGCGACTGGGTGGCCGAAAGCCTGGCCGGCCTGAAGCCGGTGCGCGCCGGCCGCTTCCTCGTGCATGGCGCGCATGACCGCGCGCACGTGAAGGCCAACGACCTCGCCATCGAGATCGAGGCCGCGCTAGCCTTCGGCACAGGTCATCACGGCACCACGCGCGGGTGTCTCTTGGCGCTGGACGATCTGGCGAAGCGGTTTGTTATCCCTCCCCTGAAAGGGGAGGGTCGGCGCGCGCAGCACGGCGGGGTGGGGTCAAGTACCCCGAAGCCCCCACCCGGCCGCTCGCTTGCGCTCGCCGCAACCCTCCCCCGCAAGCGAGGGAGGGATAAAAAGAACATCCTCGACGTCGGCACCGGCTCGGGCGTGCTCGCGATCGGCGCGGTGAAGCGCCTGCATTGCCGCGCAATCGCCAGCGACATCGATCCGCTCGCGGTTGCATCGGCGCGCAATAATGCGCGGCTCAACAAAACTCCGGCCATCACGTTCGTCCATGCCGCCGGCGCCAAGACGCGCGCGCTGACCGCGCGCGGGCCTTACGATCTCATCTTCGCCAATATTCTGCTCGGACCGCTCACGCGCATGGCGGTGTCGCTTTGCCGCCTGGTCGCGCCGGGCGGCCGCGTGGTCCTGTCGGGCCTGTTGCCCGCGCACGCCAATGCGGCGCTCGCGGTCTACCGCGCGCAAGGGCTGACGCTCGAGAAACGCTTCCCTGTCGACGGCTGGATGACGCTGGTCTTGAGGCGCGGGCGCGGCTGACCGCATAAATGGCCCCGATTGCCGGCCAAGAGAAGAAGGGTATGGTGCTATCCATGTTCGAGGCCCGCTTCCAGACTTTCGAGGATTCGAGCGAGCGCGCGCAGAGCGCTTCCCGCGTCGCGGCTTTGCGCGGCGAACTCGCGCGCCGCGGACTCGACGGTTTCGCGGTGCCGCGCGCCGACCGCCAGCAGAACGAATATCTGCCGGCGAGCGAGGAGCGCCTCGCCTGGCTCACCGGCTTCACCGGATCGGCCGGCTTCGCCGCGGTGCTGAACGACAAGGCGGCCGTGTTCGTCGATGGGCGCTACACCGTGCAGGCCGCCGCACAGATCGATCAAAGCGTGTTTGCCATCGAGCATTTGGTGGAGAACCCGCCGGACCGGTGGCTCGCGCAGAACCTGAAACCGGGCGCGCGGCTCGGCTACGATCCGTGGCTGCACACAAGTGACGGCGTGGAGAAACTGCGCAAGGCCTGCGCGACGGCCGGCGCCGAGCTCATCGCGGTCGACGGCAATCCGATCGACGCCTTATGGCGCGACCGCCCCGCGCCGCCGGCCGGTCCGGTCGTGTTGCGCGACATTGCGCTCGCCGGAGAAAGCGCATCCGACAAGCTCGCGCGCATCCGCGCCGAACTGGCCAAGCTGCGCGCCGACGCGCTGGTGGTGTCCGACCCACAGAACGTCGCCTGGGCCTTCAACATCCGTGGCTCCGACATCGCGCATACGCCGCTGGCGCTCGCCTTTGCGCTCATCCCGAAAGAAGGCCGGCCACGGCTTTATGTCGACGGCGGCAAGCTCGACAATGCGGCACGCCATGCGCTTGAAGAATTCGCCGACCTCCGCACACCCGACGAACTCGCGCGCGATCTCACCGCGCTCAAGGGCGAGACCGTGCGGCTCGACCAGGCGAGCGCGGCCGATGCGCTGACCCGGCTGATTGCCGAGCACGGCGGCAAGCCGGTGCGCGGCGCCGATCCGATCGCGCTGATGAAGTCGGTGAAGAACCACGCCGAGATCGCGGGTGCGCGCGCCGCGCACCACCGCGACGGAGCGGCGGTGACGCGCTTCCTCGCCTGGCTCGAACGCGAGGCGCCGAAGGGCGCCTTGACGGAAATCGACGCGGTGGCGGCGCTCGAGAGCTTCCGGCGCGAGACCGGCCTGTTGAAGGACGTCTCGTTCCCGACCATCGCCGGCGCGGGGCCGAACGGCGCCATCGTGCATTACCGGGTGACGCGCGAGAGCAACCGGAAGCTCGGCATGAACGAATTGTTCCTGATCGATTCCGGCGCCCAGTACGAAGACGGCACCACCGACATCACGCGCACCGTGGTGATCGGAACGCCGAGCGAAGAAATGCGCGATCGCTTCACGCGTGTGCTGAAAGGCCACATCGCGATTGCCACCGCGCTGTTTCCGGAGAACACCAGCGGCGCGCAGCTCGATCCGCTCGCTCGCATTTCGCTCTGGCAGGCCGGGCTCGATTTCGACCACGGCACCGGCCATGGCGTCGGCAGTTACCTGTCGGTGCACGAAGGGCCCGCGCGCATTTCCAAACTCGGCACGGTGGCGCTGCGGCGTGGCATGATCCTGTCGAACGAGCCGGGCTATTACAAAACGGCCGCCTATGGCATCCGCATCGAGAACCTGGTGCTGACGATTGCCGCGCCCGAGCCGGCCGGCGCCGAGAAGCCGCTCAACGCATTCGAGACGCTGACGCTGGCGCCGATCGACCGCCGCCTGATCGACACCCGCATGCTCACCGCGAAGGAGCGGCATTGGCTCGACAGCTATCACGCGCGCGTCAACGAGATCATCGGTCCGCTGGTCGATGCCGAGACACGACGCTGGCTGGAAAAGGTGACGCGGCCGGTTTAGCGGTGCGTGTCCCGGGCGCAGCGCAGCACGCAGCGCAGCGAAGTGGTGCGCTGCAGACCCGGGACCATCACAGGCTCCTATATCTGAAACGGTCCCGGATCAGCGGTGCACCGCTGCGCGCTGCACCGCGTCCGGGACACGAGGCCATCACCCGCCCACCATCTTCAACCACTCGTCCTCGGTCAGCACCGTAATGCCGAGCTTCCTGGCCTCCGCCAGCTTCGAGCCCGCGCCGGGGCCGGCGACCACGTAGTCGGTTTTCTTCGACACCGAGCCGGCGGCCTTCGCGCCCAGTCGCTCGGCCATGGCTTTCGCTTCCTCGCGCGTCATCTTTTCGAGCGAGCCGGTGAACACCACCGTCTTGCCGGCGATGGCGGTGTCCTGCTTCGGCTTCTCGACATCGAGGATCGTCACCTCTTTGGTCAGCCGCTCGACAATGCCGCGATTGTGACTCTCACCGAAATAGGCGCGCACCGCCTCGATCACCGTCTCGCCGATCTGGTCGAGCGCGTCC
>DASZQT010000157.1:0-2914 GCA_035549515.1 Pseudolabrys sp. | reverse complement strand
ACGCTGGAGACCGCGTTCTCCACCATGATCGGCAGTTCCTGCGCCGACGGGCAATTGGGCGAGGTGAGCGACATGTCGATCGCCACCGCGCGGTCGTCCCCAATGTCGACCTTGTAGATCAGGCCGAGCTCGTAGATGTCGGCCGGGATCTCCGGATCGTAGACGGTCTTGAGCGCGGAAATGATACCGTCGGTAAGCTGCGTCAGTTCTTCAGCGGGCAGCGCGGACGAGCCGCTCACCGCGGCATTCTCCGCCGGCCGTTCGCTCGCGGGCACCGCCTGATCCGGCGCGTTGGCAACTGTGGGCGTGTCTTCGGTCATGCGAAGAATTCCTGCGCCTTGACGAGCGACGCGGCGAGCGCGTCCACTTCGTCCTTGGTGTTGTACATGGCAAACGACGCGCGGCAGGTGGCAGTCAACCCGAAGCGCGCCAGCAGCGGCATCACGCAATGCGTGCCGGCGCGTACCGCGACGCCGGAACGATCGATGATGGTGGCAACATCGTGCGGATGGGCGCCCTTCATCTCGAACGAGACGATCGGCCCCTTGCCCTTGGCCTGCCCCACGATGCGCAGCGAATTAATCGCGCCGAGCTTCTCGTGTGCGTAGTCCAAAAGTGCGTTCTCGTGCGCGCGGATGCGCGGTTTACCGACCGAATTGATGTAGTCGATGGCCGCGCCCAGCCCGATCGCCTGCACGATGGCGGGCGTGCCGGCCTCGAAGCGATAGGGCGGTTCGCCATAGGTGACGCCGTCCTTCGTCACATCCATGATCATCTCGCCGCCGCCGTTGAAGGGCGGCATGGCGGCCAGATGCTCATATTTGCCGTAGAGCACGCCGATGCCGGTGGGGCCATAGAGCTTGTGGCCGGTGCAGACGTAGAAATCGCAATCGAGATCGCGCACATCCACGTCCAGGTGCACCGCGCCCTGCGCGCCGTCGACCAGCACCGGAATGCCGCGCGCATGCGCGAGCTTCACCACCTCTTTCACCGGCACCGCCGTGCCGAGCGCATTCGACATCTGCGTGATCGCCACCATCTTGGTGCGCGGCGACAGCAGCTTCTCGAACTCGTCGAGGAGGAAATTGCCCTCGTCGTCGACCGGCGCCCATTTGATGACCGCGCCATAGCGCTCGCGCAGGAAGTGCCAGGGCACGATGTTGGAATGGTGCTCCATGATCGAGAGCACGATCTCGTCGCCTTCTTTGATACGCTCGCGGCCGAACGTGTAGGCGACGAGATTCACCGCCTCGGTGGCATTGCGGGTGAAAATAATCTCTTCACTGCGACCGGCGCCCAGGAACGCGCGCAGCTTCTCACGCGCGCCCTCATAGGCCTCGGTCGCCTCGTTGGCGAGGAAATGCAGGCCGCGATGCACATTGGCGTATTCGGACGTGTAGGCCTTTTGCAGGCGCTCGAGCACGGCAATCGGCTTCTGCGCCGACGCCGCGTTGTCGAGATAGACGAGCGGCTTGCCATAGACCCGCATCGCCAGCGCCGGGAAATCCTCCCGGATGCGGGCGACGTCATAGCTGCCGTTCATGACCGCAGGGTGCATGGTCACTTTCTCTTACCCAACCATTCGATCGCCGCCGCCATCACCGCTTCGCGAATGCCCTCGTGCGCGATCTCCTCGACTGTCTCGCCGATGAAGGCCTGGATCAGCAAGGCTTCCGCCTCGTGCTCCGATATGCCGCGCGACATCAAATAGAATTTGAGACCCGGGTCGAGCGCGCCGGCGGTCGCGCCATGACCGCAGACCACGTCGTCAGCGAAGATTTCCAATTCCGGTTTGTTGTCGGCCTCGGCGCGGTCGGTGAGCAGCAACGCGCGCGTCATCATTTTCGCGTCGGTCTTCTGCGCATGCGGCTCGACCACGATCTTGCCCTGGAACACGCCGTGGCCTTCGTCGTCGAGCACGGTGCGGAATTGCTCGCGGCTGACGCAATGGCCCTTGGCATGGTCGATCAGCAGCGTGGTGTCGACATGCTCGGTGCCACGCAGCAGGTTGACGCCGCGAATGCCGCCTTCGGTGCGCTCGCCCGCGAAGCGGATGAAATTCTGGTTGCGCACCACCGCGCTGTCGCGCGTGAATGCGAAGCTGTTGAAGTGTGCTTTCGCGCCGACCGAGACGAGCAAGCTGGCGACATGCAGCGCACCGCCCCGCGTCAATTTCAGGTATTCGACCTCGGCCTCGTCGCCGACTACAAGCTCAAGCGCCGCGTTCACCTGGGACGCGCCGCTCTCGTGCTCATCGACGACCGTGATGCGGGCGCCTTGCTCCACCACGATCAGCGAGCGCGTAAACACCGAGCTCGGCCTGTCGGAGCCGGCCGCAAAAACGAGATGGATCGGCCGCTTGACCTGCGCGCCGGCCGCAACGCGGATCACCGCGCCATCGCCCATCAGCGCCGTGTTGAGCGCCACGGCCACGTCTTCAGTGCCGAAGGTTTTGCCGACATGAGACGCCACCAGCGCATCGCCCTTGGCGAGCGCCTCGGCCAGCGAGCCGATGCTGACACCGGCTTCCGGCGTAAGGTCCGACAATTCCGGCACGAAAGCGCCGTCGACGAACACGAGCCGCCGGCAATCGACGCCCGCGAGCACCTGGCCCGCCTTATTGACGCGCGCCTTGGCGGCGGCATCGGGCGGCGCGGCCAGCGGATAGAGATCGCGCATGAGCGCGCGCAGATCGGTGTATTTCCATTCCTCAACGCGCCGATGCGGCAGCCCGCGCGCCTCGAACGCGCGGAACGCCTCCGCGCGCAAAGCCGCGACCGCGCCTTCGCCCGGCAGCCTGTCGCGCGCGCCCGCATAGGCGCTGGCGAGCGCCTGTTCAGCGGGAGTCTTGATCGGAGTAACCTCAGCCATCGTCAGGCCGCCTCGCCGACATATTGCGCATAGCCCTCAGCCT